>JANQFA010000215.1 GCA_028278065.1 Myxococcota bacterium
CGCGCCTTCGACCTCCCCGCCGAACGCGTAGTCGCCACCTCCGCCACCACCAACTTCGGAATCGACGCCCTCTGGTCGGTACTCGATCCGCTGATCACCTAGACCAGCCCGAGGCCCGAGCTCGCACGGCACGCCACCGCCCTCTGCAGAAGCCTGCGCGCTACCCGTCTCCCGACCTACCGGAAGAGGTCGTTGGACGGGTCGCGGAGGATGGAGCGGAGGGGGGCATCGCCCTCGATGGCCACGCCCTCGATCCAGACGGCCGGGATGCCGGCGGCCTTGTCCATCAGCAGGCCGGCGGCTGCGGCGAGCTGGTCGGCGGTGGCGGTGGTGGTCACCTGGAGCTCGCGGCCGGACAGGTCGCTCTCGCCGCGGGCGTCCCGGATGGGCGCCATGCCTGCGCAGCCCAGTGCGACGTCCACGAGACCCTCGCGCCAGGGGCGACCGAAGGTGTCCGAGACGATCACGCCGAGGCGGGCGTCGCGCGGTGCGAGGGCGTCGCGCAGGCGCCGCGCGGAGGCGTCCGGGTCCTCGGGCAGGAGCACGGCCATGTCCTCGCCGGGTGCGTTCGAGAGGTCGATCCCCGCGTTGGCGCAGACGAAGCCGTGGCGCGTCTCGGCGATGAGGACGCCGTGTCCGCGCCGCACCAGCCGCGCGCTCTCGCGCAGGACCAGCTCCACCTGGCGGGGGTCCTTCTCCTCCTCGGCCGCGATGCGGCGAGCCTCGGGGCCGGGCTCGACCTCGGCCAGGGCCACCACGCGGCCCTCCGCCTTGGAGACGACCTTCTGGCAGACCACGAGGGCGCCGTCGCGCAGGCTGATCCCCGCCCGCTCCGCAGCGGCGGCCAGGAGGGCGGCGAGGTCGTCGCCGGGCGCGACCAGCGGCACGCCCCGGAGCGGGGTCAGCCGGATCGCCGCGCTCATCGCCGGCCCCAGCCCAGCTCGGCGAGCAGGGCCCGGGTGCGTGCGCCGGCGCCGGGCGCGGCCAGGAACGCGTCCAGATCCTCGGCGCTGTCCAGATCCAGCGCCAACGAGGGCAGGGCCAGCTCGCGCAACGGCGCCCGCGCCGCGCGCGCCAGGGCGCGATGGCGCGCCGCGCTGTCCGGTCCGAAGGCGTTCGGAATGAGGTCGTGGGGTGCGCGCAGCAGGGCGGCGCTGCCTCCGTCATCGCTCGGTGCGAGCACGACGCCGCGGCCGCCCAGGTCGTCGCGGGCCTCGAACAGGCGAGCCAGATCCGCGGGGGTGGCGCCCGCGACGTCCCCCAGCAGGACGAGGAGGGCGGCGAGACCCTCGCCGGCCAGCTCGTTCGCGGCCGCGTCCAGGGAGGGGTTGAGTCCCGCCTCGGGCCGGAGGAGCGCCCGGGCGCCCGTCTTCTCGGCCACGCTCGCCGTGTGCTCGTCGCCGGTGACCACGGCCACGACGTCGACGGCCGGCACCGCGCGCAGGGCTCCGATCACGTCCTCGAGCATGGCCCGGGCCAGGGCCTCCGGAGCCCCGCTGGGCAGGGGGGTGCGCAGACGGCTCCTGGCGTCGCTGGACAGGGCCGCACGCAGGCGGCTCTTGGCGTCCCCGAGGCCCCTCACCGGCACGAGCGCTGCGATCATCGCAGGCTGCGGGCCAGGTCCAGGCTGGCGCGGGCGAGCTCCGCGGCCGCAGCCGCGTCGCGCATGATGGTGTCGACCACCGCCGCGCGCAGGCCGAGCGCCTCGACGTCGGCAGCCTGCGCGGCATCGCGCCGATCGAGCACGAATCCGTCCACCCAGTCGGCGTAGAGGCCGGCCACCCCGCGCGCCGAGACCTCCACCCCGACGCCGCGCAGGAGCTGGGCCGCGGGGCCCTTGATCGGTGCGCCCCCCACGATGGGCGAGACGGCCACCACGGGCGCCTGGGACGCCGCCAGCGCCTGGCGGATCCCCGGCACCGCGAGCACCGGCCCGATCGAGACCACCGGATTGCTCGGACAGACGAGCACCACCTCGGCTCCGGCCAGCAGCTCGGGCACCGCCGGCGCCGGATGGGCGCAGCGCGCCGCCGAGAGGTCGACGTCCAAGACCTCGTCCGGGGCGCCGTCCCGCGCGAGGTACTCCTCGAAGTGGACACGTCGACCGCCCTCGAGAGTCACGTACGTCGGGCAGGGGTCCTCCGACATGGGGAGGATGCGCGTGGCCACGCCGTAGGCGCGCCGCACCTCGTCGGTCACGTCGGCGAGGCCCGCCCCCTCGGCCAGACGCAGGGTCCGGTGCAGGGCGGTGGCCAGATCCGTGTCGCCCAGCCGGAACCAGGTCTCGTGGCCGAGACGCGCCAGGGCGTCGACCACCCGAAAGCCGTCGTCCTCGAGGCCGTAGCCGCGCGTCCGATCGACCCGGTCCGCCAGGGTGTAGGTGACGATGTCCAGGTCCGGCGAGACGTGCACGCCGTAGAAGACCTTGTCGTCTCCGGTGTTGACGATCGCAGCGACGTCGCCCGGCGGGACCACCTCCACCAGGCCGCGCAGGAAGCGCGCGGCGCCCACCCCGCCGGCCAGGGCGACGACCGAGGCGCGCTCGGAGGGATCCGACACGGCGACGCCTTACGGCGTTCCTTCGAGGCGGCGGCGCTCGGCCCGCAGGGTCGCGATCTGCGCCTGGAGCTTCGGGAAGCGCCGTGCCAGCTCCTCGAGCTCGGGCATGCCGTAGAGCGGCGCCGGCTGACCCTCGACCTGGCGCGCCTGGCTGATCAGCTGCTTGAGCCTCAGCTCGTCCTCGGCCAGCTCCGCCTCGAGGTCGGCGATCTGCTGGTCGATCTCGTTGCGGCGCGCCACCACCGCGGGGTCGGGAGAGGGATCCACCGTCCCGAGATCTCCGTCCCCGAGCGGGTCCTCGCCTTCCTGGAAGCCGCCTCGCGTGACCCCGCTGCCCGCCACCCCGCTTCCCAGCTCGTCGGCGTCGCGCACCGAATAGAGGTCGTAGCGGCTGGGCGCCGTCGCGGCGGCGGCGCTTCCGCCGCCCGCGGCGCCTGCCGCGGCCTGCTCGGCCTTCACCTCGTCGAGACCGCGGATCTTGTTGCGGAGGTTGCGGGGGATGCGCTTGCGATCGGTCGTGTAGTGGGCGATGCCGTTCTCGTCGACCCACTTGTAGATGGTGGGACGGCCCGTGTCCTCCGCCGCGACGCCACGACCCGCGGTCAGGAGGAGTGCGATCGCCAGTGCCGCCCGTGCGGCCGTCCGTCCCATGGGCGGCGAGTGTCGAGAACACCGTCGGGAGCGTCAAGCGCGCGGGCTCCCCACGGCGGCGTGGACCCGGATTCTCGGGAGGGCTGCGGCCGCGCCTCCACGGCGTACGGGTCCCGGGGGCGCTCGGCGCCCCGCCGGGCGTGGCACGCCGCTTGCTCCTCCGGGCGCAGTGCCGACCCGTCTCGTCTCTCCGCTCGCCGTGCTGGTCGCGATCGTCGCGATGGCTCCTTCGGAAGCCCCCGGAGAAGCCTGGACCCGGGTTCCGGGCCCGGCGCGGAGCGCCGCGCTCGTGGCGGTGGCCGGCGACGTGGATGGGTCGCTCGCGGCGGCCTCTGCGTCGGGCGTCTGGCTGCGACGGGGCGCGGGCTGGACGCGTCACGCGGTCCACGGAGAGGTGCGCGACGTCGCCTTCGACGCCGACGGGGCGCTCTGGATCGGCGCTGCGCGCGGAGTCTGGCGGCTGGATGCCGGCGGCCGCATGGAGCCGGCTCATCCGGGCGCCGGCGAGCGCGATCGCGACGTGCAGCGCCTCGCCTCGGGCGCAGGGCACATCGTGGCGGCTGCCCGGGGAGGCCTCTTCCTGCGCGGCCCCGGCAGCGGCTGGACGCATCTCTCGGAGGGTCTTCCCTCTGGATCGCCGGACGCGATTTCCATCCGTGGCACAGGGACTTCTGAAGGATCCTTTGAGGTCTGGGCGAGCTTCGGGCGGCACCTGTATCGGATTGGCGTGGAGCCGGGCGGCGAGGCGCCGCGTCCGGCTCGCGCACTGCGCGTGGCGCTGGAGGGCGCCGGCGGCAGCGCGGTCGATCTGGCCGTCGGGCCGGACGGGCGGGTCGTCGCGCTGGGAGCGGGCTGGCTCGCGCACGAGGAGGACTGGGTGCGGACGCGTCTGACTCTGCCGCCGGGCGTCCAGGCGCGCCGCATCCTGTATGCGGAAGGGCGCCTGCGCCTGGCCACCGATCGGGGCCTGTTCGAGGCCGAGGGCGGCGAGGTCGGTCTGCAGCGCGTGGATGCGCCCTTCGGGCGTGCGGCCGTGAACGGCCTGGCCGCGGCCGGGCGGGTCGTGTTCTCGGCCACTGCGGCGGGACTGTTCGCGTCCGGCCGGGCGGTCGCGGCTCCCTTCTCCCTCTCGGGACTCGGCGGGCTCGACGATCCGGCGGTGCGGACCGTGCAGCGAGCGGCGCTCGCCTACCTGGGTCTGGGGCCCGGACGGATGCGCGAGCTGCGGCGTGGAGTGGACCGGCGGGGCTGGCTGCCGCGTGTCGACCTGCGCGCGAGCCACGACATGGAGCGGGATCGCAGCCGCGACCGCGACCAGACGTTCACCTCGGGAGAGCTGCGCGAGTTCCTGGATCGCGACGAGAGTCGCGCCCGGGAGTACGGCCTCAGCTTGACGCTGTCCTGGGACCTGGGCGACGCCGCCTTCCACCCGGAGGCGCTCGACGTCTCGCGTGAGGCGCGCGAGGTGATCGAGCTGCGCGACGACGTCCTCGACGAGGTGAACCGCCTCTACTTCGAGCGGCGTCGGGTGCTGGCCGGGCTGGCGTCGGCCGCGGGCGACGAGGCGCTGAGCCTCCGCCTGCGCGCCGACGAGCTGGCCGCGGGCCTCGACGCCTGGACGGGCGGGTGGTTCTCCAGACACACGGCGGTCCGCTGACCCATGACACACGGCGCTCCGCCGACCCGCCCGCCGACAGAGCACGGCGCACCGCCGACCCGCCTGCCGACGAACGGCCTGCCGATGACGGGCGGCCGGCCGCCCGACTCCGTCCCCGACGGCACCTCGCGGCACACCGGCCCCATGCGACCTCACCCCCGAAAGGAGGAACTCATGTGGAAGAACCCGGTCCGGTGCGCCGCCCTGGGGGCGGTGCTCCTGGTCGCTGCGCCCTCGGCGGCGGCCCTGCCCCTGATCTCGGAGGTCCGCTACGACGCCGCGGGCTCGGACGACGGCCACACCTTCGTGGAGCTCTACGGCACCCCGGGAACGGTTCTCGACGGCATGCGACTCGAGGGCGTGAACGGGAGCAACGGGGCGATCGGTCCGATCGTCGAGCTCAGCGGCACGATCCCGGTGGACGGGATCTTCGTACTGGCGGACGAGGCGGCCGGAGGTGGCACCTTCGTCCCCGAGGCCGATCAGGTCGCGCCGTTCGAGCTGCAGAACGGTCCGGACTCGGTGGTGCTGCTCCTGGGCGAGGGGGTCCTCGACGCTCTCGGCTACGGGAGCTTCGCTGCGGGCGACGTCTTCGCCGGGGAGGGCGCGCCGGCGCCCGATGCCGCGAACGGCCAGAGCCTGGCCCGGATCCTGGCCGACGTGGACACGGACGACAACGCGCTCGACTTCGCCCTGCTGGACGTGCCCACGCCGGGATCGGCGCCGCTGTCGGTGCCCGAGCCGGGTGTCGCCTGGCTGGCCGGGATGGGGGCGCTCGCGGCCTTCCGACGGCGCGGCGCCTGAGGCGCTCCTGCCGGGGCCGCGGAAAGCCGCGGCCCCGGCATTCAGCGCGTCCTCCGTCCCGCCGATACGCCCGGAACGGGCGGAGTCGGTGAAAGACGAGCCGTGCCGGGGCCCATCGGGGCGCAGTTGCTTGCGCCCGTGGGATCGCTCGCGCACACTCGGCGCCACCGCGTCCGCTTCTGGGGGGGACGGACCCGGATGCTCTCCGGCTTCAACACCAACATCCGACACCGCGGCGTGCTGTTCCACGTGCAGACGGAGGACAGCGGCGTGCGCGCGCCGCACATCATCACGCACCTCTACCACGGCGGGACGATTCTGGCGTCGGAGAAGAGCGGCTACGAGGAGCTGCTGGACTGCGACGACCGCGAGGCGGGCGTGAAGAGCCGGATGGAGACCCAGCACAAGTCGATGCTGAAGCGTCTTCGAGGCAACGCCTTCGACGAGATCATCACCCAGGTGCTCGGTGACGTGTTCAGCGACGGCGCGGAGCCCGACGTGACCGGCGCCACGACCCGCCCCGAGCCCCCTTCCGTGACCGCCGAGCCCACCCCGGTGCCGGCGACGCGGAGCGAGGCCCGTTCCTTCGGCGAAGGCATCGTCAGCGAGAAGCCCCTCGACGAGGTGGTGCTCGAGTATCTGGTCGACTCCGCGCGCAAGCGCAAGCGCACCGCTTCGTGATCCCGGCGGACCGGGCTTGAGCGCCGCGCCGTCGCCCGGTGAGTCCGCGCGCCGCGACGCGCTGGTGCAGATGTACCACGTCTCCAAGTCGTACCTTCCGGGCACCTTCGCCCTGCGCGACGTCACCCTGGAGGTGGCGAAGGGCGAGTTCGTGTTCCTCACCGGCCCCAGCGGTGCGGGCAAGACGACCCTGCTCAAGCTGCTGTTCGCCGCCGAGAAGCCGAGCGAAGGTCAGATCATCCTCAGGGGGCGCAACATCGCGCGCCTGCGCGACTCGGCGATTCCGGGATTGCGGCGGCGCATCGGGGTGGTGTTCCAGGACTTCAAGCTGCTGGCCAACCGCACCGTCGAAGAGAACGTCGCCGTCACGCTCGAGGTGCTGGGAAGGCCGCCCCGGGAGGTCCGCCGACGGGTCTTCGCGCTGCTGAAGCAGGTCGGCCTGCAGCACCGTCGCCACCACTTCCCCCTCTCCCTCTCCGGCGGTGAGCAGCAGCGCGTGGCCCTGGCGCGGGCACTGGCGGGCGAGCCGGAGCTGCTCCTCGCCGACGAGCCGACCGGGAATCTGGATCCCGAGCTCACCCTCGAGATCATGGACCTGATCGCCCACGCGTCGGTGCGCGGAACCACCGTGATCGTGGCCACCCACGACCTGCCGACCGTGGACCGCTACGGGAAGCGGACGCTCCACCTCGAGGCCGGGCGGATCAAGGAGGACCGGGCCGCGGTGGGTGTGCGGCCGTGAGCCGCGCGGGCGCTCACCTCCGCTACTTCGCGCGCACGTCGCTGCGCGGCCTGCGGGCCAGCCCCGTCACGGCCGCGGTCGGCATCAGCACCATCGGGATCGCGCTCGTCCTGGTGGGCGCCTTCTCCCTGCTGCTGACCAACATGGAGGGGTTGCTGGATCGCTTCGGCGACGACCTGCGCGTGACCGCCTATCTGGAGTCCGGGCTGCCCGTCGCCGAGCGGGCGGCCCTGGCCCGCCGCGTGGCGACGATCGAGGGCGTCCTCGAGGTGGACGTCGTGAGCGAGGACGAGGCGCTGGCCCGCTTCCGCGAGGGGGTCGGCCGGGCCAGCGGCCTGTTGGCCGAGCTGGAGGAGAACCCGCTTCCGGCTTCGCTCGAGATCACCCTCGCCGAGCGGCGTCGCACGCCCGAGGGCATGCGGGTGGTCGTCGAGTCCCTGGACGGTCTGCCCGGAGTCTCCGACCTGGCCTACGGCCAGGAGTGGGTGGAGGGGTACGCGCGCGCGGTGGCGTTGGTGCGCGGGATCGGCGCCGGTGTCGGCCTGGTGCTGGCCCTGGCCACCCTGGCGATCGTCGCGAACACGATCCGACTCGCGGTGTACGCGCGTCGCGACGAGCTCGAGATCCTCTCGCTGGTCGGCGCGAGCCGCCCCTTCGCCGCTACGCCCTTTCTCGTGGAGGGCGCGCTGCAGGGGGCCGTCGGCGGTGCGCTGGCCGTCGTCATCCTCTACGGGCTGTTCCGGCTGATCCTGCCCGAGATCGAGGCCGGGCTCTCGATGCTGCTCGGCTTCGCCGAGCCGCGCTTCCTCACCCCGGGCGGCGTGCTGCGCCTGATCGGCGCCGGTGCGGGCCTCGGGCTGGCGGGCTCGGCCGCCGCCGTCTTCCAGGGGCTGCGCGCGTGAGGTGGCGGGTCGGCGTGCTGATCGGGCTGCTCCTGGCTCCCACGGCTCGGGGAGCGGATTCCGACGCGGAGCGGGCGAAGGAGCTCGAGGCGGTTCGTGCCGCCATCGAGGAACGACGTGCCCGGGTGGAGGCTTTCGAGCGCCGCGAGCGGGGGCTCCTCGAGACGCTCGAGGAGATCGAGCAGTCGGCCGACAAGCTGGGCCGCCAGACGGCGCGGGCCCGCGAGCGGGCTTCCGCTGCGCGCGACGCCCTGCGCTCGTTGGAGGGGCGCGAGGAGGAGATCGCCGCCCGCCAGAGCCGCACCCGCGATGCCATGGCCCGGCGCGCCGTCGCTCTGTACAAGACCGGCGAGGCCGGACCGGTGCAGGCGCTCTTCTCCTCGGGAAGCCTGCCCGAGTTCCTCGCCCGCAGCCGAGCGCTGCGGGTGATGCTGGAGCACGACCAGCGCCTCCTGGCACACTACGCCGAGGGCACCGCGGCACTGGCACGCACCCGCGAGGAGGCGGCCGCCGCCGCCGCGGAGAACGAGCACGCGCTGGCCCTCGCCACGGCGCGCGGCGCGGAGCTCGCCGCGGAGCGCCGCGAGCGGCGCCGCATCCTGGGCGAGGTCCGCGAGGACCGCGCGGTCGAGCGGGCGGCCCTCCAGGAGCTGGAGGCGGCGGCCGTGGCTCTCGAGGAGACCCTGCGCAGCCTGCGCGGTCGGCGCGGGTCGTCCGAGGTGCGCGAGAGCCTGATCGACTTCGCGGCGCGACGCGGCGACCTGCCGTCCCCGGTGGACGCACCTCTCGAGCGGGGCTTCGGACGCGTGGTGGACGACGAGTTCCGCACGGAGACCTTCCGCAAGGGCGTCGACTTCGGCGGTCGGATCGGCCAGCCGGTGCGGGCGGTGGCCCCGGGTGAGGTTCGCTTTGCCGGCTGGTTCCGGGGCTACGGACGCATGCTGATCCTGGACCACGGCGGCGGCTACTTCACCGTCCTCGGGCACCTCGACGAGCTCCTGGTCGACGTGGGCGACGGGGTGGGCGAAGAAGAGGTGGTGGCGACCATGGGGGAGACCGGCTCGCTGTCCGGGCCGCGGCTCTACTTCGAGATCCGGCGCGGGGCGGAGCCCCTCGATCCGGCCGAGTGGCTGCGGCCCTAACCATAAGGCAGAATTGGGGGAATCAAGCGTGCGGCTCGGCGCACCGATTTCCCCACCGGGAGTCCCATGCCTAGGTTCCGCTTCTTCGTCACTTTCGCCGCGGGCGTCGCAGCGGCCGCGCTCGCCCTGAGCTGGCCCGGCAGCCAGGCCCCGTTCGCCGCCACGCGCTACGAGGACCTCTCGCTCTTCACCGAAGTCCTGAACCTGGTGCGCAAGAACTACGTCGAGCCGGTGGACCAGAAGGCCCTGGTCCACGGCGCCGTGAAGGGGATGCTCCAGGAGCTCGATCCCCACTCCTCGTTCCTCGACCCCGAGGTCTACAAGGAGATGCAGATCGATACCCGCGGCGAGTTCGCGGGCCTCGGCATCGAGATCGCCAAGCGCCGCGACGGCTTCGTCGAGGTCGTCTCGCCGATCGAAGGGACGCCGGCCTACCGCGCGGGGATCAAGGCCCGCGACCAGATCGTGGCGATCTGCCCGACCGAGCCTCCGGAGGAGTGGAAGGAGGAGTGCCGCGGCACGAAGAACATGACCCTGGTGGAGGCCGTGCGCCTCATGCGGGGGCCCAAGGGCACGAAGATCACCATCCGCATCTTCCGCGACGAGTTCGACCGCCCTCAGCCCTACACGATCGTGCGGGACATCGTGAAGATCCGCTCCGTGGAGGGCCGGATGATCGAGCCGGGCTACGGCTACGTGCGCCTGCGCGCCTTCCAGGAGCGCACGGGGAGCGACCTGCGCCGGCTGCTCGGCGAGCTGCACGAGGAGGCCGGCGGGCCCTTCCAGGGCCTCGTGCTCGACCTGCGCGACAACCCCGGCGGACTGCTCGACCAGGCGGTCAAGGTGGCCGACGTCTGGGTCGAGGACGATCTCATCGTCTACACCAAGGGTCGTCACGAGAGCCAGCGCCAGGAGTTCCGCGGCCAGAGCGAGGGAACCGAGGGCACCTATCCCATCGTGGTCCTCGTGAACGGGGGCACCGCCAGCGCCTCCGAGATCGTGGCCGGCGCCCTGCAGGACCATCATCGGGCACTGGTGGTGGGAACCCAGTCCTTCGGCAAGGGCTCCGTCCAGACCATCATCCCGCTGAACGACGGCTCGGGCCTGCGCCTGACCACGGCCCTCTACTACACGCCGGGGGACCGCTCCATCCAGGAGGTGGGCATCGAGCCCGACATCGTCGTGGAGCAGATCCTCCCGGACGCCGAGGGCGTGCGCGCGCGACGCGTCCGCGAGCGCGACCTCGAGGGCCACTTCACCCAGGAGGAGGCCGATCCCGAGTCGCCGGCCGACGATCCGAGCGCGGAGCCGGACGACGAGCCGGCGGCGGGCCAGGTCGGCAGCTCCGAGGATCCGCAGCTCGACCGCGCTCTCGACGTCCTGAAGAGCTGGACCTACTTCGAGCGCCTCAACGCGAGCCGCACGCCGGACGCGGAGCCGGCTGCCCAGACCGCGCTCCAGCAGTAGCCCGCGGCGTGGCGGGCGTCTCGGACCCCTCGGCGGCAGGCGCCCCCCACGTCTACCGCATCAGCGAGGTCCTGGCCGGCCTCAAGGGTCTGCTCCAGGACCGGGTGGGAAGGCTCTGGGTCTCCGGCGAGGTGAGCAACCTGCGCGTGCCCGGCTCCGGCCACGCCTACTTCACCCTGAAGGACGAAGGGGCGCAGCTGCGGGCCGTGCTCTTCCGTGGCACTGCCCGGCGGCTGGCCTTCGAGCCGGAGGACGGGCTCGAGGTGCTGGCCTTCGGGGAGCTCACCGTCTACGAGCCGCGCGGCGACCTGCAGCTGATCGTCGAAGGGCTCGAGCCGCGCGGTCAGGGCGCCCTCCAGCTCGCCTTCGAGCAGCTGCGTCGCCGCCTCGAGGCCGAGGGTCTCTTCGCGCCCGAGCGCAAGGCTGCGCCGCCCGAGCATCCCCGCGTCGTCGGGGTGGTCACCTCCGCGACCGGCGCGGCCCTGCGCGACGTCCTCCACGTGGTGGCGCGCCGCTTCCCGGCGCAGCCCCTGCTGCTGGCGGCGGCCCGGGTGCAGGGCGCGGGGGCCGAGGACGAGGTCGCGGCGGCGCTGGCTGCGCTGGACGTCCAGCCCGACGTCGAGGTCGTTCTCCTGGTGCGCGGGGGCGGGTCGCTCGAGGACCTCCAGCCCTTCAACAGCGAGACCGTCGCGCGTGCCGTCGCGGCCTGCACCACCCCCGTGGTGACGGGCGTGGGGCACGAGGTGGACGTCACCATCGCGGACCTGGCCGCGGACGTGCGCGCGGCCACTCCCTCCGCTGCGGCCGCAGCCGCGGTGCCGGATCGGGCGGCGCTGGCGACGCGCCTGGGGCGCGACACCCGCCGGCTGCGCACGGCCGTCGAGCGCGTGCTGGAGCGCCTGCAGGACCGGCTCGAGGGCGAGGCCGACGCCCTGCGCGTACAGGCGCCGCGCGCACGGCTGGAGGCCCAGCGTGCGCGGGTGGGCGCCGCCGGGCGCAGCCTGGCGCGGGAGGCGCGCGCCACGCTGGGCGGCGCGCGCGGACGGCTGGGGGTCGCGGCCGGGCGTCTCGAGAGCCTCTCGCCCCTGGCGGTGCTGGGGCGTGGCTATGCCATCGTGCAGCGCAGTGACGGCGCGGTCGTGAGGCGCGCCGCGGAGGTGGAGCGGGGCGAGGCGTTGCGAGCGCGGCTGGGCGCGGGCGCGATCGACGTCGAGGTGACCCGGGTTCATCCCAGCGACGAGATCCCGCTGGCGGTCCGTTCCACCGACGACTGAAAGCGCTTTCGTTTCGGCGCCTTCGGTCGTGGCGCGTTTGACGCTCCCGAAGCCGGGATCTAGCATCAGCGCGATGGCCGATGGCGCGCAGGGCTCGAGCGTGGCGCTCGGGGACCTCCCCTTCGAAGACGCCTTGGAGCGGCTCGAGGCGCTCGTCGAGCAGCTCGAGGAGGGAGAGCTCCCTCTGGAGGCCGCGCTGGCGGCGTTCGAGGAAGGGGTGCGGCTCACCCGGGTGTGCGCCGGCCAGCTGGACCGAGCCGAACAACGGATCGAGGAGCTCGTCGAAGAAGGTGGCGAGTGGCTGCGCCGCGCCGTCGGCGAGCTCGGAGAAGAGGACTAGTGGACGTCGAGGGCTACCTGGCCGCCAGCGCGGCACGCGTGGACAAGTTCCTGGACGGGGTCCTGCCCGCGATCGAGGAGCCGCCCACGCGTCTGCACGCGGCCATGCGTCACCTGCTCTTCCCCGGCGGCAAGCGGCTGCGTCCGGCGCTGGCCTTCGCGGGAGCCGAGGCCGTGGGCGGGACGGCCGAAGCGGCGCTCCCCGCGGCGGCGGCGGTGGAGCTGATCCACACCTACTCGCTGGTGCACGACGACCTGCCCTGCATGGACGACGACGTCGAGCGCCGCGGGATGCCGACGGTACACGTCGCCTTCGACGAGGCCACCGCCGTGCTGGCGGGCGACGCCCTCCAGGCTGCGGCCTTCGAGGTGCTGGCCCGGGCCGCGCCGCAGCACGTGCCCGGAGCCCTGGCCGACCTGGCCCGGGCGGCCGGCTCCCGCGAGCTGGTGGGCGGCCAGGCCGACGATCTCGCCTTCGACGCCGAGGGCGCCGGGCTCGAGGCCGTCGAGTCGGTGCACGCGCGGAAGTCGGCGGCGCTGATCGCCTGCTCGGTGGTGAGCGGAGCCCGTCTGGCCGGGGCCGACGAGGAGGCGCTGGCTCGCCTGGCCCGTTTCGGGCGCGACGTCGGGGTCGCCTTCCAGATCGCCGACGACCTGCTGGACGCGGACGAGGGCGACCAGTGCTCGGTCGTCGGTCACCTCGGCGCGGACGGCGCGCTGCGGCGCGCGGAGTCACTGCTGTCGCGGGCGCTCGACGGCCTGGCTCCGTTCGGGTCGGGTGCGGATGCGCTGCGCGAGCTCTCCCGCTTCGCCGTGCGGAGGGACCGATGAGCCAGGAGCGCGATGCCGTGCGGAGGGACCGATGAGTCAGGAGCGAGTCGCCGTTGCGGAGGGACCGATGAGCGAGGAGCGAGTCGCTGTGCGGAGGGACCGATGAGCGAGGCGCGAGCCGCTGTGCGGAGGGACCGATGAGCAAGGAGCGCGTCGCTGTGCGGAGGGACCGATGAGCGAGGAGAAGTTGCTGGACCGGGTCCGCTCGCCGGAGGATCTGCGCGCCCTGCCTCGCGAGGAGATCCCGCAGGTCGCCGAGGAGCTGCGCGCGGAGATCGTGGAGCGCGTGTCGCGCACGGGCGGACACCTGGCCTCGAGCCTGGGGGCGGTCGAGCTCATCACGGCCATCCACTACACGTTCGACACGCCCAACGACCGGCTGATCCTGGATGTGGGCCACCAGGGCTATCCCCACAAGATGCTCACCGGCCGACGCCTGCTCTTCGACGAGCCGGGTCGCGAGATCGGCAAGGACGGGGGCATCGGGAAGTTCCTGCGGCGCAGCGAGTCCGACTACGACGCCTTCGGTGCGGGGCACGCGGGTACGTCGATCTCGGCGGCTCTGGGGATGGCGCGCGCAAAGCAGCACCTGGGCGACGACGGCATCGCGATCGCGCTGATCGGGGACGGCGGGATGACCGCCGGGATGGCATTCGAGGCGCTCAATCACGCCGGCGAGCTGCACCAGCGCAACCTGCTCGTCGTGCTGAACGACAACGAGATGTCGATCTCGCCCAACGTCGGGGCGATGTCCTCCTACCTCTCGCGCAAGCTCTCGGCGCCGATGGTGCGGCGCATGAAGACGTGGACCAAGGACTTCCTGGGTGGGATGCCCGGAGACATGGTGCACTGGGCCCAGAAGGCGGAGGAGTCGCTCAAGGTCTTCTTCTCGCCCGGCCTCCTCTTCGAGGCGCTGAGCTTCAAGTACGTGGGGCCCGTGCAGGGCCATCGCGTCGAGGTGCTCCTCGAGACCTTCGACAACGTGAAGGCGATGCTGGCCGCGGGCGACGGGCCCATCCTGGTGCACGCGATCACGGCCAAGGGGCGCGGCTATGAGCCCGCGGAGCGGGACCCGCTGAAGTACCACGGTGTCTCCAAGTTCGAGGTGGAGACGGGGAAGATGGCGCCGTCGAAGCCCGGGCCGCCTTCCTACACCCGCGTCTTCGCGGAGACCCTGATCGAGCTGGCCGAGAAGGACCCGCGCATCGTCGGAATCACGGCTGCGATGCCGGGCGGGACCGGGCTCGACAAGTTCCAGCGGCGCTTCCCGGACCGCTTCTACGACGTGGGGATCGCCGAGCAGCACGCGGTGACGTTCGCGGCCGGCCTCGCGACCGAGGGGATGAAGCCGGTCGCCACGATCTACTCCACGTTCCTGCAGCGGGCCTACGACCAGGTGGTGCACGATGTCTGCGTGCAGGACCTGGACGTGACCTTCGCCATCGATCGTGCCGGGCTGGTCGGGGCCGACGGCGCGACCCACCAGGGCTTCTACGACGTGGGCTACCTGCGCAGCCTTCCCAACATGGTGGTGATGGCGCCGAAGGACGAGAACGAGCTGCGCCACATGCTGAAGACCGCGATCGAGCACCCCGGACCGGCGGCGGTGCGCTACCCGCGCGGCAGCGGGGTGGGCGTGCCCCTCGAGCCCGAGGCGAAGGCCATCCCCGTCGGCGAGTCCGAGCTGCTCCGCGACGGCGACGCGGCCCTGGTGGTGGCGATCGGAAACACCGTGCACCCGGCGGTCGAGGCCGCGGCCGAGCTGGCCGCCGACGGGACCTCGGTGGCGGTCGTGAACGCGCGCTTCGCGAAGCCGCTGGACACCGAGCGGATCGCGCCCCTGGCCGAGCGCTGTGGGGTGCTGGTGACCGTCGAGGAGCACTGCGGGAGAGGGGGCTTCGGGAGCGCCGTGCTCGAAGCCCTGGCCGAGGCGGGCGTGGCCGTGCGCGCGCGCACGCTCTCGATTCCGGACGACGTCGTCGAGCACGGCGACCCCGCCGGCTTCCGCGCCCGCTTCCGGATCGACGCCGAGGGCATCGCGCGCACCGTGCGCGAGCTCCTCTCCGAACGCGAGGGCTCCTGACGGCGGGCTCGCGGCTGGACGAACGCCTGGTCGGGCTGGGTCTGGCCGAGAGCCGCACCCGCGCCCAGGCGCTGATCCGCGCCGGGCGCGTGCTGGTCGACGACGTGCCCGTCGACAAGCCCGGGACCCGCGTGCGCGAGGCCGCCGCGGTGCGGGTTCGCGGCGAGGAGCGCCGCTTCGTGTCACGGGGCGGGGACAAGCTGGCCGGCGCGCTCGAAGACCTGGGCGTGGACCCGGGCGGGCTGCGCTGTCTCGACGTGGGCGCCTCGACGGGCGGCTTCACCGACTGCCTGCTCCAGCACGGGGCCACCCACGTGGTGGCCGTCGACGTCGGCTACGGACAGCTCGACCTGCGCTTGCGCAACGACGAGCGGGTGACCGTCCTCGAGCGAACCAACGCGCGCCACCTGGAGCCGACTCAGCTGGGCGCAGAGCCGATCGAGCTGGTCACGGTCGACGTCTCCTTCATCTCCTCCCGACTCCTGCTGCCGGCGCTGGCGAGGGTGGCGCGCGCCGCGCGCTGGCTGGTGATGGTGAAGCCCCAGTTCGAGGTCGGCCGCGAGCGGGTGGGGAAGGGCGGCGTGGTGCGCGACGACGCCTTGCGGCGGGAGGCGGCGGACCACGTGGCGGCCGCGGCACGGGAGCTGGGCACCCGGGAGCTGGGCCGGGTGGACAGTCGGGTGCCGGGCCCCCGAGGGAACCGGGAGGTCTTCCTGCTGCTGGGGCCGGCTTGACGCTCCCCGCCTCGTGCCTATCCTGAGCCATCACGAGGGGTTGTACCCTCCAGAGCGCCCTACAGCGAGGACACCCACCCATGGCACTGGTCACCGTCACCGATTCCGCCGCCGATCGAATCAAGGGCCTGCTCGACCGCGAGGACAAGCTCGCGAGCCACGGGCTGCGCATGAAGGTCGTCGGGGGAGGGTGCTCCGGTCTCCAGTACGAGCTGGCCTTCGACGACGCGCTGCGCGACGACGACCAGACCATCGAGGCGGGCGGCGTCCGCGTCTTCGTGGATCCCAAGAGCGCGCTCTACCTGGCGGGCTCGACCCTCGACTTCGTGGATAGCCTCCAGGAGTCGGGCTTCAAGATCGAGAATCCCAACGCCAGCACGACCTGCGGCTGCGGCTCCTCGTTCGGCGCCTGAGGGCTCTCCGCCGGGAGACCCCGTGACGGTCTCGCCCCCGGTCTACCTGGACAACCACTCGACGACGCGGGTGGACCCGCGTGTGGTCGAGGCGATGGCTCCGTTCTGGACCGTGGACTACGGCAACGCCGCGAGCCACGGGCACGTCTTCGGCTGGCGGGCCGAGGAGGCCGTCGACCAGGCACGCGCGCGGCTGGCCGCCGCACTGGGCGGCGAGGCGCGCGAGATCGTGTTCACCTCCGGTGCGACCGAGGCGAACAACCTGGCGGTCTTCGGAGCCGCCGAGGCGCGGGGTCGCCGCCGCGATCAGCTGGTGACCGTGGCCACCGAGCACCCGTCGGTGCTCGATCCGTGCCGCGCGCTGGCGCGGCGCGGCTTCGAGCTGACCGAGCTACCCGTCGACCCCGACGGACTGGTGGACCCCGACGATGTGGCCCGCGCCGTCGGCGATCGCACGCTCCTCGTGTCGGTGATGACCGCCAACAACGAGATCGGCGTCCTCCAGCCGCTGCGCGAGATCGGGGCGCTGTGCCGCCAGCGGGGCGCCCTCTTCCACACCGACGCGGTGCAGGCGTTCGGCAAGGTGCCGGTGTGCGTGGAGGAAGTCGATCTCCTCTCCCTCTCGGCGCACAAGATCCACGGACCGAAGGGGGTGGGCGCGCTCTGGGTGCGCGCGCGGCGGCCGCGCGTGCGTCTCGAGCCTCGCCTCCACGGCGGGGGCCACGAGAGGGGACTCCGCTCCGGTACGCTCGCGGTGCCCCTCATCGTGGGGCTGGCGCGGGCTGCCGAGCTCTGCCTCGAGGAGCGCGAAGCCGAGGCCGCGCGTCTCGCCGGCCTGCGCGACGCCCTGCTCGCGCGCCTCATGGAGGCACTTCCCGGTGTGGCCCTGAACGGGCATCCGCGACAGCGACTCCCCGGCAACCTCAACGTCGCCTTCGAAGGAGTGGACGCGGACCAGCTCCTCGTCGAGCTGAAGGACGTGGCGCTCTCCACGGGCTCGGCCTGCAGCTCGGCCACGCCCGGACCCAGCCACGTGCTGGCGGCCCTGGGGCTGTGCGAGGCGCGCCTCAAGGGCTCCATCCGCATGGGCCTGGGCCGCTTCACGACTGCCGAGGAGATCGACTACGTCGCGGAGCGACTGGCAGCCGCGGTGCAGCTCGTGCGCAGCGCCGGATCGGGTCGATGATACATGGAACTCTGCTGCGTAGCGCCGGCTCGGGTCGCTGATACAGGGAACCCCCGCTAACCTCGCCGCCGCCGAAGCACCTGTGAGGAATGCGACCGTGAGCGAACCCAAGAGCAGCAACATCGTCTGGCACGAGGGCCACGTCACCCGGGAGGACCGCCAGAAGGTCCTGCGCCAGCGCAGCGTCACCATCTGGTTCACCGGGCTGTCCGGCTCGGGCAAGTCCACCGTCGCCGTGGCCCTGGAGAAGGCCCTGCTCGAGCGGGGACACGCGACCTACGTCCTGGACGGCGACAACGTCCGCCACGGCCTGAACGCGAACCTGGGCTTCTCGCCCGAGGACCGCACCGAGAACATCCGGCGCATCGGGGAGGTGGCCAAGCTCTTCACCGACGCCGGCGTGATCGTGCTCACCGCCTTCATCTCGCCCTACCGCGCGGACCGCGATGCGGTGCGTGCGTTGATGGCCGAGGGGGACTTCTGCGAGGTGCTGGTGGACGCGGACGTGGCCACCTGCGAGGCGCGCGACCCCAAGGGTCTCTACCAGAAGGCCCGCGCCGGAGAGATTCCCGAGTTCACGGGCATCTCGGCCCCGTACGAGGCGCCGGAGAAGCCCGAGGTGACCCTGGATACGGCCGCTCAGAGTGTGGACGAGAGCGTCGCGCAGCTGTTGGGATACCTCGAGGAGAAGGGCTACCTGTCTCGGTAGCTCCGGACCGGGCCTCTGCGCCGCGGGCGCCGAAGAGGCGGGTCTGGACCGAGCGGGACGGGGGGCATGAAGGCCGAGCGAGCCGGAGCGGCGCTGCTGTGCGCGATGGGACTCGCCGTGGCGGGCTGTGCCGGCACGACGACGCCCGTTCCGTCCGCCCCGGAGCCGCCCGCTCCCGAGTTGCAGGCTCCCGGATCGGCGGAGCTGGACTTCCTGATCGCGCGCCAGCTGGAGCTGGAGGGCCGCATGCCCGAGGCCCTGGCCGCCTACCGGCGGGCCGCCGCGCGGGACCCCGAGTCGGCCTACCTGCAGCGCAAGATCGCCCAGATCGCGGCCCGTCAGGGCGAGCTGGGCAGCGCCATCCAGCACGCCGAGCGCGCCTTCGAGATCGACCCCGCCGATCCCGACACCCGCCTCCTGCTCGGCACCTTGTACCGGGTGCGCAAGGACACCCCCGCCGCCGAGGGTGTGCTGCGCCGGGAGGACGGGCAGCCCCTGGACGAGCCCGCCGCCTTCCTCCTCTACACGATCTACGTCGAGAGCGAGCGCTACCCCGACGCCCTCGAGACGGCCGAGTGGATCGTCGAGAACAACCCGGACTCCCTGCGCGGCTGGTTCGCCGTGGCCGGCGTGCACGAGCACCTGGACCAGCCCCTCGAGGTGGAGCGCGCCCTGGAGGAGGCGCTGGCCCGCGAGCCTGGAAACCTGGCGGTGTACGGCGCGCTGGCTCGCTCGCGCCGCAACCGCGGCGATCGCACCGGCGAGGTCGAGATCTACGAGCAGGTCCTGGAGCGCTACCCGCACCACCAGGCGACGCTGAGCGCGATGTCCGAGGCACTCAGCGCCCTGGGGCGCAACCAGGAGGCGATCGCGGCGCTCGAGGATCTGGTGGAGCACCACCCGGACGACGCGCGGGCCGCCGTGCGCCTCTCCCTGCTGGAGTACGACACCGGTCGCTACGAGCAGGCGGCTGCGCGGCTCGAGCGCGTCCTCGATCACAAGCCGGACGATCACGAGGTGGCCTATCTGCTCGGCCTCGTGCGCCAGCGGCTGGCCGACCCGGACGGGGCGGCGGCGGCCTTCTCGCGGGTCCCGCCGGAGCATCGACGCTTCGTGGATGCGCGCACCCAGATCGCCGTCATCCACGAGAAGCGCGGGGAGTACGCGCTGGCGCTGGAAGAGGTGGAGCGCGCGCGGGCGGTGGCGCCGAGCCGTCCCCTCGATCTCTACGCCGCGAGCCTGCGGGCCAAGACCGGCGACTTCGACGAGGCGGTGGCGTTCCTGGAGCTGCTGCTCGCCGACTCGCCCAAGGACGACGAGCTGCTCTACAACCTGGGTGTCCTGCACGGGGAGGCCGGCCACTACGACCGGGCGCTCCTCTACATGCAGCAGGCCCTGGACCTCAACCCCGACAACTCCGCCGCGCTCAACTACGTTGGCTACACCTGGGCGGAGCGCGGGGAGAACCTGGACGAGGCCGAGCGCTACATCCGGCGCGCCCTCGAGCTGCAGCCCGACGACGGATTCATCACCGACAGCCTCGGCTGGGTCTACTACATGCGGGCCAAGCCGCTGGTGCAGAGCGCGCGTGCGGCGGATCAGGCCGAGGGACGTCGCCTCCTGCAGCGCGCGCTCGTGGAGCTGGAGCGTGCCAGTGAGCTGACCGGCGGGGACCCCGTCGTGGTCGAGCACATCGGCGACGTCTACATGCTGCTGGACGACAAGCCCCGCGCGCTCGAGTCCTACGGCGACGCCATCCAGAGGGAACCGCGCAGCGGCGAGCAGCCGGAGCTGCGCGACAAGTTCGAGCGCCTGCGGCGCGAGCTCGGGGTGCAGTGAGGGTCCGTCGGGTCGCGGTCGTGACGGCCGCGGCGCTCGTCCTGGGCTGCCGTACGGCGCTCCCGCCGGCCGTCCCGCTCCCGCCGGACGACCCGCGCCCCGAACGCCTGCTGGCGGAGCTGGCCGAGCGTGCGCGCCGCCTGGACGCGCTGCGCGGGCTGGCGAAGCTCTCGGTGGACGGGCCCGGGGGGTCGATCCGCTCGCGGCAGGTGCTGGTGGCGGCTCGCCCTGCGCGGCTGCGCGTCGAGATCCTGGGCTTCCTCTCGCAGACCCAGGCCGTGCTGGTGACCGACGGCGCCGAGTACAGTCTCTTCGACGCCCGCGACCACACCTTCGAGTCGGCGCCCCTGCGCCCGGGGCTCCTGCTCCAGATCGCGGGCATCGACCTGGAGCCCGACGAGGCGGTGCGGGTGCTGCTCGGCGCGCCGGGGCTCGAGGCGCTCTCGCCGCGCCAGGCGGTCCAGCTTCCCGAAGGCGGTCTGCAGGTGCTGCTGCGCGACGACGACGGCGGAGCGCAGCGCGCCGTCGAGTTCGGGCCGGAGGGGCGCCTGCGCCGCTATGCCGCCTGGGACCCCGACGGTATTCCGGCCTTCGACGCGCGCTACGACGAGATGGAGACGGTCGGGTCCTTGAGCTTCGCCCACCGCATCGAGATCCAGTTTCCGGTGACCGGCGTCGAGGCGCGGATCGACCTCTCGCGCATCGCGCTCAACCCCGATCTGGACCCCGCGGTGTTCGATCTGGACATCCCGACCGGCGCATCCCCGGGGCACGGATGATCCGCGTGCTCCTCCGGGCGGCGCTCTGTGCGGGGCTCGCGCTGCCGATCGCGTGCAGCAACAACCCGTACCCGGATTCGGACCGGGACGCGGCGGTTCTCTACACCACCTTCCGCGAGGCGCCGCGCACCCTCGACCCCGCCGTGGCCTACACCACCTCGTCCCACGCGGTGACGGGCAACGTCTACGACACGCTGCTCGAGTACCACTACCTGAAGCGCCCCTACACGCTGATCCCCTCGCTGGCGGTCGCGGTGCCCGAGGGCCGGGTGCTCGAAGACGGTCGCGTCGCCTACCGCTTCGAGCTGCGCCGCGGTCTCCTCTACCAGGACGACCCGGCCTTCGGCCTGGGCGAGGACGGGCGCCTGACCCGCGAGATCGTCGCAGAGGACGTGGCCTTCCAGCTCAAGCGCATCGCCGACCCCGCGGTGAACAGCCCGGTCATCGAGCCGTTCCGGGTGCTGGCGGGCTTCGCCGAGTTCGGTGAGGCGCTGGCCGCGCGCCGCAAGGACGACGCCGAGTTCGCGGCGCTCCCGGCCCACGAGCAGTACGCCGCGCTGGGCCCCGTCGACGGGCTGCGGGTCGTGGACCGCCACACGCTGGAGATCGTGCTCCGGGAGCCCTCCCCGCAGATCCTCTACTGGTTCGCGATGCCCTTCACGACGCCGGTCGCCTGGGAGGCGGTGCAGTACTACGACGGCAAGGAGGGACGCCCGCGCTTCGCCGACCATCCGGTGGGGTCGGGGCCCTACCGCCTCGTCCACTACAACAAGCAGGCGCGCATGAGCCTCGAAGTGAATCCCAACTGGCACGGGGTGCGCCATCCGGAGTGGAAGGCACCCGGTACGCTGTTTCCGTCCGAGGGAGCGCCGGGCGATGCCGAGAAGGGCCTCCTGGATGCGGCCGGCGAGCCCCTGCCCCGCATCCAGCGCATCGAGTTCCTGCGCGAGAAGGAGAGCATCCCGCGCTTCAACAAGTTCCTCCAGGGCTACTTCGATACCTCCGGCATCATCAAGGAGAGCTTCGACAAGGTGGTCGTGGAGGATCGGCTCTCGCCCGAGATGGCGGCGAGGGGCATGAAGCTCGAGAAGTCCGTCGAGCCGAGCGTCTTCTACATCGGCTTCAACATGGACGATCCGACGGTCGGGGCCGAAGGGGGCGAGCGGAGCCGCAAGCTGCGTCAGGCGATGAGCCTGACCGTCGACGTGGAGGAGTGGCTGCGCCGCTTCACCAACGGACGCGGGGTCCCCGCCCAGTCGCCCATTCCGCCGGGCCTCTTCGGGTACGACCCCGACTACCTCAACCCCTTCCGGAAGGTGGACATGGAGCGGGCGCGGGCGCTGCTGAAGGAGGCCGGCTACGCGGATGGCATCGATCCGGAGACGGGCAAGCCCCTCCACCTCACCTTCGATACCTACCAGACGTCGCCCGATCAGCTTCTCGTGATCCGCTTCTTCGTGGATGCCTGGAGGCGCCTGGGCCTGAACGTCGAGCTGGCGCCCACCAACTACAACCAGTTCCAGGAGAAGGTGCGCAACGGCGCCTACCAGATCTACATGTGGGGCTGGATCGCCGACTTCCCGGATCCGGAGAACTTCCTCTTCCTGCTGTGGTCGGAGCTGGCCCGCTCCAACAGCGGGGGGCCCAATACCTCCAACTTCTCGAACGCGCGTTTCGACGAGCTCTACAAGGCCATGAAGGTGCGTCCCAACGACGCCGAGCGCCGCGCGATGGTGGCGGAGATGCGCTCCATTCTCGAGCACGAGCGGCCCTGGATCGAGCTCCATCACAGCGAGGACTACGCCCTCTACCACGGCTGGCTCGACGGGGTGAAGCCCTTCGGCATGTCGTTCCCGATGGTCAAGTATCGCGGCCTCGACGTCGCCGAGCGCGCCGCGAGGCGGGAGGCCTGGAACGAGCCGCTGGTGTGGCCCGTCTGGGTTCTCCTCGTCGGTCTGGTGGCCGCGGCCGTGCCGGGGGTGGTGACCTTCTACCGGGAGCGTCAGTAGTGCTCGCGTACGTGATCCGCAGACTCTTCTACGGCGCCGGGGTGGTGCTCGGCGTCCTCCTGCTCCTCTTCCTGCTCTTCTTCACGGTGGCCACGCCCGACGACGTGGCCCGCCAGGCGCTGGGCGAGAAGGCGCTGCCCGACGTGATCGAGCAGTGGAAGGTGAACCACGGCTACGACCGCCCCCTCTGGCCCTGGCAGGACTTCGACGACAACCTCTTCTTCGACCACTACCGGCGCATGCTGACCTTCGACTTCGGGCGCAGCGACGCCGACGATACGCCGATCATGGATCGCATACGCGATGGGGTGGGGCCGAGCCTCGCGCTGACGGTGCCGATGTTCGTGCTGGGGGTGGTCGCGGGCATCGTCCTGTCCCTCTTCGTGGCCTTCTTCCGGGAGACCTACATCGATCGGATGGGTGTCTTCCTGTGCGTGCTCGGGATGAGCATCTCCATCCTCCTCTACATCATCGGCGCGCAGTACCTGATCGGGAAGACGTTGCGCTGGTTCCCGATCTCCGGATTCGATGCGGACCCGTCCGTGATGCTCCGCTTCCTGGCGCTTCCGCTCCTGGTCGGGGTCGTGAGCGGGGTCGGTGGAGACGTGCGCTTCTACCGCACGGTCTTCCTCGAGGAGACCGGCCGCGACTACGTGCGCACGGCGCGGGCCAAGGGGGCGGGGGAGGGGCGCGTGATGGCCCGCCACGTCCTGCGCAACGCGCTCATCCCGATCCTCACGCGGGTGGTGGTGGCGATCCCGTTTCTCTTCACCGGCTCACTCCTGCTCGAGGCCTTCTTCGGGATCCCGGGCCTGGGGGCCCTCACCGTGGATGCCATCCAGGGCAACGACTTCTCCACCCTGCGCACGATGGTCTTCATCGGGGCCCTCCTCTTCGTCCTGGGACAGGTGGCCACCGACGTGAGCTACGCGCTGGTGGATCCCCGGGTGAGGCTGGAGTAGCGATGCCCGAGTCCCACATCGTCTCGAACCTGGTGGTGGCGCTCCTCTTCGGGGCGGCGATCGCCGTGGGCGCGTTCGTGCGCCGCAACCGCCTGTGGCGCGAAGCGCTCGCAGAGCTGCGCCGGCGCCGCCCGCTGGCCCTGCTGGTGGTGGGCCTCTACGTGCTGGTGGCGCTGCTCGACTCCGTGGCCTGGGTCGGCGGCTCCGGGGCGGGAGGCGACGCCCTGGCCGCCCACGAGGCTCGCAGCGTCATCGACCGCGCCTTCAGTGGCGTGCGCGAGCCCCACGCCAGCTACTCGGCCCCGCTGGCGAGCTACGAGTTCTATCCGCCGAAGCGCCCGCTCACCCAGCCGGGGCGCCACCTGCTGGGCACGGACGTGCTCGGGCGCGACGTCCTCTATCTCTCCCTCAAGGGGGCGCGGGTCGCGCTGCTGATCGGCGGGCTGACCAGCCTGATCGCCATCCCCCTGGCGCTCCTGCTGGGCATCGCCGCCGGCTACTTCGGAGGCCGCATCGACGACGCGGTCTTCTTCCTGATGTCCACCCTGGCCTCGATCCCGGGACTGCTGCTCCTGATCGCGCTCATCATGGTGATGGGGAGGAGCACGCTCTCGGTGTGCATCGCCCTCGGTGTCACCAGCTGGGTGGGCTTCTGCCGCATCACGCGGGGCGAGACCCTCAAGCTGCGCGAGCTGGACTACGTGCAGGCCGCCCGCTCGCTCGGGGTGTCGGAGCTGCGCATCGTGTGGCGACACGTCCTGCCGAACCTGATGCACCTGGTGATCATCACCTTCGTCCTCATGTTCTCGGGCCTCGTCCTCTCCGAGGCGATCCTCTCCTGGCTCGGGATCGGCGTCGACGGCAGCTGGGGCCAGATGATCGTCCAGGCGCGCGACGAGCTCTCCCGGGAGCCGATCATCTGGTGGAACATCGGTGCGGCCGGCACCGCGCTCTTCGGCCTGCTCCTGGCCGTGAACTTCGTGGGCGACGCCCTGCGCGACATCCTCGATCCGCGCACCGTGCGGGAGACGCTGTGAGCGCACTCGAGGTCGAGGATCTGGTGGTGAGATTCCCCGGGGACCGGGAGCCGGTGCAGGTCGTGGACGGGGTGTCGCTGCGCGTCGACCCGGGAGAGGTGCTGGCGCTCGTCGGCGAGTCCGGCTGCGGGAAGTCGATGACCGCGCTCTCCTGCCTGAGACTGGTGCCGCGTCCGGGCCGTATCCACGCGGGAGGGATCCGCGTGGCCGGGCGCGAGATCCTCTCGCTCGCCGTCCCCGAGATGCGCAGCATCCGCGGCTCCGAGATCTCGATGATCTTCCAGGAGCCGATGACGAGCCTGAATCCGGTGGTCGCGGTGGGCGACCAGGTGGTCGAGGCGATCCGGCTGCACGAGCCGGTCTCCCGCGCAGCGGCCCGGGCAAGGACCCTCGAGATCTTCCAGAAGGTGGGGATTCCCGATCCGGAGGATCGCCTGGACGCCTACCCCCACCAGCTCTCGGGTGGCCTCAAGCAGCGGGTGATGATCGCGATGGCCCTCGCCACCGTGCCCAGGGTGCTGATCGCCGACGAGCCCACCACCGCCCTCGATGTGACCATCCAGGCCCAGATCCTGGAGCTGATCCGCGAGCTGCGCAGCGAGTTCGACGTGGGGATCCTGCTCATCACCCACGACCTGGGCGTGGTGAACGAGCTGGCCGACCGCGTCGCGGTCATGTACGCGGGACGCTTCGTCGAGGAGGGCGCGCGCGTCGAGGTGCTCTCCGGCGGCCGCCATCCCTACACCCAGGGCCTGCTGCGCTCCATCCCCGGCCGGGTGGAGCCCGGGGAGCGCCTGGCGGAGATCCCGGGCGTGGTGCCCGCTCCCGACGACTGGCCCCCCGGCTGCCGCTTCGCCGACCGCTGCGAGCGCGCCGTCGACGTGTGCAGCGAGCGCTCTCCGGATGCGACGTCCCTCGGAGACGGACGTCGGGTCTGGTGCCACGTCGTCGCGGAGGAGGAGGCGGCGGGATGAGCGCGAACGGCGAGCCGGTCATCCGCGTGGAGGACCTCTGCACCTGGTTCCCGATCCGCGCGGGCCTGATGCGCCGCACCGTCGGCTGGGTGCGCGCGGTGGACGGCGTCAGCCTCGAGGTGCGGGCGGGGAAGACCCTGGCCCTGGTCGGCGAGTCGGGCTGCGGCAAGACCACCGTGGGACGGTCGATCCTGCGCCTGGTGGAGCCGCGCTCGGGTCGCGTCACCTTCGGCGGACGGGACCTGCTCGAGCTGCCGCCGGAGGAGCTCCGGCCGCTGCGCAAGGACCTGCAGATGGTCTTCCAGGACCCCATGGCCTCGCTCAACCCGCGCATGCGGGTGCGCGAGCTGGTGTCCGAGGGGATGCGCTCGTTCGGGATCGGCACGGGCGAGGCGGAGCGCACCGACCGCGTGGCCGCGCTCCTCTCCCGGGTGCAGCTCGATCCCGACTGGATGTGGCGCTACCCGCACGAGTTCTCGGGCGGGCAGCGGCAACGGCTGGGCATCGCGCGCGCCCTCGCGGTGGAGCCGCGCATGATCGTGCTGGACGAGGCGGTCTCCGCCCTCGACGTCTCGATCCAGGCCCAGATCCTGAACCTGCTCTCGGACCTCCAGGAGGAGCTGGGCCTGGCCTACCTCTTCATCACCCACGATCTGGGCGTCGTGCGTCACCTGTCCGACGAGGTGGCGGTGATGTACGTGGGGCAGATCGTCGAGCGCGGCGAGACGGCGGCCCTCTTCGAGGATCCCCGGCACCCCTACACCCGCGCCCTCCTCGAGGCGGTGCCCTCGGTCGACCCGCGGCGTCGCAGCGGTGCCGCGCCCGTGCTGGGCGACGTGCCGTCGCCCGCCGATCCGCCGCCGGGCTGTCGCTTCCACACCCGCTGCCCCGAGGTCTTCGAGCGCTGCTCCCGCGAGGAGCCAGCGGCCTTCCCGGCGGGCAGCGGCGAGGCCCGCTGCTTCCTGCGCGAGCCGGGCGCGGGGAGCTGAGCCGGGCGCATTCCCCGCGGGGGGCCATCTCGAAGGCCGCCGACCCCTAAGCCTGCAGTCGATGCCCGCCGATGAGAGGGCGGGGAGGAGCGCATGGCGCGCAGACGCAGGCTCGGCGAGATCCTCGTCGACGCGGGACTGATCGACGACTTCCAGCTCCGGTCCGCGCTCTCGGACCAGAAGCG
This sequence comes from Myxococcota bacterium, assembly GCA_028278065.1. Taxonomy (GTDB): domain Bacteria; phylum Myxococcota_A; class UBA9160; order UBA9160; family JAFDET01; genus JAFDET01. Next base: position 26,949 of record JANQFA010000215.1, read on the forward strand.
CTGGGGACGTCCGCTCGGCGTCACGCTGTTGAAGCTCGGCTTCATGAACGAGGAGGAGCTGGTGCGCGTGCTCTCGCGTCAGCTCGACGTCCCGATCGTGGATCTCCACGACAAGCGCATCTCGGCCGAGGCGCTCTCGGCGCTCTCGATCCAGGTCGCCGAGAAGGCGCGCTGCATCCCCCTCTTCAAGCGCGAGGAGCACGGCCGGGCGGTGCTCTACCTGGGGATGGAGGACCCGACGGACCTGTCGGTGCTGGACGACCTGGCCTTCCGCACCGGGATGGAGATCCGGCCGGTGCTCGTCGGCCCCAACCAGCTCACCGACGCCATCGATCGTCACTACAACACCGTCGAGTGGGGCGGCGACGACGATCCGGAGCCCGAGATCGGGATGGTCGAGCCGGGCGACACCGCGCCCATGGTCTTCAAGCCCGAGCAGGCGGTGGATCCGGTCACGCCCCTCGGTCCGGAAGGCCTCGAGCCCGCGGGCTTCGCGGGCGACACCCCCGCGGGCGAGCCCGAGTTCACCTTCGTGGAGTCCGAGCCCGCGACGCCGGGCGCCGACCTCCAGGATTTCAGCCACGACGACATGGAGGTCCTGGACGCGGCGGCGGACGCCCCGCGCAGTCTGGGCCCGGAGTTCATCACCGACGAGCCCGCGGTGCGCCCGCCGCTGGCCGGCGAGGCGGATCCGACCCCAGAGCACCCCGCTCTGACCCTGGAGCAGCCCGATCCTGCGCTGCAGCAGCCCGTTCCGGCCCCGCCGCAGCCCGTTCCGGCCCCGCAGCGGCCCGTTCCGACGCCGGAGCACTCACCCGCCTTCGAGCCTCGGCCCGAGCCTGCACCGACCGCCGCTGCGGATCCCCCCCGAGGCACGGTTCCCTCGGAGGTGCCGTCGAGGACGATCCTGCGCGCGGTGACGAAGCTCCTGGTGGAGAAGGGCGTCTTCGAGCGCCACGAGCTGGTGGCGGTGATCCGCGAGCTGCAGGAGCTCGACCCGGAGGCGTGAGCGACGGGGCCCCGTCGGGTCTTCCCCGCTCGCCGTCGACAGCCCGCGCGGCGCCCGTCGACCCTCTGTCCGGCGCCCGTCGACCCTCTGTCCGGCGCCCGTTGACACCCTGCGCGGCGCGGGTCAATCTGCGCCGACCATGCGCATCGAGTACGAGTTCAAGCTCGACGAGGTCGGGACCCCGCGCTTCGCCGTCGAGGCGGTCGAGGGGATCGGCAAGCTCTTCACCCTGGGCACCCTCGTTCTCAACGTGCTGGAGACGCGCGCCAAGGCGGAGCTGGTCTTCCACGGCCTCAATCCCGAAGACCCCGAGCGCAAGATCGCGGCCTTCCGCGAGATCGTGGAGAGCTCGTCCACGTCGCCGGAGCTGGTCTACCAGCGCGGCAACGGCGGCCAGGTGCAGGGCGCGTCCAGCTACTACCAGTGGGTCACCGTCCGCCGCAAGGACGGCTAGGTCCGGGCGGCCCTCCAGGACGGCCAGCTCCGCGCGTTCCGGCGGCCCTCCAGGACGGCCGGGTCTCCGCGCCTGGAAAGGCCCCCAGGGCCGCTCAGCCCCCCGCGTCCGAGCAGCCCGCGCCGCTCCAGCGATGGCGCCGCGCCAGGCTGAGCCGCACGATCGTGCGACGCGCCTCGGACGCGCCGCACGAAAAGGGCAGGGCTGCGGCGTAGCGCGCAAAGGCCTCGCGGCGCGCGGCGGCCGGGAAGCGGTCGGGGAGGGAGCCGTTCAGCTCGGCCAGGGCCTGCAGGCGGGGCCCGTCGTCGAGCCGGCCCAGGAAGCGCACGCCGTCCAGGTCCAGGAGGCGCGCCTCGACGGTGCCGTCGGCGGCCGCGTGCACGAACACGTGGCTGGCCTTGAGGTCGCCGTGGTCCACGCCGCGCTGGTGAAGCGCCCGAGCGATCCGGGCGCAGGCACCCACCACGATGTCCGGGGGGAGGCGGGTGCAGGTGTCGGCCGGCTCGGCGGGCCGCAGGTCGTCCATGACCAGGAGCGACGCGAGCGGGAGTCCCCAGCTCCCGCGCTCGAGGAACGCCAGCGGCCGCGCGGCTCCGACGTCGCGGGCCGCCAGGCCGTGGCCGCCGAGCCAGGCGCGTCGCGCGGCGCTCCCGCGCAGCACGTCGGCCAGGGCCCGGCCGGCGCCCCGGGGCGGCGACTCCTTGACCACCACGGTCCCCCCGACGTCGAGGGCGGTGATGCGGGAACGCCCGTCGTCCTTCAGCACGCGGGCGTCGCCGCGCGCCAGCGCTTCCGCATGCTCCGCCAGGACCGCCGCGAGCCGGTCCGCATCGACGTCGCGGACGCGCATGCCGCGCCAGCCGTCGCAGGCGGCGCGCGCGTACAGGCGGCCGGGGCGCAGGCTGCGCCGCGTGCGGCTGCGCGCGTGCTCCTCGGCGCGGTTTGACGCCTCCCGGCCCACCCGGCGCAGGCGCTCGCGTCCGTCGCGCCAGGGGCGCTGCAGGCCCAGCGCCGCGGCTCGCACGCGCAGGCGATCGCTCTGCGACGTGAAGCGCCACAGCGAGTAGTCGAGCCAGCCCAGGTCCCGGAGGCGGTCGGCATCGCCGCCCTGCGCCGCACGCTGCACGTCGAGCAGCACGATGCGCTCCTCCCTGACCAGCACGTTGCCTGCATGCAGGTCGCGGTGCACCAGCCCGGTGGCGTGCAGGGCGCCGACGGCGGCTCCCAGCTCGGCCAGGAGCGCGCGGCGCACGGAGGGCGCGGCCTGCAGCGCCTCGCGCAGCGGGGCTCCCGCCACGAAGGCCATCGCCACGAGGCGGTCGCCGTTGTCGATCTCGCCCCGGGCCAGGGGTTCCGGGACGGGGACGCGCGCCTCGTGGAGCAGGCGCAGGGCGCGCCACTCCCGGTCGGCGGGTGCCGCGCCCAGGCGAGCCTTCAGGCGCCCGCGTGCGCCTGCCTCGCGCCGGAAGTGCTTCACCAGGACCGGGCCGATCCCCTCCACCTCGAGGCGCAGGATGCGACGGCGGCCGTTGTCGCGGAGCTCGAGGGGCGCGCCGGAGCCGGCGGCCAGCGCCTCCAGGGCGCGACACACGTCCGGGTCGCCCTGGCTGCGTTGCAGCCTCAAGTCGCGACCTCGCGGTAGAGGGCGCGCAGGGCCTCGACGTGCGCGTCCCAGGACAGGCCCTCCGCCACGTCGCGGGCCGCCCGGCCCAGGCGCTCGCGCTCGGCCGCGTTCTCGAGACGGTCGATGGCCGCGGCGAAGCCGGCCACGTCGTCGGGATCGTCCACGATGACGGCGCCCCGGGCGAGCACGTCCGCCGCTCCGTTGGCGCCGCTCGTCACCACGGGGAGCCCGCTGGCGGCCGCCTCGAGGGTGGCGTTGGCGAAGGCGTCGTAGCGCGTGGGCAGGAGCAGGGCGTCCGCTCCGGCGTAGACGGCCTCCACGTCGCCCCGCGCCCCGAGCATGCGCACCCGAGACCCCACGTCCAGTCGCGCGGCCAGCTCGCGCCAGGGTTCGGGCCGGTCGCGACCCGCGATCCAGAGCTCCGCCTCGCGCGACTGCGCGGCGGCCAGGGCGCGGATCGCCGTCTCCGCGCCCTTGCGGCGCAGGCCCGATCCCACCAGCACGAAGGTCGGGCGCCCGCGGGCGCCGAGGTCGGCGCGCAGGCGCCCGCCTTCGGAAGCGCGGCGCTCCGGGCTGAAGCGCTCCAGATCGACGCCGTTGTGGATCACGCGCAGGCGAGGGGCGGGCACGTCGTAGCGGGCCGCGATCTCGTCGCGGACCATGGCCGAGTTGCACTGGACGAGCTGTGCGGGGTCGTCGAAGACCCGGCGCTCGATCCCGAGCAGCACCCGGTGGCGGGGGGAGGCCAGGCGCAGCCCGCGACCCAGCGGACCGTGGCTGCGGCGCAGGTAGTCCGCATGGCTGCCGCCTCCGGCGCGGTACACGTCCTGATGTCGGGTGCGCGAGAAGCTGTGCACCACGTCGCAGCCCAGGGCGCGCGCCGCCTCGCCGGCGGCGCGGGAGAAAGCCAGCACCCGCAGCGGCTGCCACGCGGTCGGCACGGCCACGGTGTGGAGACTCAGAGCCGTCGACGACGCCACGCGACGCGCGACCACGTGGACCTCGTCCCCGGCCCGCGCCAGGCCGTGGGCCACGGTCCAGGCGACGCTCTCTGCGCCCCCGGTGCCGGGCTCGAAGCGTTCGATCACGAGGGCGATCTTCAAGGGGGGCCGGGTCGTCGGGGGCGGTTTCCGGAGGCGCGAGGCCGCACGCGCAGAGGGTATCTCGCGGCCCCGGGAGGCCGCCACGCGCCGTCTGCGGGCCGTTGACGAGGCGCCCGGCCCGTTCCTATATTCCGCCGCGCTCCGATTCCCGATCTTCCTGGAACCTCTTCCGAGCCGGTGGTGACCGTTCCCGAGACGACCGAAACCCGACGCGGCACGCGGCCCGACAAGCGCGAGCTGATCCTCGACGCCGCGATCCGGGTGTTCGCGCGCAACGGCTACCACGGCTCGCGGATCTCCGACATCGCGCGCGAGGCGGGCATCGCCTACGGGCTCGTCTACCACTACTACAAGAACAAGGAGGAGATCCTCCGCTCGATCTTCGAGCAGCGCTGGAGCGGCTTCCTGGAGGCCCTCGAAGGGATCGCCGCGGAGGAGACCCCGGCCCAGGAGCGCCTCCTGTCGGTGGCGGCCCTGATCCTGAACGCGTACCGGGCGCGGCCCGAGTGGGTGAAGGTGCTCGTGATCGAGATCCAGCGCTCGGCCCGCTTCGCCGAGCCGGGCCAGCTCGATGCCTTCGCCCAGCTCTTCGACGTGGTCGGCCGCATCGTCCGGGACGGGCAGGAACGCGGCGAGCTGCGCCGCGACATCGACGCGAATATCGCCTGCACGATCTTCGTCGGAGGGCTCGAGCTGGCGATCACCAGCCTGGTGCTCGGGGTCGCCGAGGCGGACGAGGGCGACGATGGGGGGCGCGCCTACTACATGCGCGTCGCGCGCACCGTGCTCGACGTCTTCCTGCACGGGATCGGAGAAGGGGAGCGGGGGGAATGATCGAGGCCCGGGAACTCTCGAAGCGCTACGGCGAGCTCCGGGCGGTGGACGAGGTCTCGTTCACCGTCGAGCGGGGGGAGGTGGTCGGCTTCCTCGGGCCGAACGGCGCCGGCAAGACCACCACCATGCGCATGATCACGGGATTCCTGCCGCCCAGCGACGGCACCGCCGTGATCGACGGCGCCGACATCTTCGCCCAGCCTCTCGACGCGCGGCGCGCCGTCGGGTACCTGCCCGAGACGCCGCCCGTCTATCCGGAGATGGACGTCTCCGGCTACCTCCGCTTCGTCGCCTCGCTCCACGACGTCCCGCGCCGGGAGCGGCGCGAGGCGGTGGACCGGGCCATCGAGCGCTGCGGGCTCAGCGAGGTGCGCAGGCGCGTGATCGGCCAGCTGTCCAAGGGCTACAAGCAGCGCGTGGGGATCGCCCAGGCCATCGTGCACAGCCCGCCTGTCCTGGTCCTGGACGAGCCCACCGTGGGGCTCGACCCGATCCAGATCGGCGAGATCCGCCAGCTGATCTCGGAGCTGGCCTCGCCCCGAGACGGGGAGTCGGCCCACACGGTGATCCTCTCGACCCATATCCTGCCCGAGGTGGAGGCGATCTGCCGGCGGGTCATCCTCATCAATCGCGGCCGGAAGGTGCTGGACCAGCCCCTGGCCGAGCTCACGGCCGGCGGTACCCGGCTGGAGGAGGTCTTCGCGCGCGAGACCTCACGGGACGAGGCTCCGGCCGGGGAGGCCTCGGCGTGAGGCACGTCGGTACGATCGCGGGGCGCGAGATCCGCTCGCTCTTCGTCTCGCCGGTGGCCTACGTCGTGCTCACCCTGTGGGCCGTGCTGGGCGCCGTCTTCTTCCTCTCCAGCCTGGCGCAGTTCCTCGAGGGGATCGCCCGGCTGCAGCAGTTCCGCGCCTTCGACCAGCTGCGCGAGGTGAACCTGAACCACGATCTCATCGAGCCGTTCTTCGGGACGATGTGGATCCTGTTCATCTTCAGCATCCCCGCCGTGACCATGGGCCTCTTCACCTCGGAGAAGCAGAACCGCACGGAGGAGCTGCTCCTCACCAGCCCGGTCACCATCTGGGAGATCGTGATCGGGAAGTACCTGGCGGTGGCCGCCTTCGTGACCCTGCTGGTGGGCCTGGTGGCCTTCTTCCCGGGGCTGCTCTTCGTCTACGGCGATCCGGAGCTGGGGCGCACCCTCACGGGACTCCTCGGCCTCTTCCTCGTGAGTCTCACCTATGCGGCCATCGGCTCCTTCGCCTCTTCGATCACGAGCAACCAGATCATCGCCTTCTTCATCGGGCTGGTGATCCTGATGGTCTCGCTCATCCTGCCCCTGGCCGCGGAGCTGGGCGCGGCGTCCGGCTTCCTCGGCAGCGAGAACCTGATGGCCGACCTGCTGCGCTGGATGGCCACGGCCGAGCACGTGCAGCCGCTCCTCGAGGGCCTCGTCGACACCCGGAACCTCGTCTACTTCGCGGTCATGGCCGGGAGCTTCCTGCTCCTCACCAAGGCCGCGGTGGAGTCGGTGCGGTGGCGCTAGGGGGACGGACGTGAGGGGCTGGACCGCACTCGTCGGCGCGCTGGGCTTCACGGCCCTGCTCTTCGCGCTCCTCTCCGTCCTGCTGCTGATCTTCTTCGGGCCGGGCTACGCCGACCTCCTCTTCCTGTGGGGAAATCTGGGCGTCGGCCTGGTGCTCGTGGGGATCGCGTTCTTCTCCAGCCTCGACGGGATGCGGGAACGGATGCGATCCGGAGAGGCACGCCGGGTCGGGAAGTACGGAACCAGCGCGGTGCTCTCGACGGTGCTGGGGATCGCCATCCTGGGCATGCTCGGCTACCTGGGCGCCCGGAACAGCGTGCGCTGGGACTTCTCGGAGGCGGGGGTCCACTCGCTCTCCGACCAGACCGGGAAGGTGCTCGCCAACCTCGAGCGCGATGTGGAGGTGACCGCCTTCTACACGCCGGTGGATCGGGTGCCCGTGCGGGCGCTGCTCGACAAGTACGTCTACGAGAGCGAGCGCTTCCGCGTGACCTGGGCCGATCCCACCTCGCGGCCGGACCTGGTCGAGCAGCTCGGGATCACCCGGGAGCAGCTCGCCGGCGGCATCCTGCACGTGACGCTGGGCGAGGAGTCCACGGCCCTCACCGACGTGGACGAGGAGCGCCTCACCAACGCGCTCGTCAAGCTGACGCGCAGCGCCGACAAGAAGGTCTACTTCCTGACGGGCCACAACGAGCGCCCGGCGACGGGGGAGGCCGCGTCGGAGGAGGGCGGCTTCGGCGCTGCGGCGGACGCGCTGCGCAACGAGAACTACCGGGTGGCCGACCTCGTGCTCGCCACGGTGGGCGACGTGCCCCAGGATGCCGACGTGGTGATCATCCCCGGTCCCACGCGCCCGTTCCTGCCCGAGGAGCACAAGGCGCTGCAGCGCTACGTGGACCGGGGGGGCTCGCTGCTGGTGATGGTCGACCCGATGGCCAAGACGGATCTCTACGAGGATCTGGAGCGCTGGGGTGTGAGCCTCGGCGACGACTTCATCATCGACCAGATGCAGGGTCTCTTCGGGAGGCCCGCCACGCCGGTCGCCAACGGCTACAGCCGTGAGCACCCCATCACCGAGAGCATGCGCGAGGTCACGATCTTCCACCTGGCGCGCAGCGTCGAGCTCGCCGAAGAGGCGCGCTCGCGCTTCACTCTGCTCGTCTTCACGGGCGAGAGCTCCTGGGCCGAGTCCAATCTGGAGGCCCAGCCCGAGCTCGGCGCCGACGACCTGCGCGGGCCCGTCCCGATCGCGGCCGCCGGCCACCCCATCCTGCCGGATGTGGACGGCGAGCAGCCGGCACCCGACCCGGAGACCTCGGCGCGTCTCGTGGTCTTCGGGGACTCGGACTTCGCGACCAACGAGCTGATCGACGCCTACCGCAACCGGGACCTGTTCGTGAACGCCGTGAACTGGCTGCTGGGAGACGTGGAGGCGATCTCGATCCGGCCCAACACCTCGCGCGCGTCGCGCGTGCAGCTGACCTCGGAGCAGTTCGGGCGCATCCGCTACTTCTCGCTCTTCGTGCTGCCGGAGGTGCTCGCCATGCTGGGCGCGCTGGCCTGGTGGCTGCGCCGTCGCGCGCCCGGGCGCTGACGGGAGGCGGGCGTGAATCCGCGCAACACCCTCATCCTGGCTGGCGTGGCGGCTGCCCTGGGCGTGTTCGTATGGCTCTACCAGGTTCGCGGGGGCGAGGAGCGGGCCGCGGCCGAGGCGGAGTCGAAGCGTCTCTTCGCCGGTGTGGAGGCCGAGGCGGTGACGGCCATCGAGCTGGCCACCAACGACGGGTACGAGGCGCGCGTGGAGCGGAGCGACGGTGTCTGGTCGCTCGTGAAGCCGCTCGTCTTCCCCGGCGACGAGACCACCCTGTCGGGGATGGCCTCGACCCTGGCCCAGCTCACCAGCGAGACCGCGCTGGAGGACCCCCAGGGCCTCGAGGTCTACGGCCTGGGCGAAGGGGCGCGGGAGGTGCGCTTCGAGGTGGGCGACCAGCTCCACTCGGTGCGGTTCGGGAAGAAGACCCCGATCGACTACAACACCTACGTCACCGTCGACGGGGCAGAGAAGGTCTACACGGTCGGGAGTCACCGCTCGAGTGCCTTCGACCGCCCCCTCCTCGACCTGCGCGAGCGTCGTGTGCTGCGCTTCGACCGCAACGCCGTGGAGCAGGTCTCGGCCCGCTGGCCCGGCGGCGCCGTGACCCTGGAGAAGAGCGGCGACGCCTGGCGACTGACCTCGCCCCTGGAGGGGCCCGCCGACCAGCGCACGGTCGACGACCTGCTGGCGGATCTCTCGTTCCTGCGCGCCGACGGGTTCATCGACGAGCCGGGCGCCGACGAGGAGGACGGCTTCGTCGAGCCTGCCTTCAGGGCGACGATCCGGCTCGCGCCCGGGGCCGAGGGTGGCGAGGCCCGCGAGCTCACCATGACGGTGAGCAGCGCGCTCCCCGGTGCGCGTCGGGCGGTTCGCGCGGCCGAGGCCTCCCTGTACGAGATCGGCAGCGAGCGTCTGGACGACTTCCCGCGGCGGCTGGGTGCCTACCGCTACCGGACCCTCGCCGAGTTCGCCGCCAGCGACGCACGCAGCGTCGAGATGACCTTCCCGGATGCCGGCGGTGTGCCCGTGGTGATCCGCGCCAGCCACTCCGAGACCGGCTGGTCGTCGGAGCCCGAGGCGGTGGCCGCGGGGCGCCTGGCCCGCATCGTGACCGAGCTCTCCTCGCTGCGCGCCGAGGACGTGGAGGCCGAGTCGGCGGGCGCCGCCGAGCTGATGGCCCTGGGTCTGGAGCCGCCGCGGGCACGCTTCGTGGTGCGCGGCGCCGATCCCGAGGCGGCCCCCCTCGCCCAGGTCGAGCTCGGCGAGTTCGACACGAGCCGGGGAATCCTCGCGCGCAGCGGCGAGGTCCCCACGCTCTACCGCCTGGACTACGGCCTGGCCGAGCACCTGCCCGTGTCGCTCGATGCCCTGCGCAACCGCTTCCTCTCCCAGGAGTCCGAGGAGGAGCCCGAGGAGGAGGGGGCCGGTCTTCCCGAGCTCGAGCTCGACTGACGCCGGCTACCGGCCGATCCGGCTACCGGCCGACCCGCCACCGATCCGGCTACCGGCCGACCCGGCGCAGCACGTCGAGCATCGCGTCGTGGATGTGCCCGTTGCTGGCCACCACCTCGTCGCCGTCGTGGAAGCGGTCTCCGCCCGAGGCGTCGCTGACCCGTCCTCCGGCCTCGCCGACCAGCAGGGCGCCGGCCGCCACGTCCCAGGGCTTGAGACGCATCTCCCAGTAGCCGTCGAAGCGCCCGCAGGCGACGCTGCAGAGGTCGAGCGCGGCGCTGCCGTCGCGTCGCACGGCGCGGCCGGCGCGCAGGAACGCCTCCATCTGGGCCAGGCTCGGTCCGGGGTCGTCACGCCGGTCGTAGGCGAAGCCGGTGGCCAGCAGGCTGCTGCCCAGGTCGGCCTCGCGGGATACGCGGATGGGCTTTCCGTTGCGGAACGCCCCGCCGCCGCGCAGGGCGTGGTAGAGCTCGTCGAGGATCGGGTCGTAGACCACCGCCACGCTGGCCTCGCCCGCGCACGTCACTCCGATCGAGACGCAGAAGCAGGGGTAGCCGTGGGCGTAGTTGGTCGTCCCGTCGACCGGGTCGATGACCCAGCGCCAGGTGGCGCCGGGGAGATCGCGGCCGCCCCCCTCCTCGGCGAGGATCGCGTCGTGCGGCCGCGCGGCCTCGATGCCGCGCACCACGGCCTCCTCACAGGCGCGGTCCACGTCGGTGACCAGGTCGACCGGGCTCGACTTGGTGTCGATCTCGAGCTCCGACTCCCAGCGCTCGCGCTGGATCGCACCGGCCTCCCGCGCCAGGCGTACGGCCAGCTCGAGGATCTCGCGCGCCTCGCCGCTCACGCCGGGTCCCCCGGCTCGGGCAGGCGGAAGAGGCGGCGCGCGTTGCGGGAGGTGACCTCCGCCACGGCCTCCGGGGCGAGGCCCTGCACCCGGGCCAGCACCTGGCCCACCTCGACCACGTGGGCGGGCTCGTTGCGGCGGCCGCGAAAGCCCTGGGGAGCCAGCAGCGGGGCGTCGGTCTCCACCAGGAGCCGGTCGAGCGGCAGGGCCGCGGCGACGTCGCGCAGGCCGCGGTCCTGCTTGAAGGTGAGGATTCCGGAGAAGGAGACCAGCAGGCCCAGCTCGAGAGCGCGGCGCGCGTAGGCCTCGCTGTGGGTGTAGCAGTGGAGCACGCCCTCGAGCGTCCCGCCGCCCTCGCCCCGCCAGATGTCGAGGAGCTCCTCGTAGGCATCCGCTTCGCGGTCGCGCACGTGGATCGAGACCGGCAGGTCGCGCTCGCGGGCGATCGCGAGCTGGTCCGCCAGCGCCCGCCGCTGGGCCTCGCGCGGCGAGTTCTCGTACCAGTAGTCGAGACCGCACTCGCCCACCGCCACCACGCGGGGCCGTTCCAGGCAGGCGCACACGCGATCGGCCGCCTCCGGGCTCCAGAGCCGCGCGTCGTGGGGATGCACGCCGGCGCTGGCGAAGATGCGCGGGTCCGAGGCGGCCAGCTCGGCCGCGCGCTCGGCATCCTCGATCCCGTAGCCGGCCCCGATCGCCAGCATGACCGCCACGCCCGCGTCGCTCGCCCGGGACAGCACGGCCTCGCGGTCCTCGTCGAACTCGGAGGCCGTCACGTGGCAGTGGCTGTCGATCCAGAAGGGACCTGCCTGCGTCACCGCGCCGCCGCCTCCCGCAGCGCGAAGAGCGCGCGCTCGGCCACCATCTGCGGGTTCGCGTTGCGTTGCACCAGCGCCTTGCGCGCCTGGGCGAGGGTGCGGAACGCCTCGAGGGAGGGCGCGGGATCGCCGCCGCCCGCCACGGCGGCGTCCTTCGCCCGGGCGTGGAGCCACGCGGAGCCCACCGCGAGGAGCCGTGCCACGTCGTCCGCCACCTGGGCGCGCGCTCCGCGGAACTCCTCGGCGAAGTCGAGGATCTCCGGCACCTGGGCCGTGGCCAGACCCTCGAAGCGGGCGATCCACGCGCGCGCGTCCTCGTCGTCCAGCGCGTCGGCCGCCGCCTGCGGCCACACGGCGCGCTGACAGCGCGAGCGCACCGTGGCCAGCAGTCCCGAGGCGCTCGCGGCGACGAGGATGAGCGACGTCTCGTCCGGCGGCTCCTCGAGGAGGCGCAGCAGGGCGTTCTGGGCCTCCTGGTTCAGCCACTCGGCGTCGGCGATCACCGCGGCGCGTCGGCCGCCCTCGGTCGTGCGCAGGCGCAGGCGCGCCTGGAGCTCGCGCACCTGCCCGATGCGCACGCGCGTGTCGTCGGGACCGCGCTCCACCCAGAAGAGGTCGGCGTGGTCGCCGATGTGTCGGTACAGGGGTCCCTTCTTGCCCGCGCCGTCGATCTCGGGCTCGTCCGGTCGGGGCGCCGAGCGCAGGCAGTCGCTGCACGCCTCACATGGGCGCGCGCCCGCGCCTCGACACAGCAGGCCGCGCGCGAAGCCCAGGGCGGCCGCGCGCGTCTCCTCGCTCGGGCCGGCCAGCAGATAGGCCGAGTGGACTCGCCCGCTCTCGAGGGCGTCGTGCAGGAGGGCATCGGGCCGGGACATGGGCGCGCAGTCTAGCAGCGCTTCGGGACGCCCCCGGGTGCCGAAGCCGGGCCGCGTGCCGACGCGGGTCGGCCGTTGCTGTCGGGCCGCTTGCCGACGCGGGTCGGCCGTTGCTGCTGGTCCGCTTGCGGACGCGGGGTCGGGCGTTGCTGCAGCCCCGCGTGACGACCGTCACGCAACCATGGCAGCCCCGGGGGAAGGACTTCGAGCCTCAAGTTGCCGGTCGCTGAGGCCGATGGTCCGGGGCACGAGAAGGAGGGTCTCAATGGCGTTCGGAAGAAGGGGTCGAGGGGACGAGGGGAGCGTGCCGGCGGCGGCGCCCGCCGGGAATGCGGGCGGACTGACCGCATTCATCGATCAGGGCTCCGAGTTCGAAGGGAAGCTCTCGTTCAAGGACACGGTTCGCATCGACGGCCACTTCCGGGGCGAGATCGCCAGCGAGAACACCCTCATCGTGGGCGAGGCCGGCGAGGTCGACGCCTCGATCCGCTCGCGCACCGTGGTGGTGAGCGGCACCGTAAACGGTCCCATCGACGCCGCCAGCCAGCTCGTGCTGCACAAGAGCGCCGTGGTCAACGGCGACGTGCAGACCTCCGACCTGGTGGTGGAGAGCGGCGCCACCCTGAACGGGTCGGTCACGATGCGCGCCGGCGAGGCGAAGGCCAAGGCGTCCCTCAAGGCGGCGGAGAGCGACGACTCCGGATCGAAGGAGCCGTCGCAGTCCTGAGCGAGCGGTTCGGGCTTCCCGGGAGGTCGCCCGGACGTCCTGGGAGGTCGCCCGGACGTCCTGGGAGGTCGCCTGGACGTCCTGCGAGGGAGGTCTAGACGGCTACGACGGCCGCGATCTCCGGGATCGCCTCCCGCAGCTGGGCCTCGATCCCGTAGCGCAGGGTGGCCGCCTGGGCGGGACAGCTGGCGCACGCGCCCTGGAGGGCGACGTGCACCGTTCCGTCCTCGTTCACGTCCACCAGCTCCACGTTCCCGCCATCGGCGATGAGGGCGGGCCGCAGCGCGTCGAGGGCGCGCTCCACGCGGCGGTGCAGGGGCCGGACGAGCTCCGAAGCCATGTCCCTCCATCGGCGGGCCGCGGGGGCGCATTGAGGGCGTACCAGGCTCGGGGTAGCTTGCCGGTCCGATGCGTGTGCGCGTGCTTCTCTTCGGGTCGATCCGCGAGGCGCTGGGCGCCAAGGAGCTGGAGGTCTCCCTGGCGGACGGAGCCTCGCTGGCGGACCTGCGCGTCCTGCTGGCCGTCGATCACCCGATCTTCGAGCAGTTCGGGGAGCGCCTCGCCGTGGCGGTGAACCACGAGACGGCGCAGGCCTCGGCGCCCCTCGCGGACGGGGACGAGGTGGCCTTCCTGCCGCCCGTCTCCGGCGGCGCGGTGAGCGGCCTCACCAGCATCTCGGACCGTCCCCTCGACGTGGGCGAGGTGGTCGCCCGGGTCGCCGGTCCCGACAGCGGCGGGATCGTGACCTTCGTGGGCGCCGTGCGGGACCACTCGCGGGGCCACGACATCCGCCATCTCGAGTACGAGGCCTACCCGGCCATGGCCGTGCGCGAGATGGACAAGATCGCCGCCGCGGCCGCCGAGCGCTGGGCGGGGGTGCGGGTGGCGATCGCTCACCGGCACGGGCACCTCGAGATCGGCGACCTGGCCGTGGTGGTGGTGGCCGCGGCCCCGCACCGCGCCGAGGCCTTCGCGGCCTGCCGCTTCGCCATCGACACCCTGAAGGAGACGGTCCCGATCTGGAAGAAGGAGGTGGCGACCGACGGCGAGTACTGGGTGGACGAGCATCCGTGAGCGGTCGCGCCGAGGACGCCCGCGCGTGAGCGATCACTCCGGTCTGCACCGTCACCGGGAGGACGCCCGCGCCGCCGTGCCCACCCTGGTGGTCACGGTCAGCGACACGCGCACCCTCGAGACCGACACGGGCGGTGCCCTGGCCGAGTCCCTCCTGGCCGAGGCGGGGCACCCGGTCGTGCGGCGCCAGATCGTCCCGGACGAGCCGGAGGCCATCGAGGCGGCGCTGCGCGCGGGGCTCGCCGAGCAGGGCGTCTCCGCGCTGCTCTTCACCGGCGGCACGGGAGTGGCGCCGCGCGACGTCACCCCCGATACCGTGGAGCCCCTCCTGGAGCGCACCATTCCCGGCTTCGGCGAGATCTTCCGCGCCCTCTCCTACGAGGAGATCGGCTCGGCAGCGCTCCTCTCGCGGGCGCTGGCCGGGATCGCCGGGGGCCGGGTGGTCTTCGTGCTGCCCGGCTCGCGGGGCGCCGTGCGGCTCGCCCTCGAGAAGCTGGTCCTCCCCGAGCTCGGCCACCTGGCCGCCGAGGCGGTGAAGACGCGGCCGACCGCAAGCTGACCGCGGGTTCGGCCGAAGAGGGGAGGGTGAGGCTTCCCCCCGCAGCAGCCCTGGCCTGCCTGCTGGTCTGCGCCGCTCCGGCGCTGGCCGAGCTCTATACCTGGATCGACGAAGAGGGCCGCACCCACGTCAGCGACGATCCGGAGGCCGTGCCCGAGGGCCAGCGCGCCGGATCGGGCGAGGGCGACGTGAGCGGCCTGTGGCGCGACGGGCTGACCGGACCGCCCCTGCGCGAGGCGCCGGGATCGAGCAGCAGCGAGGCCGACCGGACCGTCCGCCTGCTGCGCGGCGCGGTGGACGACCTGCGCCGCGGAGAGACGGCGCGGGCCACGGCGGCCCTGCGCAGCGTGCTCTCGCTCGAGCCGGGCCGGCCGGAGGCCCACTGGTACCTCGCGCTCCTCGAACGCCAGCGTGGCCGTTTCGGCTCCGCCGAGGCCCATCTGCGCGCGTTCCTCGCCGGTGCCGGCGACGACCTCGAGCCCTGGCGCGCCTCGGCCGAGCGGCGCCTGGCGGAGCTGGCCGACGAGGCCGCCCTGGCGGAGACGCCGGACGGGGAAGCCCTGCGCATGGTCCGCACCCGCTCGCCCCACTTCGAGATCCTCTTCGACGCCGCCCTGGGCGAGGTGCGTCCGGACTACCTGCGCACGGTGACCGGCTATCTGGAGGAGGCCCACGACCGCCTGGAGGCGCGGCTCGGGGTGACGCCGAGCGAGCCGACCCGCGTCCTCTTCTACGGCAAGGGGGCCTATACGCGTGCCCACCGCCACCGCTTCTCCTTCCGCACGGTGGGCTTCTTCGACGGTCGCATCCACGTGGCCTCCGCGGCACACCCGGGCGGCGAGATGCGCTCCCTCCTGCACCACGAGTACACCCATGCGCTCTTCCGCGAACGGGTGGGGAGCGACCGGCCGATGTGGCTGAACGAGGGCCTCGCGGAGCTGGCCGAACGCGCCTCGCGCGGACAGCCGCCGCTCTCGCGGGGCGAGCGCTTCCACCTGCGCGAACGCATCAGCCGGCGCGCCTGGATCCCGCTGGAGCGCCTCGGTCCCGGCTTCGGCGGGCTCGGCAATCGCGATGCGCGCACCGCCTATCTCCAGTCGACCGCCGCTGCGCTCTGGATCGAGGCGCGCACGGACCGGGCCGCGCGCGCCCGCATTCTCACCCTGCTGGGCGAGGGCAGCGACGCGGACGCCGTGCTGCGCGCGGTCGTCGGCGTGGACGTCGCGGGCCTGGAGCGGGCGCTCCAGAAGGAGATCCTCGCCGAGTTCCCGGCCGTGGCGCCCGCGGCTCCGGCCGACTGATCCCGGCGGCTCAGCGCACCGAGAAGCCGCTCTCGCCGCGGGGCTCCTCGTCGAAGACCTCGAGCCCCTCCACGCGCGCCCATTCGGGCCCCGTCCGGCAGAAGGCCAGCATGTGCTCGACGGCCGCCGGGTGGCCCTCGAAGACCGCCTCCACGGTGCCATCGGGCCGGTTCCGCACCCAGCCGTCCACGCCCCGTTCGCGGGCGTGCTCGCGGGTGGAGCCGCGGAAGAAGACCCCCTGGACCCGGCCCTGGACGATCACCCGGCAACGCACCCTGCCCGCGTCTACACTCGTCACTCCCACCAGCCTGCCTCGGCGCGGAGGATCCATGCAAGACCTGCTCGAGCGCCTCACCGAGGGAGCCCGCGCGCTGCTCCCGGAGATCACCGACCTGCGCCGCCGCCTGCACGCCGAGCCCGAGCTGGGGCTCGAGCTGCCGGCGACCCAGGCCAAGATCCTCGAGGCCCTGGATGGCCTCGAGCTCGAGGTCGCCACCGGCGGGTCGACCAGCGCCGTCGTGGCCACCCTCGAGGGCGGTCGCCCGGGTGCCACCGTCCTGCTGCGGGCCGACATGGACGCACTCCCGATGCACGAGGACACCGGGCTGGAGTTCGCCTCGCGCCACGAGGGCCGCATGCATGCCTGCGGCCACGACGCGCACATGGCGATGCTGGTCGGCGCGGCCCGGATTCTCTCGGAAAAACGAGAAGATGTGCCTGGAACCGTGAAGCTCCTGTTTCAGCCTGGGGAGGAGGGCCACGCGGGTGCCCGCATCCTCATCGAAGAGGGGCTCCTCGAGGGCGTGCCCGCGGTCGAGGGCGCCTTCGCCATCCACGTCGACCCGACCCTCCCGCCCGGCGCGGTGGCCACGCGTCCGGGGCCGATCCTGGCCGCGACGGACGTCTTCTCGATCGAGATCACGGGCAGGGGAGGCCACGCCTCCATGCCCCATCACACCCACGACCCGATCCCCGTGGCGTGCGAGATCGTGACGGCGCTGCAGGCGCTGATCACCCGGCGCATCGATGCCTTCGACCCGGTCGTGCTCACCGTGACGAAGATCGAGGCGGGTACCACGCACAACGTGATCCCGGAGATGGCGCGGATCCTCGGCACCACGCGCGCCGTGTCGGAGCGCTCGCGCAAGAAGGCGCGCGAGGGGATCGAGCGCGTGGTCGCGGGGATCGCCGCCGCGCACGGCGTGGACGGCAAGGTGTACGTGCTGCCCGGCTACCCGGTCACGCGCAACGACGCGGGCTTCGCCGACTTCGTGCGGGGCGTCGCCTTCGACCTGGTGGGCGAGGACCGGGTGATCGACATGCCGGCGCCGATCATGGGCGCCGAGGACTTCTCGTACATCCTCGAGCGCGTGCCCGGCGCGATGGTGTTCCTGGGCATGCGGCCCGGCGACGGTCCTGCCGCGCCGATCCACTCGAATCGCATGCTGATCGATGAGGAAGTGATGGCCACCGGCGCGGCGCTGCACGCCGCCGTCGCCCTGCGCTGGCTCGAGAGCCGGACCTAGGGCGAATTCGCCTGGAAAAGCAGCTGGGTTCGGCCACATCGGTGAAGCGTCTTCTCGCCCTCCCGTCTCGGCCGTGCGCTGGCGGCTCTTCGACCGGTGCCTCCTTTGCGGCCGGCCTGCCGGGAAGCGCAAGCGCCGCGAGGGGCGGAGGCGTCTCGCCTAGCCCCCCAGCCGGTGCAGGCGGGGCTCGCCTTCGTGGTAGACGAAGACCCAGGCGGAGCGATCGGGGAAGCGGCGCTGCCAGAAGGCGCGGGCGCGCTGCGGGCCGTCCTCGCCGTGGGGGATGCGCACGAAGATGCGCGGGTCGGTGAGGTCCGGGGACGGGTTGGGCGGGAAGTACGCCCAGGAGGCGGGCGCCGCTCCGTCCACCATCCGGTCGGCGAAGACCAGGGCGTGGTGCGCGCCAGCCTCGTCGAGCAGGCGGTTGGCGGTCTGCCAGGCGCCGCCCGAGCGGCGCAGCTCGCGCACCTGGAGGGGGGCGAAGGTCAGGGCGGCGAAGGCCACGCTCGCCATGGCCACGGCGGCGACCGCAGCCTGGGCCCGCTCGCGCGCGAGGCCGAACGCGGCCAGGCGCCCGGCTGCGTTCGCTGCCCCGCTGGCGCTGAGGAGCGCGAGGAGGGGCACCGCCTCGGCGACGTAGACCGGGCCCGTCGAGGCCACGACCGTCTTGGGCAGGATCACCCGATAGCTGTAGAGGGCGATCACCATGGCCCAGAGGAGGCCCGCCCGGCCGTGGCGGCGCGCGAAGGGCAGGAACAGGAACGAGATGGGCCAGCCGAACAGCCAGAAGTTCTGGCGCAGCAGCGCGCCGCCGAGCGACCCCGCGATCCAGTCTCCGCGGAAGAAGCCCCGATAGGCCCCACCGTGATAGACGTCGTAGCTCGACTTCCCGAGCTCGCTGGTCTGCGCGAGCTGGGTGGCGAGGAGCACGAGGCCGCAGAAGGCCATGGGAGCGAGGCCCGCGACGAGGCGGCGGGCCTGCCGAGCTGCCGGCTCGTCCTGGTACCGGATCAGCACCCAGATGCCGGCCGTGGCGATGAACAGCACGCCGGGCAGGGGGCGCGCCAGGGCCCCGAATCCCAGTGCGGCACCCGCCAGGGCGGCGTGGCCGAGGCTTCCGCCGTCGTCCATGCGCAGCAGCGCCCAGAGGCCGAGGAGCAGACACAGACCCGACGTCAGCTGGGAGAGCTCGGTGGCGCCGGTGAGGAGGAACTGCGGCGAGACCAGCAGGAGACCGGTCCCGAGGAGCGCCTGCTGCGCTGGCAGCACCCGGCGTCCCACGGCGAAGCTGAGCAGCAGGGTCAGGGCACTTAGGATCGAGGGCACCAGTGCCCGCAGATGCAGCGCCTCTCCGACCGCGAGGACCAGGGGATGTCCGATCGGGTACTTCCCGTACCAGCGCTCTCCGTCGAGGATCACGAACTGATTCCGGAAGAAGGCGGCGTCCTCCGGCGCCGGGTTGACCAGGCGCCCCTCGAGGAGCGTGCGTGCGATGAAGACGTACGTGGACTCGTCGTCGGCCACCGGTGCGAATCGCAGCACGGACGCACGGGCGGCGAACACGATCCCGATCACGGCGACCGCGGCCAGTCCCACCGCCGCCGGTCGCGCGCCGAGCCGTCTCAGTGCGGCGAGGGCGCGGCCGGGCAGCGCTGTCGCCAGCAGGGCTGCGGCGCCGAGGGCGACCCCCGCAATCCCGAAGAGGAGGTACCAGATCCAGACCACCAGCTCCGCGGGATGGATCTGCTGGACTCCGAGGCCGTAGGGGATCTCGAAGCCTCCGTACAGGCCACCCATCGCCCAGAAGCCCAGCGCGCAGAGCGCGGCGCCGAGGCCCAGCAGGGCGGCGCGAGACGGGTCGCCGGCGGGTCGGGCGTCGCGATCCACGCCCACCCCATCGGCCACGTCGGCTCGAAACCTGAGTGCAGATGGGACCCCAAGGGCCCGTCCCGAAAAGGCTTGTCAGCGGCCCTCGAACTCGGGGTCACGGCGCTCCAGGAAGGCCTTCACGCCCTCCTTGAAGTCGTCGGAGCGCATCAGTGGGAGCAGCTGCAGGTACACGTGGTGGACGTTCGCCTCGAAGGTCTCGGAGAGGCCCAGACGCATCATGCGCTTGGTGGCCTGCACGGCGAGGGGCGCGTTGGCGGCGATCTCGCGCGCCATCGCCAGGGTCTCCTTCAGGCACACGTCGGCCGGGACCACCCGGCTCACCAGACCCAGCTCGAGGGCCTCGTCCGCCAGCACCGTGCGGCCCCGGAAGGCGATCTCGCATGCCTTCTCCCAGCCGACCAGGCGCGGCAGGAGCCAGGTTCCGCCGGACTCCGGGATCACGTTGCGCCGGGTGAAGGCGGCGGCCAGCTTGGCGGTCTCGCTGGCGATGCGGATGTCGCAGCCCAGGGCGAGGTCGAGGCCGTAGCCGGCCGCGGCCCCGTTCAATGCGCAGAGGGTGGGCTTGTCGGTCTCGTGGAGCACCACCGGCGGGGCGTGGCGCAGGTCGAACTTGGTGGGCAGCGCCCCCCCGCCGCCCGAGCCGATCCCGGTTCCCGCGGCTACGTCCTTCAGGTCGAGGCCGGAGCAGAAGCCTCTGCCGGCGCCCGTCACCACGATCGCGCGCACCTCGGGGTCGGCGTCGGCGGCGACCAGCGCCTCGGAGAAGGCCGACAGCATGGGTCCGCTGATCGCGTTGAGGCGCTCGGGGCGATTCAGGGTGATGACGGCGATCGGGCCGTCGCGCTCGACGAGAAGATCGGACACGGGGGCTCCTCCCAAGGCGGTCGCCCGAGGCTAGCATGGGCGCGCCGTGCCCATGCTGTCGCCCCGGAACGCTCGCACCTTCTACAACGCGGCCGACGCCCTGGCGCCCGAGGCTGCCGAGATGGACCTCGCCCCGGCGCTGGAGGCGCGCCTGGCATCGGGGTCGCCTGCGGCGGCGCGGATCTTCCTGCGCGGCCTGTCCCGGCTGGAGCGCGCGCCGCGCTGGCGCCTGCGCGGCGGATTCTCGTGGCTGGAGCGCGCGGAGCGCGCCCGGATCCTCTCCCGCTGGGACGACAGCTGGCTGGCGGGGCGCCGCCGCGTGGCGCGCAGCCTGGCCCGACTGGTCGACGATCTCGTGCGCGAGGCTCAGTCCCGGGACGGGGCGTAGTACTCGAAGTCCACCAGCTCCGACTGCAGGTGCTCGCGCAGCCGGTCCACCACCCCGGCCTCGAGCTGGCGCACCCGCTCCCGGGTCAGGCCCAGGGCGTCGCCCAGCTGCTGCAGGGTCTGGGGATCGTCGGCCAGGATGCGGTCGCGCACGATGCGTTGCTCGCGCTCGTCGAGGGTCTCGAGGAAGTCGTGGACCTTCTCCAGGAAGACCCGGCGCAGCTGATCGTCGGCCAGCGCGCCCTCGGCCGAGTCGGTGGAGGCAGGCAGGGTGTCGCCGAAGGTGCGCGACCCGGGCTCGTCCGAGCGCACCGGAGCGTCGAAGGAGAGCTCTCCCTGGGCGAGGCGCTGCTCCATGTCGACCACGTCCTGCTCCTTCACGTCGAGGCGTTCGGCCAGCAGGGCGGGCTCCGCGCGGAAGCCCTGGGCCTCGAGCGCGCGCTTCTCCTTGTTGAGCCGGAAGAAGAGCTTGCGCTCGGCGCGAGACGATCCCATGCGGACCAGGCGGATGTTGTCGATCAGGTACTTGAGGATGTACGCGCGGATCCAGTAGACCGCGTAGGAGGAGAGCTTCACGCCCTGGTAGGGATCGAAGCGGCGGACCGCCTGCATCAGGCCGACGTTCCCCTCCTGGATCAGGTCGAGCACGTTGGTCCAGGCGCGCCGGTAGTCCATGGCGATCTTCACCACGAGGCGCAGGTTCGCCATCACGAGCTGGCGGGCCGCGTCCAGGTCGCCCTCTTCCACCCAGCGCACGGCCAGCGCGTGCTCCTCCTCGCGCGAGATCGGCGCATGGTGGCGCAGCTCCGCCATGTAGGCGCCGAGGGCGTCCGGGCGATCGAGCGCCTTCTCGCCTGCGGCGTCGGCCGGCGCCGGAATCGGCAGGGCGGGCTGGTCGGCGTCGGGGTCGCGGGGGGTCACGCGCGTCTCCGCGGGAGTCGGACGCGGGACACCGTAGCAGAGGAAGCGGGCGGGTCGCGGCGCAGGCCGCGACCCGCCAACGGAGCTACTGCTTCAGGCTGCGGATGAAGGCGATGACGTTGTCGATGTCGCCGTCCGACAGCGTCGGCCAGGGGGCCATGAGCGCAGAGCCGCCGAAGGCAGCGGCGCCCTTCTGGATCACCAGCTTCAGGTCCGCGTCCTCGCCGGGCGTGCCGCTCTTGTCGGCATCGAACTTGAACGAGCCGGCCGAGAAGTCGCGCGGCTTCGGATTGAGGGCGGCACCCACGGGCCCGTCGCCCTTGCCCGAAGGGCCGTGGCACGAGGAGCAGTTGGTGTCGTAGACGGTCTTGCCGGCCGCCGCGTCTCCCGCCTGGGCGCTTCCGGCGCTGACGACGAGGGCGAATGCGGCGATCGCGAGGGTCGTGACGAGCTTCATCGAGATCCTCTCCTCCTCTGCGGGCGCAACCCGCAGGATGCGGCGGGGCGAGCCCGCGAAATGCGCTCGGAATCTACCGTTCCCTAGCCCTTTCGCCAGCTCTGAAGCAGCTCGATGAGCAGCCGCACGCCCACTCCGGTGGCGCCCGGCGGCTGGTAGGGACCACCCTTTCCGGTCCACGCGGTACCGGCGATGTCGAGGTGCGCCCAGGAGGTGTCACCGACGAACGCCGCCAGGAAGGCGGCGGCGGTGGCGGAGCCGGCCTCGCGACCTCCCGTGTTCTTGAGGTCTCCGACCCGACTCTTGATGGCGTCCTTGTGCCCCTGCCAGAGCGGCATGGGCCAGACGCGTTCGGCGCTGGCCTCGCCCGCCTTGCGCAGCCGCTCGAGCAGGTCGTCGTCGCTCCCGTAGGCACCGGAGCACCAGGATCCGAGGGCGATCACCATCGCCCCCGTGAGGGTCGCCAGATCGACGATCGCATCGGGCTCGTACTCGGTGTTCGCGAAGTGCAGGGCATCGGCCAGTACGACGCGTCCCTCGGCATCGGTATTCAACACCTCGATCACCTTGCCCGAGGCGCTCCGCACGAGGTCTCCCGGTCGATAGGCGGTCCCGCTGGGGAGGTTCTCGGCCGCGCCGACGATGCCCACCACGTGGAGCGGCAGCTTGAGCAGCGCGACGGCGCGCATGGCGCCGATGACGGCTGCGGCGCCCGACATGTCGTGCTTCATCTCGTCCATGGCGGCCGACGGCTTGATCGAGATCCCGCCCGAGTCGAAGGTGACCCCCTTGCCCACCAGGCACACGGTGGGTCGGCCGCGGCGCGCACCGCGCGCGCGCCGCTTGCCGTGCTCCATCACGACCAGGCGCGGAGGGTTCGCACTGCCGCCACCCACCGCGAGAATCGCGCCCATGTTGCGCCGCTTCAGCTCGGTGGGTCCGAAGACCCGGCAGCGCAGGCCCACCGCACGCGACATCTTCTGCGCTTCGCGCGCGAGGGCGGCGGGCGGCAGCGCATTGCCGGGCAGGTTGGACAGCTCGCGGGCGAGGTTCTGCGATTCGGCGATGGCGGTGCCCTCGGCGATCGGGCGCCGCACGCCGCGCGCGTCCGCCGTCCTGTCGTAGAGGAGCGTGACGTCCGTCACACCTTTGCCCGCGTCCGGATCCTCCTCGCGCCAGCCCTCGAAGCGGTAGCTCGCGAGGAGTGCGCCCTCGGTCAGCGCGCGCGCCGCCGGCGCGTGCCGCACGCGCCGCGAGGAGGGCGCCAGCACGACGAGTCGCTCGGCCTTGCGACCGGCAGCGGCCTTCAGCGCGGTTCCGGCGGCCCGGCGCAGTGCGTCCGCATCGGCCTTGGACTCGTCGCCCAGGCCCACCAGGACGATGCGCGTCGGACCTTCCTCACCGTCGGGGTAGACGGTGGAGGTCTCTCCGGGGCGGCCGCGGAAGTCGCCGGTGGCGACCAGGCTCTCGATCCGGCCGCCCAGCGCCGCGTCGACCCGGCGCAACCGCGCCGGAAGCTCGGGCGCCTGCGCGTCCAGCGAGAAGAGCGGCACGGCCAGCACGTCGGCGGCGACGCGGGCCGGGTCTCCGGAGGCGGCGCGGACCTTCATGGAATCTCCTTTGCGTTCGGGGTCTTTGTCGTCGGGGCGCGGTGTCCTAGACTTCCGCGACCCCCAAGTCATGGGAGGGTATCCGTTGTTGATCGCGGGGTCGGCCATGGGGGGACGACTCGCGGGCCTCGACGTACTCGACCTGGTGTTCCAGGCCGGGTGGCTCGTTCAGCTCGTCCTCCTGCTTCTCCTCGGATTCTCGATCGTCTCCTGGGCGTTGATCGTCACCAAGTGGCGCGAGCTGCGACGGGCGACCCAGGATAGCGAGGCGTTCCTCGAGGTCTATCAGGACGGCTCGCTCGACGCCGCGTACGAGGCCGGCCGTGCCTACGACCGCAGTCCGCTCTCGGCGATCTTCGTCGCCGGCTACGCGGAGCTCCACCGCATGGCCAAGCTGTCGGGAACGCGCGCCGGACGGGACCTCTCCGACTCGCAGCTGCAGGCACTCGACCAGCACGTTCGCTGGGCGGCGTCGCGCGAGGTGCTGCGTCTCGAACGCGGGCTCAACTTCCTGGCCACCACGGGAAGCTCGACCCCGTTCATCGGGCTCTTCGGAACCGTGGTCGGCATCATCGGCGCGTTCGAGGGGATCGGTCGTGCGGGCTCCGCCAGCCTGGCGGTGGTGGCTCCCGGCATCGCGGAGGCGCTCATCGCCACCGCCGTGGGACTCCTGGCCGCCATCCCGGCGACGATCTTCTACAACCACTTCGTCGGGGAGATGCGTCAGGTGACGGCCACCCTGGATCTCTTCGTGGCCGATCTGGGCAGCGACTTCCGGCGGGTCACCGGCCCGGCCGAGGAGTCGGCCCGGGCGGCGAGCGGCTGATCGGGCATGGCGGCCTCGGGCTCTGGCAACCAGTTCGGGCGGCCCATGTCCGAGATCAACGTCACGCCCTTCGTGGACGTGATGCTGGTGCTGCTGGTCATCTTCATGGTGACTGCACCGCTGATGCAGACGGGTGTCGAGGTCGACCTGCCCGAGACCAAGACGCAGCCCATGCGCATGAAGGACGAGCCCCTCGTCCTCACGGTGAAGAAGGACGGCGCGGTCTTCGTCGGAAGAACCGAGGTGCCGATGGAGGAGCTCGCCACCAAGCTCGAGGCCATCTTCGAGGGCCGCGACACCAAGGAGCTCTTCCTGCGCGCGGACAAGGAGGCTCCCTACGGACAGGTGGCGAAGGCCATGGCCGCAGCCCGCGAGGGCGGCGCCGGGAAGCTCGGCATGGTGACCGAGCCGGAGGGCTGATCGCTGCCGGCCGAGGCATTGCAGTGGGTCACGGCCCTCGATGAGGCCCGTCGTCGCGAGATGCGCCGCGTGCTGGTGATTTCGCTGGTGGGGCACGTCCTGGCGATCGGCCTCTTCGTGTGGACCCCGAAGCCGCGCGCGTCCCTGCCCGCGCTGCCGGGCGGGGTGGTCTCCGTCGAGATCGTCTCGGCGCCGCCGGGCGCCCGGCCCGCCGCTCCGAAGGCGGTGTCGCGCCGGGCGCCGAAGAAGACCGTGGTGCTGCCCGACGAGGCCAGCGCGAAGCCGATGCCCAAGCCCAAGCCGGCCGCGCGCAAGGAGAAGCCGCGGCCCAAGGCCCCGCCGCCGCGGCAGAAGACGCTGGCCGAAGCGATGGCCGAGCTGGAGAAGAAGGCGGGCGCGGCCGACGAGCTGGCCGCCGCCCCGCGGACGACCCGGGCTGCTCCGGCGGGCGCGGCGACGGGAGCGGTCGGCGTCGCAGCCGGAAGCGGGCCGCGACGAGTGGACGCCGAGACCGCCGGCTGGCTGCGCCGGGCGCGCATCCACGTGCGCCAGAGCTGGGTGCTGCCGCCGGGCTTCCGCACGCAGGATCTCGAGACGCACGTGAGCGTCCGTCTCGACGGTGGCGGTCGCGTCGTCGGCGAACCCCGGGTGACGCGGCGATCCGGCAATCCCTGGTACGACGACTCGGTGGTGCGGGCCCTCGAGAAGGCCAGCCCGCTCCCGGCTCCCCCGGACGCCGGCGAGTGGCCCTTCGTGTTCCGACCCGAGGACATCCTGTGAGGCGGCTCGTCTGTGTCGTCGGGCTGCTGCTCGCGTCCCTTCCCGCGGCAGCCCAGAACCGCCCGCCGGTGGTCGTGACGGATCCCAACGCGCGCACCTTCAAGGCCGCCATCCAGCGCTTCGCCGACAACCAGGCCGTGCCGGATGCGGCCCGGATCACCGGCCTGCGCGAGGGCATCGGCAGCGCCCTGCAGCTCTCGAAGGTCTTCGAGGTGATCGACCCGCGGGCCTTCCTGGGGCCCGACGAGACCGTGGCCCTGGAGGGGGTGCCCCCGCCGCTGTGCCCCGACTGGTCCCAGATCGGTGCCGACGCCCTCGTCGAGGGGACGGTGATCACCGAGCCGCGGGGGCTCGCCGTGCAGTTCCGGATCTGGGACGTGGTGCGCTGCCGTCGGCTCAAGCTGAAGCGCTACTTCGGGAACCCGAGCGACGTCGACGTCATCGCACGGCGCATCGCCGACGACGTGGTGGAGGCCTTCACCGGTCGCCCGGGCATGGCCAGCTCCGAGATCGCCTTCGTCTCCGACCGCAGCGGGCGCAAGGAGATCTACGTGATGAACGCGGACGGCAGCGAGGTCCGGGCTGCCACGCGCAATCGCTCGATCAACGCCTTCCCGGCCTGGGCGCCCAACGGCAGCGAGATCATCTACACCTCCTACCGACTCGGCGGGCAGCCCACGCTCTTCCTGCTCACCCGCGGGCGCCGCAAGCCGGGCCGGCTGCTCTCGAAGGTGGACGAGAGCGTGCCGATCTACCGCGGTCGCTTCGACCCCGCCGGCAAGCGCCTCGCCTTCGTCATGTCGGTGAACGGGGCGCCCGAGATATTCACCTCGCGGCGCGACGGGCGCGGCATGAAGCAGCTCACGCGGCATCGCGCCATCGATATCTCGCCGAGCTGGTCGCCCGACGGACAGCGCCTCACCTTCGTCTCGGATCGGGCGGGCTCGCCCCAGATCTACGTGATGAATGCGGACGGCGGAAACGTGCGTAGAATCACGTTCGACGGGACGTACAATACGAGCCCCGTCTGGTCTCCGGACGGCGCCTGGATCGCCTACGAGACCCGGGTGGGGGGGCAGTTCGACATCTGGATCACCGATCCCGACGGGCGCGTGAAGGCGCCGCTGGTGACGCATCCGCGCAGCGACGAGACGCCGAGCTGGTCGCCCGACGGGCGCTGGCTCGCGTTCTCGTCGGCACGGCGCGGACGCAACGACATCTACGTCATGGGGATCGACGGCAAGAACCTGCGCCGGCTGACCGGCGGAGAGGGGAACAACACGAGCCCGGCCTGGGGACCGGCGCCGGGCGCTCGATAGGGTGGACGCACGGAAGGGAGGGTCCGTTCGCATGATGATCCGTAATTCGACTGGGGGCATGCGCCTCCTCATGGTCGCTGTGCTGGCTCTGGGGTTGGCCTGCTCGAGCGACGAGGGTCCGGACGCCGAGTCCGCTCGCGGCGGGAGCACGGGCTCCACCGGCTGGGACGATCCGGTGACCGGACAGGACATGGACGGCGACATCGCCGGCCGTGGCCCGGAAGGTGCCGCCGCGGCGCGCCGCATGGGCCTCAAGACGGTCTACTTCGACTACGACCGCTCGGCCATTCGCGAAGACGGGCGCGCCGCGCTGCGCGCCAACTACGAGATCCTGCGCGGACGCCCGGACGTCCGGGTCGAGCTGCAGGGCAACTGCGATGAGCGCGGCAGCGCCGAGTACAACTTCGCGCTCGGGGAGCGTCGGGCCAAGGCCGTCCGCGACTACCTGGTGCGGCTCGGCGTGTCGCCCAACCAGCTCACCACGGTCTCGTTCGGCGAGGAGAATCCGTCCGTGGTGGGCCACAGCGAGTCGGCGTGGTCGCGCAACCGCCGCGTGGACTTCGCCGTCCTGCCGTGAGGCGCGTAGCGCTCGGGCTGGCACTGGTCGGCCTTCCGGTCCTGGCCGGGGGCTGTGTGACCCAGTCCGAGTTCCGTCAGCTCCAGAACCAGGTCCACAAGGTCTCGGGCGGGGAGGTCGGCGCGCAGACGCGCGCGGAGCTCGCCGACCTGTCGGCCCGGCTCGAGACCCTGACGAGGGAGATCGACGAGCTGCGCGGCCAGCTCGAGGTGGTGCAGCACAGCGCCGACCGGGCCCTCGAGGAGGCGGAGCGCGCCCGCCTCGAGGCCAACGAGGGGGGTCGGCCGGCCTCGGTCGCGCCCGCCGCGGACCTGGGGCCCGGGGCGGACGCTGCGGGGGGCCTGGACGGTACCTCCGGGGGCCCGGACGGCACCTCCGGGGGCGGGGTGGACTCCAGCCCGGGGGCGCTCTCGATGTCCTCCGAGGAGATGCGCCAGTACCGGGCCTCCTACGGGGCCTGGCGGCGGGGGGAGGTGCAGGCCTGCATTGAAGGGTTCCGGGACTTCTTGCAGACTTACCCGTCCTCGGATTTTGCGGACGACGCGTTGTACTGGATGGCGGACTGCTACTACAAGCAAGGGGACCACGAGAAGGCGATCCTGCGCTTCGCCAAGGTCGTGGAGATGTATCCCACCGGCAACAAGGCACCCGATGCCCTCTTCCGGCAGGGTGAAGTTCTCCAGAAGCTGGGTCCCAGCTATGACAGTGCGGCGCGCGATGTCTTCCAACGCGTGCTATCCGAATACCCCGATTCGCCCCGAGCGGCGGAGGCCCAGAGACAGCTGGACCGCCTGGGGGCGGGCTAGCGGCGAACGGCAGTGGAGTGAGACGTTGAGAAAGCGAGACCAGGAGCGGTTCCGGAAGATCCTCATCGCCCAGCGCGACGCCCTTGCGAGGAACGCGCAGAGCGCGACGGGCGGCGACATGAATCTCGATCCGGACGATCTGCCGGACGAGATCGACACGGCCTCCTCCGACATGGGTCTCGCCTTCATCGGGCGCCTTCGCGAGCGCGAGCGCGGGCTGATGAACAAGATCCTCGGCGCCCTCGACAAGATCGACGAGGGGATCTACGGGGAGTGCGAGATCTGCGGCGAGGACATCGGGACCAAGCGCCTCGAGGCGCGCCCGGTGGCCGAGCTCTGCATCGACTGCAAGTCGCAGCAGGAGAAGCTCGAACGCGGGATGGGCTGAGCCCGGTGTGCCGGTGACGCCCCCGCACCTCGTCCTCGGGATCGAGAGCTCGTGCGACGAGATGGCCGCGGCCCTGGTGCGCGGCGGCGACGAGATCGTGGCGAGCACGATCCGCGCGCAGGTGGAGGTGCACGAGCCCTACGGGGGCGTCGTGCCCGAGCTGGCGTCGCGCGATCACCTGCGCGGCGTGGTGCCGGTGGTCGAGGCCGCGCTGTGCGAGGCGGGGATCGTGGCCGAGGAGCTGACCGCCGTGGCGGCGACGGCGGGCCCGGGACTGGTGGGCTCGCTCCTCGTCGGGCTCTCCTTCGGGAAGGCGCTCGCCTACCGTCTGGAAGTACCCTTCGTCGGCGTGCACCATCTCGAGGGCCACCTGGTCTCCGCCGAGCTCGCCGACCCGCGTCTGGAGCGACCCTACATCGGGCTCGTCGTTTCGGGTGGGCACACGGCCCTCTACCGGATCGAAGACGAGGACACCCCGCCCCGGCTGCTGGGAGAGACGCGCGACGACGCGGTGGGCGAGGCGTTCGACAAGGTGGCCAAGCTCCTCGGGCTGCCCTTCCCGGGCGGTCCGGCCCTCTCGCGCGCGGCCGAGAAGGGCGATCCCGCCGCGGTGGACCTGCCCCGGCCCCTGTCCCAGTCGCCCGGCTACGAGTTCTCCTACAGCGGCCTGAAGACGGCGGTCCTGCACGAGGTGGAGCGCCGACGGCCGCTCGGGGACGGTGACGTGGCGGACCTGGCCGCCTCGTTCGAGGCCGCCGCCACCGACGTCCTGGTCGCCCGCGCGCGGCGGGCCCTGCGCGAAGAGGGGATGGGTCGTCTCGCCGTCGTCGGCGGAGTGGCCGCGAACGCGCGTCTCCGCGCGGAGATGGGGCGAGCGGCCGAGCGCGACGGCTTCCTCGCCGTCTTTCCTCCCGCAGCGTTCTGCACGGACAACGCGGTGATGGTCGCGGCCGCCGGCGCCCGCATGCTGAGTCGCGGGGTTCGCCACGACCTCGACCTCGAGGCCTTCTCGCGCCTGCCCCTGGGAGAGAGCGCCGCGGGGCGGGCTCGGTGAGCGGAGCGGGGGTGCGCGCGCTCCTCGAGCGCCGCGGGCTCCGCCCCCGCAAGGATCTCGGCCAGAACTTCCTCGTCGACGCCGCCCTGGCCGAACGCCTGGCCGAGCGGGCCGGCGTTCGTGCCGAGGACGCGGTCATCGAGATCGGGGCCGGCCTGGGTGTACTGACGCGCGCCCTGGCCGCGAGGGCCCGGCGCGTGGTCGCCCTGGAGGTGGACGCGGGCCTGGTCCGCCTCCTCGAGGAAGAGTCCGTCCTGCCCCCGTCCGTGGAGCTGCGGCATGTGGATGCCCTCCAGGTGGACCTCGCTGCGTTGGCCGCGGAGCTCGAGCCGCCCGTGCGCGTCGTCGCGAACCTGCCCTACGTGGCGTCGTCGCGACTCCTGCGCGCTCTGCTCAGGGCGCGTGCGGCGCTGGTCGACTGGTCGGTTCTGCTGCAGCGTGAGATGGCGCTTCGGGTCACCGCTGCCCCCGGCTCGCGCGACTACGGCTCGCTCGCCGTCCTGCACGCCCTCAGCGTGACCGTCCAGCGCACCGGTGATCTGCGCCCGGGCTGCTTCCACCCGCGTCCCAAGGTGCTGTCGACCGCGCTGTGCATCGAGCCCCGGCGCGATTCGCCCCTGCGCCAGACAGGAGAGGGCGACGAGCTGGACGCGGTCGAGCGCGTGGCGCGCGCCGCGTTCGCAACCCGGCGCAAGACCCTCGCGAACGCCCTGCGCGGGAGCGGGGTGCTGGGTGACACCGACGTGGTGGCGCTGCTCGAGGGCGCGTGTCTCGATCCGGGGACCCGCGCCGAGCGCGTCCCGCCCGAGGGCTTCCTCGCGTTGGCCCGGGCCTGGGCGGGAGCGGCAGTGTGAGTCCCTTGCAGAGGACCTGCGCCGGAGCGGCCGGGTGAGTCCTTTGCAGAGGACCGGCGCCGGAGCGGGAGCATGAACCCTCTGGAGCTGCGCGACGCCCTGGCCGAGCTGGCGCGCGAGCTGGGGATCGATGTACGCGTGGTCACCGGCGCGAGCGAGCTGGAGCCGGGGATTCCGGTGCGCAGCGGCAGCTGCCGGGTTCGAGACGAGGTGTGGGTGATCCTCGTCTCGGGTGATCCCCTGGAGGAGCACATCGCGATCCTCGCCGATGCGCTTCGCGAGCATGCCGGGGACGCGCTCGAGAGCCGCTTCCTGCCCCCCGCCGTGCGGGCGCGCCTCGACGGGGATTCCTGAGCCCCGGGCTCGGCTTGACCGCGCCCGGGCGGCCCCTTACCCTTTCGACCGTCGAGGGGAATCGCACGGTGCGATCTCCATCGCCACTACATAGGCCCGGGTCGCTCCGCTGCGGAGCTCCACGGGAAACGAAAGCGTCGCATCACCTCGAGCCCAGACATCTGCTCGTATCCGCCACGGCGGAGCGAGACGGGGGCAGATCGGGTGAATCGGCAAGGGTGGGCGGGCCAGCGGCCCGACCGTCGCGTCGAGGAACCGCGCCTCCGGATCATCGGACGGCGCGCTTTTCTTTTCTGGAGCACGGAGCGGGAGCCACCCCGGGCAAGGCCGGGAGGGCCGTCATGTCGACCGTGAACGCCGCCTCCGTCCGCGAGCATCGGACCACCATCCGCTCGCTCGCCCGCAAGAAGAAGAAGGGTGAGCGCTTCTCGATGCTCACCGCCTACGACTTCACCTTCGCCCGGATCTTCGACAGCGCGGGCATCGACGTCCTGCTGGTCGGCGACTCGCTGGGCAATGTGGTCCAGGGGCAGGACACCACGCTGCCGGTCACCCTCGACGAGACCCTCTACCACACCCGCATGGTGGCCCGGGGCGCGGCCCGCGCCCTCGTCGTCGCCGACATGCCCTTCGGGAGCTACCAGGTGTCGGCGGAAGAGGCCGTGCGCGCGGCCATCCGGCTCGTCAAGGAGGGCGGGGCCCAGGCGGTCAAGCTCGAAGGCGGAGAGGACGTGGCCGAGGCCATCTCGCGCATCGCCGCCGCCGGGATCCCGGTGATGGGTCACGTCGGCCTCACTCCGCAGTCGATCCACAAGATGGGCGGGTTCCGCGTCCAGGGCCGCAGCGAGGCCGGCCGCAGGCGGGTCCTCGCGGATGCCCGCGCGGTCCAGGAAGCCGGCGCGTTCGCCGTCGTGCTCGAGGGCATGCCGGCGCCGCTGGCCGCCGAGATCACGGCCACGCTGAGCATCCCCACCATCGGGATCGGCGCCGGGGTGGACTGCGACGGACAGGTCCTGGTCATGCACGACATGCTGGGCCTCTCCGACTGGACGCCTTCGTTCGTGAAGCAGTACGCCGATCTCGGCGCGCTGGCCTCCCGCGCGGCGCGGGCCTTCGCCGAAGAGGTGGCCGACGCGAAGTTCCCCGCCGACGAGCACACCTACCGCTAGCCATGCAGGTGATCGAGGAGACGCGCCGCCTCCAGGAACGGGCCGACCGGGTCCGTGGCGAGGGGCGCACCATCGGCCTGGTGCCGACCATGGGCGCGCTCCACGAGGGCCATCTCTCGCTGGTGGACGCGGCCCGCTCCAAGGCGGACGAGGTCTGGGTCACGATCTTCGTGAACCCCACCCAGTTCGGTCCGGACGAGGACCTGGACCGCTACCCGCGCCCGCGCGACGCAGACCTGCGCCTGTGTCGCGCGCGCGGCGTGGACCTGGTGTTCGCACCGGACGCGTCATTCTATGCGGGGGGGCATGAGACCTGGGTCGACGTCGCGGACCTGACCCGTCCCCTGTGCGGCGCGGGACGCCCCGGCCACTTCCGCGGCGTCACGACCGTGGTGACCAAGCTCTTCCTGGCCGCCAAGCCGCACGTGGCGGTCTTCGGCGAGAAGGACTTCCAGCAGCTCGCGGCCCTGCGCCGCATGGCTCGCGACCTCAACTTCGACGTCGAGGTCGTGGGCGCACCCATCGTACGCGAGCCGGACGGCGTGGCGCTGTCGAGCCGCAACCTCCTGCTGCGCAGCGACGCTCGTGCCCAGGCCCCCGCACTCGTGCGTTCGCTGGACGTGGCCGAGCGCCTGGTGCGGGATGGCATGCGCTCTCGCGAGGAGATCCTGGCGCGTGTGCGGGCCGAGCTGGCCCGCGCCGACCTGGGCTGCGTCGAGTACGCGGAGCTCCGCGAACCCGAAGGCCTGGCTCCCGCTCCCGACCTCCTCTCGGGCCCGACGCTCCTCGCGCTGGCCGTTCACTTCCCCGCTTCGGCGGGAGAGGGTGCGACCGTTCGGCTGATCGACAATCGCGTCCTGTACGCGACCAACCCCTCCCAGGAGACCCCCCGATGACCCGCAAGATGCTCAAGTCCAAGATCCACAGGGCGACCGTGACCGAGGCGAACGTCGAGTACGAAGGCTCGGTGACGATCGACTCCGAGCTGCTGCAGGCGGCCGACATCCTGCCCTACGAGGAGGTGGACATCTGGAACTGCTCCAACGGGGCGCGCCTCTCGACCTACGTGATCGAAGGTGAGCCCGGCTCCCGCGAGATCTGCGTGAACGGCGCCGCAGCCCACCTGGTGAAGCCCGGCGACCTCGTGATCATCGGAAGCTGGGCCATGGTGCCCGAGGAGAAGGTGCACGGCTGGGAGGGCATCCGGATCTTCGTCGACCACAACAACGAGATCCGCTAGACGCCGCGTTCAGCGCCATGGCGGAAGACCAGGAAGC
>JANQFA010000229.1 GCA_028278065.1 Myxococcota bacterium
TGGGGCGCGGGCCGGATCTCCGGGAGGCGCTGGCTCACCTCGGAGACGATCCGCGCCACGACGGGACCGGCACTCCCCAGCTCCTCGCGCAGGGCCTCGTCCGGACGCTCCAGCACGTGCTGGCGTACGGCCTCGACGAAGGGGAGGTACGGGATCCCGCCCTCGGTCTCGTGGCACTGGCCGAGGAGCATCTGCGCGCCGCGCAGGCCCGCGTACTCTCCGGCGCGCTGCGCGAGGCGTGTCTTCCCGATGCCGGGCTCGCCGGCGATCATCACGAGCGAGCCGTGGCCGCCGAGCGCCGCGTCGACGGCGCGGTGCACCTTGTCCAGCTCGAGGGTGCGCCCGACGAAGACCTGCGGGGCGCGTTGGCCGGGCGCCGCTGCGGGCCGTGCCGCGGCGGGCAGCTCCGGCGCCTCGCGGATCGCGGTGATTCGCTCGCGCACGGCCCGGGCGTCCGGCGGTCGCGCGGAAGGCGTCTTCTCCAGGAGCTCGAGGACGAGGGCCTCGAGCTCGGGCCGCACCTCCGGGTTGTGCCACGAGGGTGCCACCGGCCGCGTGTTGAGCTGCTGGCTGATCACGGCCACCGAGTCGTCGCCCACGAAGGGCGGGCGCCCGGCGAGCATCTCGTAGAGCATGGCGCCGAGGGAGTAGAGGTCGGACGCGGCCGTCACCTCGCCGCCGACGGCCTGCTCGGGCGGCATGTAGGTTGCGGTCCCCACCATCGAGCCGTCCTGGGTGATGCGCGTGCGGTCGAGCGCCACCGCG
The DNA here is from genome assembly GCA_028278065.1 of Myxococcota bacterium. Lineage (GTDB taxonomy): Bacteria > Myxococcota_A > UBA9160 > UBA9160 > JAFDET01 > JAFDET01. The sequence continues at coordinate 766 of JANQFA010000229.1, forward strand.
AGCCCGAAGTCGCCGAGCTGCACCTTGCCGTCGCCCGAGATCCAGACGTTCCCCGGCTTCAGGTCGCGGTGCACGATACCGTGGCCATGGGCGTGGGAGAGGGCGTCGCAGAGCTGCTCGGTGACCGAGAGCGCCTCTTCGACCGGAAGCCGGTGTCCGTCCGCCTGGGCCAGGCGGTGCTCGAGATCGCCGCCGGCCATGTACTGGCACACCAGGTAGACGCGGTCGTCCTCCTCGGCCACGTCGTGGACCGTCACGATGTGCGGGTGATCGCCGAGCCGGCCCATGGCCTCCGCCTCGCGCCGCACCCGCACCAGGTCGAGCCCCTCGCTCTTCACGAAGGCGATCGCCACCTCGCGGTCGAGCCGCGTGTCGCGAGCCAGGTGGACCCGCTTCTTGGCCCCTTCGCCCAGGAAGCGCTCGATCCGGTAGCGGCCGCCCGCGAGGGACTCGGGCTCGGCGCGCGCAGCGGCCGGCGCCGCACCCGCGGCGGCGGGCTGGGGCGCATCGAGCGCGGCACCGCACTCGTCGCAGAAGCGCTGGGTCGCCGGGTTCTCGGTCCCACACGCGATGCAGGCGACCACCGCAGCCAGCGACTGGCCGCAGTTGCCGCAGAACTTGGCGGTCTCCCGATTCTCGAACCCACAGCCAGGGCAGCTCGGCACGCGCCGATTCTACGCTGCGGACGGGTCCGGAGTCGATCGGGAAGGCGGCCTCCTCGCGCAGGGCGACCGGACGGGCTGGGCGGTCCTCGCGAGGTGCGTGCAACCCATCTGTTTCAATGGGTTACGCTCGTCTCTCGAGCGGCCCGGCGCTGAGCCCGGCGGAGGACCGATGAGCAAGGCCTTGGCGTTCGTGAAGAAGGAGTTCCTGGAACTCATTCCGCCCACTCTATTCTTCCTGGTGGTGTTCCACGTGGTGGTCTTCGCGCGCTCGCTTCTGGGGGCCGACGCCAGCCCGGGAATCTCGATGACCAGCTCCGCGGCGGCCACGGTCGGAGCGCTCATCGTAGGAAAGGCGATCCTGATCGCGGACGCGCTGCCCGTCTTCAGGTGGTTCGCCGGCGAGCGGCTCATCCTCAACGTGGCCTGGCGACTCTTCCTCTACATGACGATCGTGCTCGCCTTCCAGGTTCTCGAAGAGCTCATTCCGTTGATCGTGAAGCACGGCGAACTCGGTGCGGCCGTGGCGAGCTTCTTCGACGAGATCCACGCGCCCTCCTTCTGGGGGTCGCACATCATCCTCCTGGTGTTCCTCGCCTTCTACTGCGTGGTGACGGCCCTCATCGCAGTCGTGGGCATGGACCGGTTCCTGAAGGCGTTCTTCGGCTGGGAGCGCTCGCCGCAAGAAGCCGTCGGCGGAGACGCGCGGGTCGAATCGCCTCGGAGTTCTTAGTTGCAGGCCCAGATCCTGATTGGCTGTGTCCTCGTACTCGTCACCACCGTGGTACACGGGGCGTGCACGATCGGCGTGGTGGCGGCGCTCCGCTCGGTTCATGCGAATCGCTGGGGGCTGCACAGTCGCTGGCGACAGCTCCTCCTGGTGGCCGCGGTGGTGGTTCTGCTCTTCCTGGCGGCGCTCGCCGAGGCGACCATCTGGGCGGTGACGTATGTCGAGCTGGGTACCCTCGCCGACTTCGAAGCCGCGCTTTACTTCTCGATGGTCACGTTCACGACCCTGGGCTACGGCGACATCACCCTCGAGCCCCCGTGGCGGCTCCTGGGCGCCTTTCAGGCCGCCAACGGCACCATCGTCTTCGGGTGGACCACCGCCCTGATCGTTGCCCTGGTGCAGCGGGTCGTCCGGCCGAACGGCGGCGCCCCCGACGCATCCTGACGTCGGTGGAGCGTCACGCGCCCGGTCCCGCGGCGACTCGTCGGGCATAGGCCGCCGCGAGCGGATTGGCGGTGAGACCGTGGCCCAGGATGCTGAGCACCACGGTGCAGACGACGACCGCCGACAAGGTGGCCGATCCCGAGACGCCCGTGTTCGCCACGATCACGGCGAAGACGATGCTCGCGAGACCGCGGGGCCCGAACCAGCCGATGAAGAGCTTCCCGTCCCAGCGGATGCCGAGGCCGAGGAGGGACAGGAACACCGGCGCCATGCGCGCGACCGTCAGACTCAGGAGCGCGTATACGAGCACTCGCCCGCTGAAGGCTTCCGGATGCTGTCCTACCACGGCGGCGCCGAAGGCCACCCAGGTGATCAGCGCCACGGCGCTTCCCGCTCCCTCGGCGCCCGCGAGGAGGGCTTCCTTGTGCCGCTTCGCCAGGGCTCCGAACGTCAGTCCGCCGGCGAAGCACGCGATGAATCCGCTGCCGCCCGATACCTGGGCCACCGCGAAGGACACCATGGCCAGGGCTACTAGGACGATCTGGGTCCAGGGCTCCGCCAGCCAGTCGCGTCGTGCAGCGGCGCGCAGTCCCCATCCGCCGACCAGCGCGAGACCGACTCCGGTGAGCAACCCGATTCCGATCTGGTCCAGAACCAGCTTCTCCGCGATCGACGAGGCCGTCTCGCCGGGACCGATGCCCGCCGAGAGCGCGATGAACGTGAACAGGATCGGGACGCAGATACCGTCGTTGAGACCGCTCTCCACGTTGAGCCCCTCGCGAACCTCCGCCGGCACGGCGTCGTTGGTCACGACCGCCTTGCCCAGAGCGGCGTCCGTGGGGGCGAGCATGGTGGCGAGGATCGCCACCTCGAGGACGCCGAGCTCGGGAAACAGCAGCCGACCTAGCGCGAAGCCGAGGAGAATCGTGAGAGGAAGTCCGATCAGCAGGAGTCGCTGGGGAGTGCGGAAGCTCTTCCTCAGGACACCCAGGTCCGCATTGGCGGCATCGGTGAAGAGGACCAGGGCCAGGGTCAGCTCGGCCGCGACGCGCAGGCCTTCCGCGTCGATCGGCAGGTCGAGCAGGCCGAGGCCGATCGGTCCGGCCAGGACTCCGAAGGCGAGGAAGACCAGCGGCCCGTTGATGGGCGTCCTCTCGAGGCCGCCGGCCACCGCGCTGTAGACCGCTGCGAAGGCGGCGACGATTGCGAGGGTCTCGTACATCGGGCTCCGTCCCTGTGGTAGCGCTAGGGCTGCAGCTGGCCCTCGATCCGGTCCAGCAGCTCCTCGACCTCCGCCTCGGGCTCGAGGAAGGGGAAGAAGGCGAGCTGTCGCTCTGCCGAGATCAGGTCGCCCAGGAATCCGTAGAGTGCGCTCGTGACGCTGAGCTGGGCGTTGAGGAGCTGGGACTGTCCGTCGAGGAGGTCCAGGACCGTCGCGACGCCTGCCTTGTAGGACTCGTTGGTGATGTCGAAGTAGCGTCGCGCGGTCGAGAGCTGCTCGCGGGCGAATCCCAGCTCGGCGTAGGAGCTGCTGGCCTGGGCGAAGGCCGTGCGTATGGCCTCCTCCAGGGCCTGGGCCTCGGAGCGGCGATCGAGGCGGAGGCCGGCCAGGGCCTCGCGCGTCTGCCGGTGCACGGCGAACTTCGCGCCTCCCTGGACGAGCGGGAAGGCCAGCGACGCTCCGACGGTCCACTCGGTGTCCTCGACGTCGCTGCCGCTCGAGCGGCTGGCCAGGTGGTCGATGTCGGCATCGAAGCTCAGGGACGGCACCCAGAAAGCCCGTCGACTGGCAGTCAGCCGGCGTTCACCGGCGGCGATGGCCTCGTCCAACGCCTCGAGGGTGGGCGAACGTTCCAGTCCCACCCGCACCAGCGCGTTCCTGAGGCGTTCGTCGCCCGCCGGGTCGGCGATCGCTGTCTGGATGGCTTTACGTGCGTAGACGAAGCCGTACTCGGCTGCGGACACTTCCTCGAGGGACACCGCTTCCTCCGGCGGGCGGCTACGGACCCGGTTCAGCTCGAAACGGCTCACGAGTGCAGTGGCACGCGCGCTCGAGACGGTTCGTGCGTTCGCCGCAAGCTGGCTCTGCCAACGAAGGACCTCGCGCTCTCCCGACCAGCCGGCATGTACGCGCTGCTGCGAGATCTCGAGGTTGCGACGGGTCAGCTCGCGGTTGCGCTCCTGGACGTCCAGGACGGCCAGCGCCTGATCGGCGGCGAGGAAGGCGGACGCCGCATCCAGGATCACCCCGAGGCGAAACCCCTCGAACTGGCGTTCCTGCGCGGCGTAGACGTGCTTCTGGATGTCGTAGCCGGCCCAGGCCCCCTCGTCGTAGAGAACCTGATTGATCCCGGCCTTGATGGCCGCGGAGTCCTGGCTGGTCGCTCCACGATGGTCGTCGGCGCGGTCGTCGTTCAGGTGCTGGACCCGGGCTCCGACACCGATCTGGGGAAGGAGCTTCGAGCGGGCGATCGCGATGTCTTCGCGATCCGCTGCGAGGGAGCGCCGCTCCGAGGCCAGATCGAGATTGGAGTCGAGTGCCTGACGGACGGCTTCGGGGAGGCTGAGCTCGGCGTCGACCGCGGCCGACTCGGTAGCCGATGCGCCGATCAGGAGACACGCCGCGGCGCATGCCCACCACGCCCGCACCGTCGCCATGGACTCCTCCTCGGGCACACCCTAGCATGGAGCCCGAGTCATGGGAGCGGCGACATCCACATGCGGCGGGGCGTCGATGAAGTCGCGACGTTGCTCCGGAGGGATCGCGCGAGCCGTGGTCGTGTCGGTCGCACCGCTCGCTTCCGGCTGTAGCCCCACCCTGAACGTCCTCGGTGTCTACTTCCCCGCCTGGCTGCTGTCGGTGGTCATCGGTCTGGTGATGGCCTACGCCACGGTCTGGTGGCTCGGGCGCAATCCGCGTACCCGGTCGTTGGCGCAGTCGGGGCTCTTCTTCTGCAGCTTGGCGGCGGTCACCGGGATGCTGTTCTGGGGCATCGCCTTCGCCGGGTTCTAGGGAGGATCCATGGACGGGGCACGGCGATCCGGAATCATCGCGCTCACCGTGGGCGCCGCGCTGGTCCTGGGGGCGTTCTATCTGTGGCTCGCGGAACGTCATCCCGGAACCGACGACGCGTACGTGGATGCCGACGTGGTGGGCATCGTCGCCCAGGTTGCCGGACCCATCGTGAACCTCGCGGTACAGGACAATCAGCCCGTTCGCGCGGGCGACCTCCTCTTCGAGATCGACCCTCGTCCGTTCCGGATCCAGGTGGCGCAGGCCCGCGCCCAGTTGGACGAGACCGGACAGAACGTGAGCGCCCTGGTGGACGCGGTGACGAGTGCCGAGGCGGAGGTGCAGCAGGCGGAGGCTTCGCTGCGGCTGGCCCAGGTGCAGTACAAGCGGATCGTGCCCCTCGCGGAGATCGGCGCGGTCTCCTACCAGGATCGCGATCGCGCGCAGGCCCAGCTCGACGCCGCGCGTTCGGGGCTGGCCGACGCGGAGGCGCGGCTCAGCCAGGCTCGCCACCAGGTGGGCGAGGCGGACGAGGACAACCCGCAGCGTCGAGCCGCCATGGCTCAGCTCGAGCAGGCCGAGCTGCAGCTCGGCTACACGCGGGTGGTCGCGCCGGTGAACGGCTACGTCACGGGCTTGATCGTCGGGTTGGGAAGCTACGCCAGTCCCGGCAGTCCCATGCTCTCGCTCGTCAATACCGACAGCTGGCGAGTGGTGGCCTACCTGAAGGAGACACAGCTCGAGCGCGTGCGCCCCGGCCAGTCGGCTGCAGTGCACCTGCCCGCCTATTCCGGTGTCCGTTTCGAGGGCAGGGTCCAGGGCATCGCCTGGGGGATCCAGCAGCAGGACGGGGCTGCCAGCCCGGGCGTCCTGCCAAGCGTGAGCCCCACCGTGGACTGGGTTCGCATGGCGCAGCGCTTTCCGGTACGCATCGAGCTGATGGACCGATACGCGCATCATCCCCTTCGCAAGGGGATGTCCGCCTCGGTTCGCATCGACGCGACGGCCGGCGATTCCGAACCCTGATCCTGCGGGCGGAGGAGATCACCCGTGGCAGAAGCCGCCGGACAGCTGCCGTTGCACGGTGCCCTCTCGTGGCTCCGGCGTCCCTCCCCCGCAGCGTGCTACGGCATCAAGTTCGGTGCGGCCGTGTCCGCGTCGCTCTGGCTAGGCTACGCGTCCGGCCTGCCCCAGCCCACCTGGGCCATGATCACGGTGGCGGTCATCTGCCTGCCGACCGCCGGGGGCTCGATCCAGAAGGGGCTGCTCCGGCTGCTTGGAACGGTGCTGGGGAGCTTCTTCGCCGTCGCGATCTTCGGCGCGTTCGCGCAGGAGCCGCCGTTCCTCCTGGCCAGCGTGGCGGCTATCTACGCTCTCGCGGCGTACGGCATGAGCGGGCCGCGCTACGCCTACGCCTGGAACGTCTTCGGGATCACCGCGGGCATCATCCTGCTGGATGGGCTGACCGGCGTCGATCAGATCGAGAACCTCGCCTTCCAGCGAGCGGCGCTCGTGTGTCTCGCAATCGTCGTCGTGGCGGTGGCAGACGCGATCTTCTGGCCGATGGGTGCAGAGGACGCGCTGCGACGGACCCTGTCCGGGCGCATCCGGCAGCTTCGCGCCGGGCTGTCACAGGCGATCGATGAGGTCTTGGGGACGCCGGGTCGCGCGGCCACACCCCCGACCGCGCCGGCCTCGCCGCTGACCCAGGAGATGGAGCTCGTCGATCAGCTCGGAATGGAGGTCGGGGCTTCGCGCACTCGCACCAAGACCTTCGGGCGAGTCGCGCTCCTAGTCGAGGGGTTGGTCTCGCGGGTGCGGCTTCTCGGGCGAACCGCGCAGGAGCAGGGCGTCGCCGCCCCGACGTCGGTCCGCGATGCGCTCGCGCGCCTGGCCTCCGAGCTGGACGCGGCTCTCGCGGACATCGACGCTGCCCTCACGGGCGCGATGCCTGCGACGGGCGGAAGCAAGCTGGAAGACGCAGCGGCGGCCTTCGAGGCGGCGCGCATGGCGGAGCTGGACTCCCTGGCGCGCGGCGCACGCGAGGTGTCCGACGAGGAACGCGCAGCGGCCACGAGGGTCAGCGCGGCGAGCTCGATCCTGCGCGATGTGGCGCGGGCGCTGCGTGCCCTTCAGGAGACCCTGATGGCGCTGAACGCGAGCGACGGCCCTGCGGACGCAGGCCGGCCTGCAGCGTCGGCGTCCACGCAGAGCGGGAGCGGGATCTGGCGGGTGGACGCCCTGCGGCTCGAGTCGGCGCTCCGTGCCGGAATCGCCGGCGCCGCAGGGCTCGTCGTGATGATGGTCCTGGGCTGGCCCCCCAGCTCGTTGGTGCCCACGATTGCGTTCGTGGCCGCGACGGGACCGACGCGCGCCGCGGCGATGCTGGTCGTGGTCCTCGTCGCGATCGGCGCGCTGGCCAGCTGGGTGATCTCCGATCTCTCGATCGTGTTCCTCTTCACTCACATCGATCGGATGCCGGTTTCCCTCCTCTATCCCTTCGTGCTGGCAGGTGGCCTCGCCTACCTGGCCGTGGCGAAGCCTCCGCTTGCGCCGCTGACTGGCCTGGTGAGCGTCATGGCGATTCTCTCGGTCTTCGGCGGGCCCGCGCCGCCAACCGGCGTCTCGGGTCCCTACGACGTGACCGTCCTCATCCTGCTGGGGCTGGGCGTCGGCCTCGTGGTGCAGCGGCTCCTCTGGCCGCGCACGGCGGCGAGTCTCTTTCTCGAGCGCGCGGCCAGCCTGGTCGAGCTCGGCGGCAAGGCGCTGGCGCCAGTGGGGAGCGCGGACGAGCGCAGCCGGGCGACGGCCCGGCTGGTGGGCGAGTACGGCCGCCAGATCGCGCTGCTGGGTCCGCTGCACAAGCAGGCTCATCTCGAGTCGCCCCAGCACGGTCTCGACGACCCGCTGCGTGCGGCCTTGTTGGTTCGGATCCAGGATCTCTTCGACGCGGCACTCCTCGCCTCGGGAGCGCGGGCCGGATCGCCGTCGGCGGCACCGTCACACCCCGACTCCGGGGCGACGGATCTCCTGTCGTCGCTCGTCGCCCGCGACGTGGCGGTCGACGAGAGTCTGGGCAGGGTGGCTCGTGCACTCCGCTCGCCCGACCCCGGGAGCGAGTCCTTCCCCGCTCAGTCGGATCTCGAGCGGGCGGATGCGGCGGTGCGCGAGAGCCGGACGGGACTGCGGAACCGGGGGACGCCCGTGGACCTGGATCTCCGCGAGGCCGACGCCCGCCTGGCACGCCTCGACGCCGGCGATCGCCTCGCCGCCTGCCAGCTCACCCTCGAGGACTGGCTCCGAGACTGGCTGCGGGCCGCGCGTGCTTCCGCGCCGGAGCATGCGACACCGCCATCCCCTTGAAGTTCCGAGGGCGTCGCGGACCTAGCAGCCCGTCCCGCCGCCGGAGTTCACGCAGTCGTCCGGATCGTTGTCCTCGATCTTCCCGCCCGAGATCGAGAGCGTGCCCTCGTTGAAGATGCCGCCTCCCTGGCCGTCCGCGGAGTTGCTCACCACGTCCACCTTCCGGAGTGTCAGGTCGGCGCCGGCCGGGTTGAAGATCCCGCCGCCGTCGGTGCCCGCGATGTTGCCCCTCACCTTCGACTTGATGAGCACGAGCGTGCCCGGGCCCTCGGCTCCGCCGTTGGCGATGCCCGCTCCGCTGCCGTCGATCCGGTTGTTCTCGATGGTGGCCTTCGAGATCTCGAGGTCGCTGTCGTCGATGCGCACTCCGGCGATGTCGGTTCCCGTGCAGTCGCTGCCGATGCACTCGATCACGTTGTCGATGACGACGAGCTTCGAGACCTCGCCGGTTGCGCTCTCGAAGGCGAGGATCTGCCCGGGCCCCTCCAGGGGGGCGCAGCCGCTGCCGCGGCACTCGACGCGGTTGCCCGCCACCACGATCCCGCGGACGCTGAGGTCGGGGCTCCGGATGACCTCCCAGACGCCTCGGAAGCGCACGCAGTTGTCGCCCTCGCAACGCCTCGTGTTGTCGGCCAGGACGAAGTCGCGGATGTCGAGCCTCTGTGAGCCGACGATGCTGTCCATCATCTCGTCGAGAATGCAGCCGTCGCCGCGACAGATCGCCTGGTTGTTCGTCACGCGGACGCGGTCGATCGTCACGTCGTCGCCGCTCCAGGTGTCGATGAACTCCTGGAAGACGCAGCCGTTGCCGATGCAGAGCTGCTGGTTGTCGGTGACGACGAGGTTCTTCACGCTGCTCACCTTCCCGCCCCCGACCGCGCTGTCGATGATCTCGTCCAGGTCACACTCTTCGCCGTGGCAGATCTGGCGGTTGCCCTTCACCACGACGTTCTGCCACTCGTTGATGTCTCCCCCGAAGCTGCCATCGATCACCTCGTCGGTGTCGCACTTGTAGCCGCTGCAGGTCTGGAGGTTGTTGAGGAAGGACACGTTCCGGAACCTCATGATCCCCCCCGGCCCGAGTCCGAAGCTGTCGAAGACCTCGTCGGTCCCGCACTCGTCGCCGGTGCACTCGAGGGTGTTCCCGATGATGGTCATTCCGTCGATGGTCGAGTCGCCGCCGCCACCGAGATCGAGGATCTCCGTGCTGTCGCAGTCGTACCCCTCGCAGGCGCAGACGTTGTAGGCGAACTGGACCTGCCTCCAGAGGTCCTCGTCGTCTGCGTCGGAAGCCAGGATCTCCTGGCTGTTGCAGTGGTCGTCGTCGTTTGCGGGCGGGACGAGGGGGTTGGCCTCCCGGCACTCGGAGCGGTTCCGGCCGATGAATGCGCGATTGACCCGAATCTCGGCGGCCGTCATCTCGATCGGCTCGTTGCTGTCGCAGCGGTCCCCGCCGCAGAAGGACGTGTTGTTCTCGATCCGCACGTTGTCCCATTGGATCAGGGGGGCATCGTTGTCGTTGAGGTTGTCCTGCCCCCAGAAAATCGCGCCGTGCCCGGCGCCGCAGTCGAGGGCGCGGCACTCGGCGCGGTTGTCGATCAGGGTCGTTCGGTCGAGGCGGAGTGTTCCGTCGCCGATCCCCCGGATGGCGCCCGCGTCCGCGTTGTCGCCGGGGTCTGCGCCGCAGTCCACGCCGGTGCAGCTCACGGTGTTGCGTGCCACCAGCACCCGGCTGAGCACCAGGTCTCCGTTGCCCTCCTGGTCGATCCCGGCTCCACCGGCGATGCAGTCGATCCCGTCGCACGAGAGATCCCCCCCGACCACGGCCACCTTCATCAGTGTGATGTTCACCGTCCCCGACGCTCCGCCCGGGTCCACGTGCAGGACCCGGTCCCCGTCGCCCAGCACGTCCGGGGCTCCGATCGCGCTCTCGATCACCGACTCGGGCTCGATTCGGTCCGGGGTCTTGAGACCGTCCTCGAGCTTCTTGGAGGCGGGTGCCTTGCCGCCCATGATCACCAGGTCCTCGATGATGTCGAGGTCGCCCTCGGCGTTGGTGTCGTCCCCGGATCCTCCGAGGGTGAGGAGGAAGCGCCCCGAAGGAAGCCGCACGCTGTCCTTGCCCGGCGAGCCCGCCTTGCAGCCGCCGAAGGCCGCATTGGTGTTGGCCGCCTGCACGGCCTCGCGCAGCGAGCACTCGCCCGCGTTCGTGCCGAACTCGTCCGCGGTCGTCGTCACGCTGATCGTGGCCGCGCCGGCGGCGAAGCCCGTCAGCAGCAAGGACACTCCGAACCCCACTACCCGGAACGCCAATCCCCGCATGCTCTCTCCTCCGTCCGCACCTGCGTCGGTGCGATCGGACCAGGGTATCGGCTTGCCCGGATCGAGGAAACGACGGCGCGAACGGAGCGTAGCCCCCTCCGGACATCGGGTTCTGACCGGCCCTTCTCGGGCTTCCCGTCCGCGTGGTACAAGGGGGCGGAGTACGTCCTCATGCGACACCCGCTTCGC
>JANQFA010000006.1 GCA_028278065.1 Myxococcota bacterium
CCGCTGCGGGCACATCGGCTGAGCGCCCGCGTCGGGCACATCGGCTGAGTTCCCACGTCGGGCACATCGGCTGAGCGTCTAGCGTCGGCAGGTCGGTCGATGGCTCGCCGATCGGGAGCGAGCTTGCGCAGGACCTGATTGACGTCGCGGTCGAGTTTCAGGACGCTCCTCGCGTGTTCGACCTGGATCCCGGAGACGACCTCGAGCTCCTCGTGGAGACGGCGCGCCGGCTGGCGGAGACCGAGCTGGCGCCGCGGATGCGCGACGCCGAGGCGGCCCGGGGCGTCGCACCCGAGCTGCGCGCGGTGTGGCGGGAGGTCGGGCTCGCCGGGCTCGAGCTTCCGGAGGGGATCGACGGGGCCGGCCTGGGCTGCGTCGCGCGGGTGCTGGTGAACGAGGAGCTCGCGGCGGGGGACGTGGGCGCGGCCGTCGCGCTCGATCCCTACGGACCGGCTCTCGGCGTCCTCCTGGAGGTGGGCGGAGAAGAGGGTGCGGGCGAGCTGGCGCAGGCGGTCGCAGACGGCGAGGGACGCGCTCTGCTCGTCCTCGAGGAGGAGGCGGGCGCGGAGGTCGATGCCGACGCCGTGAGCCTCGACCTGGCCTGGGTGCCGGCAGACACGGCGGCGGCCGTGGTGATCCTGCAAGGCGAAGATGCGTTGCTCGTCACCGAGGGCCTCGAGCTGGAACCCGTGCGCGGCGCCGGGCTGCGCGCGGCGGGGGCCTCCAGGCTCGGGCTACGGCGAGCGCCCGTGGCGCGGCGCTGGTCCGATGCCGAGGGCGTCCGCCGGGCCCGGGCGCGCGCGCGCCTCTACCATGCGTCGCTGCTGCTCGGCGTGATGCGCGCGGCGTGCGACTTCTCGGCCGCCTACGCCCAGGAGCGCGAGGCGTTCGGGCGGCCCATCGGACATCACCAGGCGCTCGCCTTCCTGATCGCGGACATGCGCATGGCGCTCGACGCGGCGCGGCTCGTGGTGCACGAGGCCGCCTGGCGGGTGGACCGGGGGCTTTCCTGCGCGGGGGAGGCCGCCTCCGCCTGGGCCGAGTGCATCGAGGCTTCCCGCACGATCGGCCCCGACGGCGTGCAGATCCTCGGCGGCCACGGCTTCGTGGCCGACTACCCCGTGGAGAAGCACATGCGCGAGGCCCGCGCGCTCGGGCTCCTCGGTGGCGGCTTCGATGCGGCGATCGAGGAGGCGGGCCGGCTCCTCGCGGCGACGGACCGCCCGCTGGACCTCGCGGTCGAGGGCGCCCTGTGATCGAGTTCCGCGTCGACGACGAGACTCGGGCCCGCATCGAGGCCACCCGAGAGCTGGGCCGGAGCGAGTTCCGGCCCGCCGGGCTCGAGGCCGATCGCAACGGCGCGCCGCTTCCGCCGGATCATCCCTTCTTCGCGCGCTGCCTCGCGCGGGGCGAAGGCCGCACGCGCTGGCCGGGTCCGGGAGGCGGCGGCGAGGCGCGCAAGCCGCCTTCGATCGTCACGATGCTGCTCCTGGCCGAGGAGCTGGCCTACTGGGACCGGGGCGTGATCATCGCGACACCCGGCCCCGGCCTGCCCGAGACGAGCGTGCTCTCGATGGGAACCGAGGAGCAGAAGGAGCGCTTCCTGGGACCGTTCCTCGCGCCGGACAAGCCGCGCTGGGCGTGCTTCGCCATGACCGAGCCGGGTGCGGGATCCGACGCCGCGGCGATCCGCACCACGGCGCGCAAGGACGCTGACGGCTGGATCCTGAACGGTGCCAAGTGCTTCATCGGCTCCGCCTCGCGCTCGGACTGGATCCTGGTGCAGGCGACCCTCGATCCGGCCCGGGGCCGGGAGGCGCAGCGGGCCTTCCTCGTGGAGCGGGACACGCCCGGCCTCGGGGGCTTCAAGATCGAGAAGAAGATGGGGCTCAAGGCGTACGAGTCGACGTCCTTCACCCTCGAAGACGTGCGCGTTCCCGCCGCCAACCTGCTCGGCGGCGAGGCGCGCTACGAGCGCAAGGCCGGCTTCAAGGCGGCCATGCAGACCTTCAACGCCGGGCGTCCCGTCATCGGTGCCAATGCGGTCGGCATGGCGCGGGCGGCGCTCGACGAGGCGCTGCGCTTCGCCCGCGAGACCCGGCTCCTGGATCGCGACCGGGTGCGCGATCGGATCGAGGCGATGGCGCGCCGGGTGCGCAAGGCCCGCCTCGTGTGCCTGCGCGCCGCATGGCTCGCGGACCAGCGCCGCGGCAACATCGTCGAGGCCTCGATGGCCAAGGCCCTGGCCGCGCAGGTCGCCCAGGAGGCGACCCATCTCGGGCTGGAGCTGGTCGGGATCGTCGGTGCCAGCGGGGACAACCTGATCGAGAAGCTCTACCGCGACGTGAAGGCCATGGACATCGTCGAGGGAACCGGCCAGATCCAGCGCATGATCATCGCCCGCAACCTGGTGGGACTGCCGCGGTGAGTACCTTCGGCGACGTGCACGTCGAGGTGGGGGAGGACTTCGTCGCCCTCGCGGAGATCCGGCGGCCGCCGAACAACTTCTTCGACCGCGCGCTCGTCGCGAGCCTCGCAGAGGCCTTCGAGTGCCTGGACGAGGATCCCGCCTGCCGTGCGATCGTCCTCGCGAGCGAGGGCAGGCATTTCTGCGCCGGCGCGAACTTCGCGTCGCGGGAGGACGCGGCCGGCGACGAGTCGGGCCGTCACCTCTACGACGAGGCGGTTCGCCTCTTCGCCACGCGCACCCCGGTGGTCGCGGCGGTGCAGGGCGCGGCGATCGGGGGTGGGCTGGGGCTGGCACTGATGCCCGACTTCCGTGTTGCGGCTCCCGAGGCACGCTTCAGCGCCAACTTCGCCCGGCTGGGCTTCCACCACGGCTTCGGCCTGTCGGTGACGCTGCCGCGCCTGGTCGGGCAGCAGGCGGCAGCCGAGCTCCTCTACACGGGCAAGAGGATTCGAGGTGAGGAGGCCCACGCCGTGGGCCTGTGTGATCGCCTCGCCCCGCTGGAGCGCGTTCGCGACGAGGCGCGGGCGCTGGCAGCGGAGATCGCCGGCTCGGCCCCCCTGGCCGTGGCCTCGATCCGGGCGACGCTGCGCGGGGGGCTGGCGGAGGAGATCCGCCGCGCCACGGACCGGGAGAAGGCCGAGCAGGAGCGCCTGCAGCGGACCGCGGACTTCCGCGAGGGCACCCGCGCCATGGCCGAGCGCCGCCCGCCGCGCTTCGCAGGGCGCTGAAGCGCCCAAACCAAACTGGAATTCCGGAAAAAATCGAATACGATCGGGCTATTGGGGGTGCGATGGCCCGAAGCCCGTGGATCTCGGACCTGCACTGGGTGCGCCCGGGGCGCCAGTCGCGGAGCCGTCAGACCCAGGAGGCCCTGCTGGATGCCGCCGAGGAGCTCTTCTCGGAGAAGGGCGTCGATGCCGCCTCCGTTGCAGACGTGGCCGCGCGCGCAGGCTGCTCGGTGGGCGCCGTGTACCACCACTTCCGCGACAAGAAGGCGCTTCTCTACGCGCTCTTCGAGCGCATGAGCGAGGAGTTCGAGGCCACTACGAAGGAGGCGGTGGACCCCAAGCGCTGGGAGGGAGCCTCCATCGCCGACATCCTCAAGGGCTATCTCGAGTTCTCGCTCGAGGTGGGTCGCGGCCGACCGAGCTTCCAGCGTGCCAGCCTGGAGGCTTCGCTGCGCGATCCCGCCCTGCAGGAGCACCTGGTCGAGCTGAGCACCCGGCTGCAGGACAGGCTGACGGAGCTGCTGGGCGCCCGTCGCGACGAGATCGGCCACGCGGATGCCGATGCCGCGATCGCCTTCGTCCTCGACCAGCTCGCGGCCATGCTGAGAATACGGCTGGACTCGCTCCTGATCGGCTCACGCGTCCGCATCGAGAGCGACGAGCAGTTCGTCCGGGAGGCGCTGCGCTCAGCCTGCACCTACCTGCAGATCGCGCCGCCCCTCGATCCGGAGGGGCTCGGCTGACGCATCCCGGGCGAGCTGCTGCCGGTCCAGTGGCAGCAGCGCGCTCGCTCAGGTCATCTGGCTCGTGAACGTGGGCAGATCGAAGTAGTCCCGCCAGGCGCTGATCTTGCCGTTCTCGATCTCGAAGGTGCCCATCACCGGGAGCGAGATCTTCTTGCCTCCGGCCATGTCGAAGTTGTCCACCCGCTCGGTGAGCACCTTGTCGCCGTTCTCGGCGATGGCGAGGATCTGCCAGTCGACGGCCTCGGGCTGCATCCCGACGATGAACGCTCGGGCCGCCTCCTTTCCCTCGATCGGGGCCATCGGGATGTTGTGGTAGACGACGTCGTCGCTCAGCATGTCGACGACCGCGTCCCAGTCCATGCGATTCCACGCCTCGACGAAGGCGGTGACGATCTCCGAGTTGGTCACGGAACTCCCTCCTCAGAATCCCAGCAGGTTCGCGTAGCGCTCCCGGTGGAACGCCTGGTTGCCGAAGGTGGCCTCCTGGGCGCGGGCGCGCTTCAGATAGAATCCGGCGTCGAACTCGTCGGTCATGCCGATTCCGCCGTGGATCTGGATCAGCTCGTTCGACATGAGGTGGAGGAAAGCGCCCGCCTTCGCCTTCGAGAGCGAGCAGAGCCGGGCGACGTCGTCCGATCCCTCGTCGAGCGCCTGCAGGGCGGCCTCGACGCAGGAGCGTGCCATCTCCATCTCCGTGAAGAGCTCCGCCGCCCGGTGACCGAGAGCCTGGAACGAGCCGATCACCTGGCCGAACTGGACCCGGTTCTTGAGGTAGTCGAGGGTCAGGTCGAAGGACTGGCACGCGGTGCCGAGCATCTCCGCCGCCAGCCCGGCGCGGGCGCGGTCGAGGATCGCGTCGAGCAGCGGGGCGCCGTCGCCCTCGCCGAGCCGCGCCGCATCGCCGAGCTCCACCCCTTCCAGGGTGAGACTCGCGTAGCCGCGGCTGTCGAGGGTGTTGAGCCGCGCGCGGCCCAGGCCCTTCGTGTCGGCCTCGACCAGGAAGAGGGCGAGCTCGCCGTCGGCGCGGGCCGCCACCACGTAGAGATCGGCTGCCATTCCCTCGAGCACGTGTGTCTTGCGACCGTCGAGTCGCCAGCCCGCATCGGTCTTCTGGGCCGAGAGGGAGATCTGGTCCGGCGCGTGTCGGGGGCCTTCGTCGACGGCGAGAGTGGCGACGACGGAGCCGTCGGCGATGTGCGGAAGCCACGCTTCCTTCTGGGCATCGTCTCCGCCCAGAGCCAGCGCCGAGGCGCCGACGAGTCCGGACGCGATGAGCGGGGAGGCGGTGAGCTGGCGGCCCAGCTCCTCGAGCACGACCCCGAAGGTGAGGAACCCCATGTCGACCCCGCCGTGGGTCTCGGGGACGACGATGCCCGCCCAGCCCATCTCGCCGATGGACTCCCAGGTGGCCTTGTCGAAGCCGAACTCGTTGCCGCTGTCGCGCATCTCGCGGAACTTGGCGACCGGGGCTTCCTCGCGCGCCCACGCCTTCGCCTGCTCCTGGAGGAGGGCTTGTTCTTCCGTGAGCGCTGCCATCTCGTCGTTCCTCCTCGCCTGCCGGCTCAGCCGCGCTGCGTGTTCTCGGGCAGGCCGAGGATGTTCTTGGCGATGATGTTGTTCTGGATCTCGTAGGAGCCGCCGTAGATCGACATCGCCTTCCCCGTCAGCCAGGCGCGTACCGCAGCGACCTCGCGCTCCTCGAATCCCTCCGGCTCCCAGCCGAGGCCGCTGTGGCCCATCAGCTCGATGTCGAGCTCGGCGCGAGCCTGGGCGACCTTCGAGGCCGCATTCTTCAGGATCGAGGCGGCGGCACTCACCTTGGCGTTGCCCTTGGCTTCCGCCACCACCCGCTTCAGGGTGAGCGAGTGGGCCTTGGCGTCCATCATGTGGGCCACCACGCGGGAGCGCAGATCGGGGTCCGCGATCCTGTCCCGCTCGTCGACTCCCACGTACTCCTTCGCCCGATCGACGAGGGACTTCTTCGATCCGCCCCCCATGCCCGCGGTGCCCGTCTGGCTCTGGCGCTCGTGCTGGAGGAGCCGCTTGCCGACGGTCCAGCCCGCGTTCAGCTCACCCAGCATCTGGTCCTTCTCGGCCCGGGCGTCGTTGAAGAAGGTCTCGCAGAAGGGCGAGGCGCCCCCGATCAGCTGGATCGGCCGGGTCTCGATGCCGCGCTGGTCCATGTCCATCATCAGGAAGCTGATGCCGTCGCGCTTCGGCGCATCCGGATCGGTGCGGACCAGCACGCCGATCCAGCCCGCGCGGTCGGCGCCGGACGTCCAGGTCTTCTGGCCGTTCACCACCCAGTGGTCGCCCGCATCGACGGCCCGGCACTGGAGCGAGGCGAGATCGGAGCCCGCGTTGGGCTCGGAGTAGCCGAGCGCCCAGAAGAGCTCTGCCTTGCAGATCCTCGGGATGTGCATGCGCTTCTGCGCCTCGGTGCCGTACTCGAGGATGGTCGGGCCCACCATGGTGATGCCCATGCCGGCCATCGTCGTCAGCGGGTTGAAGGCGCCCGCGCGGTTCATCTCCTGGGCCAGGACCTGCGCCTCGAGCTGGCTGAGTCCGCCGCCGCCGTACTCGGCCGGCCAGGTCGGGGTACCCCAGCCCTTCTCGCCCAGGTTGCGGGCCCAGATCGCCAGGTCGCCCTCGGGCTCGATGAACTCGGCGCGCAGGAGGGTTGCGCCCTTGCCGGCCAGCGACTTCGGAAAGCTCTCGTCGAGCCAGGCGCGCGCCTCGGCACGGAAGGCCTCGAGATCGGGGGTAGCGGCCATGCTGATGTCGCTCCTGTGTAGGTTCGGGCTTCTCTGCGGGGCGCATACGATACCGGATCGGGCCCGGTGGAGCCTCGGAGTCGGTCCTGCGCCGGATCGGGGAGCTGGCCGACGGGTGGTTTGCGCTCTGCTCGTCCGAGCAGTATTCCGGGATCCGCGCTCGCATCGACGAGCACGCCCGGCTCGCAGGGCGCGATCCGGCCGCGATCGGCGCGGAGAGCGGCCTGGGCATTCACGGCCGCACCCGGGAGGAGTGGTTGGGCATCCTGAAGCAGCGGAAGGACGCGGGCCTGACCCACCTGTGCATGCGAACGCTCGGCGGCGAGCTGGATGCGAAGGGCCACCTGGAGGCGTTGGCCGACGTGCACGAGATCCTGATCGAAGAGGGCCATCGGGATGCCTGAGCTCCAGCTCCTGCACGAATCCACGGTGTTGCCGGAGCAGATCGACCACCTGGGCCACATGAACGTCCGCTTCTACCTGGAGAACGCGCTGCGGGCCAGCGGGGCGCTGGCCGCGCAGCACGGCCTGGGCCCGCACGACTGCGCGGCGCTCGACGGGAGGCTGGAGCTTCGCGACGCCTTCACGCGCCACTACCGCGAGCAGCTCGTCGGGGCGCCGCTGGCGGTGCTGGGCGCCGTGCTCGACGTGCACGCCGACGGCTTGCGCTTCTATCACGAGCTCCGGAACACCGGGAACGGGGAGCGAGCGGCCACCTTCGTCCACCGGTTCCGCCTGGTGCGAGAAGGGGCGCGGGAGCCGTTGCCCGTTCCCGAGGCGGTCGCCAAGCGCGTCGGCGATGCGCTGCTGGAGCTGCCCGAGCACGGTGGGCCGCGCACGCTCGATCTGGATCGCCTTCCTCCGAAGCTCGGTCTCGAGGAGGCCCATCGACGCGGGCTGGCGATGCGCAAGGAGCGCGAGATCCGCGTGGAGGAGTGCGACGATGCCGGCTTCTTCCCGGCTGCGTCCTACCAGGATCTGGTCTGGGGCGGGGAGCCGCCCGAAGGGCGACCCTTCGGGCCGCCCGTCTACGAGCTCCCCGGAGGCGGCCGATTCGGCTGGGCCACCCTGGAGAGCCGCGGCGTGCTCTTCGAGCTGCCGCGTGCGGGGAGTCGCATCCAGAGCTTTGCCGCCGAGGTGCAGACCGGCGCCAAGATCTCGGTGACCCGCTGCTGGGTGCTCGACGTCGGGCGCGACGCGGTCCTCTGCACCAGCTCCATCGTGAATCTCGCCTTCGACATCGGCGCCCGGCGCGCGATCGAGATCCCCGCACCGGTCCGCGCGACGCTGGAGTCTCGCTACCACCCCGACCTGCGCTAGCCCGAGAGAGGCCCTACGGATGACCGCTTCTCTCAACAGGTGGGCCGAGGACTGGGTCGCCGGGCTCGAGGCCAGCGGGCGCTACCCGACCTGGGTGCTCTTCGCGGTGCTGGCGGGAATGTTCGCCAGCTCGTTCCCGTTTACCGTGCTGGCCGTGGCTCTGGGGCCGATCGCCAAGGAGTTCGGCGCGCGCGAGACCACCATCTCCTGGGTCATCACCGCCCCGATGCTCCTGTCCGCGGTGGCGTTCCCGCTGCTCGGCAAGCTCGGAGATCTACGCGGACACCGACGCGTGTTCCTGTGGGGCTTCGCGGGCTCCACGGTGGTCGCCTTCGCGACGGCTTTCGCCTGGGATGCCTTCTCGCTGATCGGCCTGCGCACCATCTCGGCGATCCTGGGCAGCGCCACCCAGCCCACGGCGATGGCGCTGCTCTTCACCGTCTACCCGCCCGGCAAGCGGGTCCGCGCCATGGGCTGGTGGTCGATGACCACCGCCGGCGCGCCGGCGCTCGGCCTCATCCTGGGGGGCCCCCTGGTCGACTGGCTGGGCTGGCGGATCGTCTTCCTGGCCCAGGCCGGCATGAGCGCCGCCGCCCTCGCGCTGGCCCTCGTCGTGCTGAAGGAGACCGCGCCGCAGCGCGTGCGCTTCGACGTGCTGGGCGGGCTCACCCTGGCGGTCGGGGTGGCGGGCTTCATGGCGGCGCTGGGCGGGGTGCGCGAGGTGGGCCTCGACTCGCCCTGGATCTCTGCCGCGGCCGTCCTCGGCGTCGTCGGTATCGCGGCCTTCCTGCGGGTCGAGCGTCGCGCGGACGCGCCGCTGCTGCCCCTCTCGCTGTTCGGCGATCGCGGCTTCAGCGCCACCCTGGTGACCAACGCGCTCAACTCGGGCGCCTACATGGGCGCCTTCGTGATCGCCCCGCTCCTCCTCTACGAGTCCTTCGGGTTCTCCATCACCCAGGCGTCGCTCCTCATGGTGCTGAGGACCGCCTCCCTCACCCTGGCCTCGCCGGCGGGTGGCGCGATGGGCGAGCGCTTCGGCGAACGCTTCGCCTCGGTCTTCGGCGCGGGCTTGATGACGGCGGCGCTCTTCCTCGTGGCCTGGGCGGCGTGGGAGACGAACCTGGTCGCGCTGGCCATCGGCCTGGTGGGGCAGGGCGCCGGCCATGGTCTCTGTCAGCCCTCGATCACCTCGGCCGTGGCGCGCTCGGTAGAGGAGGCCGATCTGGGCGTGGCCTCGGCGGCCAATCGCCTGGCGGGGCAGGGAGGCGCGTCGTTCGGCGTGGCGGCGCTCACCCTCGCGTACGGGGGCGTCGCGACGCCCGCGTCGTTTGGCTGGTCGTTCGCATTGGCGGCACTCCTGTGCGCCCTCTCGACTCTCAGCGCCGTCTGGATCGACTTCGAGGCGAGGCGCGCCCGCACGGTCAGCTCGGTCTCGGCAACCTGACCGAGGAGGCCCCTTGACAGCGCGTCGGATCTGGCCCAAGATCCGAAGCAGAGTTCGGCTTTTCTGAATAGTAGAATATTTTCAGCTATTTGGATACAGGCGGACAGGGGATTCGAGGGAGGCCACGCGCGCTGGGAGGGATCCATGGCGAGCCCCGAGCGGACCTCTGGCTGGCAGCTCGACCGTAGACGCTTCCTCAAGCTCTCCGGTCTTGCCGCGGCGGCGGCCGCGGGAGGGCTCCCGCTCTTCCACCTGCGCGAAGAGGCGGTGGCCGCCGCCATTGCAGACGGCGCCGCGCGCAACCCGGCCCGTCTGGGCACCTGGGAGGACCTGTACCGCCAGCGCTGGAGCTGGGACCGGATCGCCCGGGGTACCCACGGCTGGCTCAACTGCCGCAGCGCCTGCAACTTCGATCTCTACGTGAAGGACGGCGTCGTCGTCCGCGAGGAGCAGACCGCCAACTACGCCGCCTCGGAGCCGGGCGTTCCCGACTTCAACCCGCGCGGCTGCCAGAAGGGCGCCTGCTACACGGAGGTGATGTACGGCCCGGGTCGGCTGTCGGTGCCGCTCAAGCGGGTCGGCGAGCGTGGAGGCGGCAAGTGGCAGCAGATCCCGTGGGATCAGGCGCTCGCCGAGATCGCCGAGAAGCTGGTCGCCATCGCCGAGAAGGACGGCACCGACAGCATCATCCACGACCTCGGGCCGCACTTCGACCACGGACCCACGACTGCGGCGCGCGGTCGCTTCTTCGGCCTGATGGGCGCCACTCTCTCCGACGACTGGGCGGAGATCGGCGACCTCAACCACGGCGCGACGCTCACCTTCGGCTTCCCGCACGTGGGAGGCGGCTCCGACGAGTGGTTCCTCTCCGACTACCTGGTGGTCTGGATGATGAACCCCGCCGTCACCCAGATCCCCGACGCCCACTTCCTGTTCGAGGCCAAGTACGACGGTGCCGAGCTGGTGGTGATCGATCCCCAGTACAGCGCCACCGCGGTGCACGCCGACCAGTGGATCCCGATCCGCCCCGGCACCGACGCTGCGCTCGCTCTCGCCACGGCCCGCCACATCTGGGACAGCGGCGCCATCGACCTGCCCTACGTGCGCGAGCAGACCGACCTCCCGATCCTGGTGCGTCTGGACAGCGGCCGCTTCCTGACGGGCGCCGACCTGCGCGACGGCGGCGATGCTGAGCGGGTCTTCGTATGGGATCCCGGCGGCGGCGGCCCCGTGCCCGCGCCCGGCTGCCTGGGCAACGGCGAGCAGCCGCGCCTCGACATGGGGACCTTCGATCCGCCCATCGAGGGTCGCTTCTCGGTGAAGCTGGCGGATGGCACCGAAGCCGGCGTCGTCCCCGTCGGCTCGCTGCTGCGCGAGCAGCTCGAATCGTGGACGTTCGAACGGGCCGCCGAGGTGACCGGTCTGGCCGCCGAGCAGATCGAGCAGTTCGCGGGCGGCTTCGCCCGTGCCGAGCGCCCGATGGTGCTCTCGAGCTGGGGCTCGAACCGCTTCTTCCACTCGGATCTCATGAACCGCGCCAAGATCCTGTGTCTGTCCCTGAAGGGCGCGGTCGGGCGCAAGGGCTCCGGCTACCACTCCACCGGCTGGATCGAGACCGGGGGGATCGGCTTCGGCGAGCACACCGGTCTGCGCGGCCGGCTGGCGCTCTTCATGAACATGGACCCGGGCATGCTCTTCGATCTGGCCGTGCAACGCGTGCGTGGTCGCATCAGCGCCCAGCGCCTGACCTGGGAGCTCGCCGGCGAGATGGGCGAGGACCTCGCCTGTCTCAGCAACGCGGCCAGCCTGAACCTGGCCTACCAGGGGATCGCGGAGGACCTGGACCGGGAGCAGGCGGGGCTCTACCCGCGTCCGCTGACCGAGTACGACCGGGAGGCCCGGGAGAAGGACTGGATGCCCGTCTTCCCGCGCGAGCGTGCCCGCGCCTGGGTGACCGGTGGCAACAACGTGCTGCGGCGCTCGAATCTCCCGCAGCGCTCCCTCGAGCACATGTGGCCCGGTCTCGAGCTCATCGTCGACGTGAACCCGAAGTTCACCTTCACCGGGATGCACGCCGACTACCTGCTTCCCGCGGCGGGCTACTACGAGAAGCGCGGCATCAAGTACGCCGTGGCCTACATCCCCTACCTGCACTACTGCGACGCGGCCGTGCCGCCCCTGGGCGAGTCGAAGAACGAGTGGGAGATCTTCTGGAAGCTCGCCCAGGAGGTGCAGCGCGCGGCGCGCGAGCGCGGCACGCCGGTGCTCGACGGCTGCGGCAAGGGCCCCGTCGATCTCAAGAAGATCGGCGACGTGTTCTCCTTCCACGGCGAGTTCGGTCCGGACGACACCGAGCAGGTCACCCAGACGATCCTCGACAACGCCGAGACCACGAAGGGGATGACCGTCCGCGCCCTCGAGCAGACGGGCGTGGAGAAGTACAAGGGCGCCGGCGGGCCGGGCGGACAGCCGCAGCTCTTCAACGACGACTGGAAGGGGGAGGGGGTCCTGCGCGCGTGTACCCACTTCACGGAGGCCAAGTGGCCCTGGCCCACGCGGACGGGTCGCCAGCAGTTCTACGTCGACCATCCCTGGTTCCTCGAAGCCGGCGAGGCGCTCCCGACCCACATCGAGAGCCCCAAGGCCGGCGGCGACTTCCCGTTCCAGCTCATCTCCTGCCACGCACGCTGGAGCATCCACAGCATCTGGCGCGACGATCCGATGATGCTGCGCCTGCAGCGCGGAGAGCCCTGCCTCTACCTGAATCCCCGGGACGGCGAGAAGGTCGCGATCCCGGACGGCGAGTGGGCCGAGGTCTCGAACCGGGTCGGGCGGGTGTACATGCGGGTGAAGTACTCGACGATGGTTCGCCCCGGGGTCGCCTACTACTTCCACGCCTGGGAGCCGTACCAGTTCCCGAACCACCAGAGCTACAAGTGGGTGACTCCCGGCCTGATGAACCCGCTCCACTTCGCCGGACGCGAGGGGCAGCTGCGCTGGCGCTTCGGGGTCTGGGAGCCCGGCACGCACGTGCAGGACACGCGCGTGGACATCAAGCCGGGCAGGCCCGAAGGCCTGGCACCGGCGGAGGGCGCCTAGCCATGGCTGCCGAAGCGACGACCACACGCCAGATCGCGATGGTGCTCGATCTGAACAAGTGCATCGGGTGCCAGACCTGCACCGTCGCCTGCAAGAAGCTCTGGAACACGGACACCGGGAGCGGCTACGCATACTGGAACAACGTGGAGACGCTCCCCGGGGCCGGCTACCCGCGCAACTGGACCGGCAGCGGAGGCCGCACGGCGACCGGCGAGGTGAAGACGGGGAAGGTCCCGAATCTCGACGACGAGTACGGCCGTGCGTGGAGCTTCAATCACGAGGAGGTGCGCGCGCGATCCGGGGAGGGTGCGAGCAAGCCGTGGCTGCGACCGGACAAGCCGCCCAGGTGGGGTGCCAACTGGGACGAGGACCGCGGCGCCGGCGACTACCCGGCCGAGAACCACTACTTCTACCTGCCGCGGCTCTGCAACCACTGCACCCATCCCGCCTGCCTCGACGCCTGCCCGCGCCACGCCATCGAGAAGCGCGGCGAGGACGGGATCGTGCTCGTCGACCAGGACCGCTGCCACGGCTACCGCTTCTGCGTCGAGGCCTGCCCGTACAAGAAGGTCTACTTCGACCCCCAGCGGCAGGTCACCACCAAGTGCATCTTCTGCCTGCCGCGGCTGGAGGAGGGCGTGGCGCCGGCCTGTGCCAGGCAGTGCCCCGGCCGGCTTCGCTTCGTCGGGTACCTGGACGACGAGGACGGTCCGATCTGGAAGCTGGTGCACGGCTTCGGGGTGGCCCTGCCGCTCCACCCCGAGTTCGGTCTCGGGCCCAACGTGTACTACGTGCCCCCGACGGGCCCGCCCAGGCTCGACGAGAAGGGGCGCCCGACCGGCCAGCCGCGCATTCCCACGAGCTATCTGGTGGAGCTCTTCGGCGAGCGGGTGCACGAGGCACTCGGCACCCTGGAGCGCGAGCGGGCGAAGCGACGCCGCGGCGAGGCCAGCGAGCTGATGGACCTCCTCATCGCCTACGACTGGAACCGGAGCTTCGCGCTCGATTCCGGCACGCGGGAGGTGCTGTGATGCGAGGCAAGGTCTCGCTCATGGCGGCCCCCACGGGTCTCTCGCCGGGCGGCTACGTCTCCCAGGCGTACGCGGACCGCAGCGCCCCGCGTACGCCGCTGGCCGAGCTGGAGGCGGAGAAGGACGGCGTGCTCTGGCGCGTGCGCCTCTCGTGGGCCTGTGCGGATCCCGTCCGCGCACTGGGCGACGAGGTCGACCGTTTCGTCGACGCCGCGGCGGTGCTGGCCCCTATCGTGCCCGACGCGCCCTGGATGACGATGGGAGCCCCGGGCAAGGCGGTGGAAGGCGCGATGTGGCGTGCCGATCGCGAGCGGCCGTTCGGGGTCCGTGCGGAGGGCCTGGGCAGCTTGGAGCGCAGCGTGGCTCCGAAGGGCTGGGAAGCGCGTGCCGAGTGGAAGAGCGGTCGCTGGCAGGTCGAGTTCGAGCTGCCGGGCTGGAAGGCCCTCGACGCCGGGCGGCAGCTCGCCATCGCCGTCTGGCAGGGTGCCGAGGCCGACCGGGGTGGCCTCAAGTCGGTCTCGGCCGGCTGGATCCGGGTGGGGACGTGACGCCGGATCCCCGCGAGGCGGCGCTGCGCTTCGTGGGCTGGGCGCGACTCTGGAGTCCCGTGGCGCCACGCGAGCTGCGGGTCGACGCCTGGCAAGCCCTGGGCCTTCCCGGATCGTTCGGCGACGCCGAGACCGAGTACTGGGCCTCCTTCCACGTGGGCGACCCCCTGCCTCCGGCTCCCCTGCTGCTGCACGCGGCCCTCGGCATGGAGGGGGGACACGCGCGCGAGGAGTGGATGCGCGTCCTGCAGTTCCTGGGGCTGCGCTGGCGGGACGGGACACTGCCCCCGGACCACCTGGCGCCGGGCTGCGAGGCACTCGCCGCCGCCATCGACCGCCGGGATGCGGTGATGGTGGCCGAGCTCTGCCGTCGCTACCTGCTGCCGTGGTGCGCCCGCGCGCGCGAGCGGCTGGGCGGCCGGGCCGCGGCTGCGCTGCAGCTCGCCGAACGCTTCGAGGCCGATCTCCGCTCGCTCGGCGCAGCCGCGCGTGACTGAGCCTCCGGGCGAGCCGACGCTCCCGTTCGGGCAGGTCCTGAGCTACGCGCTGCCGGCGGCGACGGTCGCCCTCGTCATCGTCAGCGTCTCGATGTACCTGCCCAACTACTACACCGACGAGCTCGGTGTGAGCGCCGGTCTCCTGAGCTGGGTGTTCCTCGCCGGGCGGGTGTGGGATGCCGTCACCGATCCGCTGATCGGCTACGTCTCGGACCGCACGCGCAGCCGCTGGGGCCGGCGGCGGCCCTACATCCTGGCGGCGGCCCTGCCGCTCTGGGCGGTCTTCTGGCTGATCTGGTCGCCGTCCGGGTCGCTGTCCCCGAACGGCGTATTCGTCCACCTGATGGTCTGCTATCTGGCGCTGTTCACGTTCCTGACCGTCTTCAACATCCCCTATGTCGCGCTCGGCATGGAGCTGACCCCCAGCTACGACGACCGCACCCGGGTCTTCGGCGTGCGCCAGGTGGTGACGGTGATCGGGACGGCCGCAGGAATGCTGGCCCCGTTCGCCTTCGCCCAGGCGCTGGGAGGGAAGACCGACGGCTATGCGGTCATGGCCATCACCCTGGGCGGCCTGGGCGCGGCCCTGATGGGGGTGGCCTTCGCGCGGATTCGGGAGCGTCCACGGACCGCGGCGGCGCAGGGTCTCCCGTTCCTGAGCGGCCTGCGCGTCACCCTGGCCAACCGGCCCTTCCGGATCCTGCTGCTCGTCTACCTGGCCAGCCACGTGGGCGGGAGCTTCATCGCACCCCTGTCGCTCTTCATCGCCAAGTACGTGATCCAGGTGGAGTGGGCGATGCAGCCGGTGATGCTGGCCTTCCTGGCGGGCTCGATGCTCTCGATTCCGGTCTGGATGCGACTCTCGGCTGCGTACGGGAAGAACCGCACCTGGACGATCGGGATGTCCGTCGGCGTGATCGCCTACGCCGTCTCCTACACCTACCACGAGGGCACCTGGGTGCTCTGGGTGATCCTGGGCTTCTTCGTCGGCGCGACGGCCGGCTGCACCATGACCCTGGGGCCGTCGATCGCCGCCGACGCCATCGACTCGGACGAGCTCGAGACGGGCCGGCGTCGCGAGGGCGTCTTCATGGGGGTGTGGTCGCTGGTCGACAAGGCCGCGATCGGCCTGGCGGTCTTCGTCGGGATGCAGGGGCTCGAGCTGATCGGCTACGTGCCCAACCAGGACCAGAGCGAGAGCGTGATCCAGGGCATGAAGTTCCTCTACTGCATCCTGCCCGCGATCCTGAACGGGATCGCCATCCTGATCTTCCAACGCTTCCCGATCACCCGCGATGAGCACGAGCGAATCCGGGAGCAGCTCGACGCGAGGCGTGCGGCCGACGGCTGAGGCTCAGGCGGCCAGCTCGACCGTCGCGTCGAGGGCGTCGGCCAGCTCCTCCGGGGCGGACAGGAACGGGGAGTGGTCGGTCTTCAGCGTGGCGACCCGCTGCGCGTCGATGCGGTCGGCCATCCAGCGCTGGTGCTGCAGCGAGACTGCCCGGTCCTCGCTGCACTCGATGTAGGCCCGCGCCAGGCGGATCGGCGCTCGCTGGACGTGCCGGCCCAGCAGCGGTCGCAGCGGGTCCGGACGCAGGCGGGCCGTCGCCCACGCGGCGTCCGCAGGCGGGCAGGTGTTGTAGAAGACATCGGCGGCGCGCTTCGCTCGGATCTGGATGCCGGGAATGCGCAGCGTCGCGTGCCGGTGGATCAGCGTTCCCGTGTCCTGGACGCCCAGCTTCGCCACGAACTCGCCGGGGAGCGGTGCGAAGGCGCAGAGATAGACCAGCGCGGCGTATGCGTCGGGAGCGCTCCCCGCGGCCTGGGTGATCGCTGCGCCCCCCATGCTGTGTCCGACGAGGATCGGCTTGTCGGGGAGGCGTTCCGCCGCGCACCCGATCGCTTCCGCGTAGCTGTCCAGGGTGACCTGCCACGGGGGCGTGCGGTCCTCGCCGTGGGCCGGGAGGTCGATCGCCTGAGCCTCGTGCCCGCGTTCGCGAAGGAGCGGCATGAGCCGCTCCCAGCACCAGGCCCCATGCCACGATCCGTGTACGAGGAGGAAGGTCGCCATCCGTCCCGGTTGTACCCCCTGCTGGTGCTCATCGGCGAAGACGTGCGCTTCTGAAGCGTTCGCTTCGAGGGGCCGCTCAGGCGCGGCGATCGAACTCCAGGTGCAGGTGCGGGAGGTTGCGCAGGATGAAGCTCGGCTCGGCCCGGGGCTCCGGCTGTTCGGCCGAGAGGCGGATGCTCTCCATCCGCTCGAGCAGGGCGGGGAAGCCGAGGTTGAGCTCCTGGCGGGCCAGGGGCGCCCCGATGCAGTGGTGTACGCCGGAGCCGAAGGAGAAGTGCATTCCCGCCTTCTCCCTGTCCAGGTTCACGTGGTCCGGGTTCGCGAAGCGGCGCTCGTCCCGGTTGCCTGCGCCGTAGCGCAGCATGATGAACTCGCCCGCCTCGAGCGGGTAGCCGCCCAGCTCGGTGTCTCTCGTGACCAGCCGGGGCAGCCCCTGGACGGGAGCCTCCATGCGCAGGGCCTCCTCGATGAAGGTCCTGACGCGCTCTTCGTCGCCGCGCAGCTCGTCCTGCAGCTCCGGGTTGCGGCACAGGATCAGCATCCCCCAGCCGAAGGTGCTGGCCGTCGTCTCGTGCCCCGCCACCAGGAACTGGCTGAGGATCGAGAGTGCCTCGGCGTGGGACAGGTGACGATCTTCTTCCTCCAGCCTGCTGGTGGCGAGGATCGAGATCATGTCGTCGTGCGGGTTCTCGCGACGCGCCTCGATCAGTCCGACCAGGAGGGTCTGCAGATCGAGCGACAGCCGGGCACGGCGCAGCATCTCCTCCGGGCTGAGCGGGCTCATGCGCAGCGCGCCGGCTGCCGCGGTCGCCGCGTCGTAGAAGAACTCCTTGCTCTCGTCGGGGATTCCCAGTCGATCCGCGATGATGCGGAGGGGAACCGGCATCGCGAATCCCGCCATGAAGTCGCCGCCCCCGCTCGCCGCGAAGGCGTCGGCGTGCTCGTCGACGATCGCCGCGACATAGGGCTCGTTCTGCTTGACCCGGCCCGCCGTGAAGAGCTGGCTCACCAGCGAGCGGTACCGGTTGTGCTCGGGCTCGTCGAGGGTGAGCAGGGTCGGCACCGGGGCGATCATCTGCTTGCCCAGCTCGAGGATCTGCTCGCGGATCTCCGCGGGCGCCGTGGCCAGCACGACGCCCTGGGAGGCTCCGAGGAATGCGTCGAACCTGCTCGAGTAGGTCTTGAAGTCGCGAATCGCCTCGCGGATGAGGTCGTATCGCGTGACCACGTGGATCCCGAGCTCCTCCATGTGGTAGACGGGCGCCTCGTCGCGCAGGGTCTTGTAGGCGGGGTACGGATCGATCAGCGTCTCCGGATCGAAGAGCTTCACGTCGGGCGTGCCCCCGGGATCCGCCATGTCCGTCGCTCCTCCCGCCGCGCGTCGGCTAGACCAGATCGCTCGCCCGGTGGAGCTTGATGCTGGGCTTGGCCGGGCTGAAGGGCGGGTTCTCCGCGCGCAGCAGCTCGGGCGCCTCGCGGGCGTCCTCCTCGCTGAACGGCCGCGTCAGGACCGCGAACTCCACCGGGTTGCCGTCGGGATCCTCGGTGTAGATGGAGTGGATCCAGCCGTGGTCGATCTCGAGGACGTCGTTGCCGAAGCGCAGCCAGCGCTGCTTGCGCCGCTCGATGTCCTCGACGCTGTCGGCCTGGAAGGCGATGTGGTTGGTGAGCGGCTCGACCCCCAGATCCCGGCAGATGTCCGTCTTGATGTTCTCGGATCCGGGCACTCTCGAGAGGTCCCAGAAGGCCATGAGCTGGTCCTTGTCCGAGCCGGTCGAATAGAAGACGTGGCGGGCGAACCCCCCCTTCTGGGGCACGACCTCGACCTTGACGAGCTCGAAGCCCATCGCCTCGGTGTAGAAGCGGTGCGTCTTCTCGATGTCCTTGGCCGCCAGTGCGATGTGGCTCACGCCCATGTTTCGTCTTCCTCCCATGCGGTGCCTGCAGCGGCGACGGCGTCGCGCGGTTCGCTGTGCAAGGATACCGCGAAAGGAGCGCTACCGGATGGAGGAGCTGAGGGCCGCGATCGGGCCGTGGTACCCCTACATCAAGGCGCTCCACGTCGTCTCGGTCGCGATCTGGAGCTTCAGCACGATGGTCGCGTGGGCCTTCTACCTGAAGCCGGCGCTGGTCTCGGCGCGGCGCCATCCGGACGATCCCGCCCGTCGCGCGCGACGAGACGACCGCATGGATCGATTCGACCGGGGCGCCGCGATCGAGCACGTGGCGTTCCCGGTCATGGTCATCACCGCCCTCGTGATGCTCTGGATGAACCGGGTCGACCTCGCGCGCTGGAGCTTCCTCACCGCGAAGATCCTGGTGGGCGTCCTCATCATCGTTCCGATGGAGGCGGCGGACATCTACCTCTCGCACCTGGGCGGCAACAAGGCGCGCGTGCGCGCGACCGGAGACGACGCGCGCTACGAGCAGGTGATGGAGTGGCACTGGTGGTTCCTGCGCATCACCGAGCCGCTGGTGCTGATCCTGATCCCGACCATGTTCGTGATCGCGATCGCCAAGCCCTTCTAGTCACGCGGGCGTCAGCGGAACTTCGGGTCCCGCTTCTCGCGGAAGGCGGCCACCGCCTCGGCGTGCTCGGCGCTCTTCCAGCACTCGCGCAGCAGGGCGCTCTCGCGCTCCTGGATCGCCTTCAGGTCCGTGTCGCACGGATTCGCGGTGAGCAGCTCCTTGGTCATGCGCAGCTGGAGATCCGGGTTGGCCGCCATCGAACGGGCGATCTCGAGGGCCCGCGGCAGCGTGTCCTCGGGCGCGGCGACGTGGTCGACCAGGCCCGCGGCGTGGGCCTCGTCCGCCGGGTAGAGGCGGCCCGAGAGACACATCTCGCTGGCGCGACCGAAGCCCATGCGCTGGACCAGGAAGCGCGTGCTGGCCAGCTCGGGAACCAGGCCCATCTTGATGAAGCCCATGCCCAGCCTGGCCTTCTGCGAGGCGACGATGACGTCGAAGGGGAGGATCATGGTGAGGCCGATGCCGACCGACGCGCCGTTCACGGCGGCGACGAGGGGCTTCGACTCGCGCGCCAGCTGGACCCAGTCCAGGCCGGCGGGCAGGCCGCCGAAGCCGCCCTGGGTATCCGCACCGGGATCGACGCCGTCGATGCGCGACTGGAAGGTGGCATCCATGTCCGCCCCGGCGCAGAAGCCGCGTCCCTCGCCGGTCACCACGACGGCGCCGATGGCCGGGTCGGCGTTGGCACGGCCCAGCGCGTGTGCCTGCTCCTCGCTCATGCGCGGCGTCCAGGCGTTGAGTCGCTCGGGCCGGCTCAGGGTCAGGACGGCGACGGCGCCGTCGGTTTCGTAGCGGATCTGCTCGTAGTCCACGTCCTGCACCTCCGGTCCCGCCCGTTGGCGGTCATTGATTCTAACGTTCTCGAGTGCTGTCATGGGATGTCCAGCGGCGAAACGGAGGAGCCAGCCCATGGATCTGTCGCGAGACGACCTGCTCGGGGTCTATCGCCGGATGCGCACGATCCGCGCGTTCGAGGAGAAGCTGCAGGAGCTGGTCGCCGCCGGGAAGGTCGGCGGCTTCATGCATCTCTACGTCGGCGAGGAGGCCGTCGCCGTGGGCGTCTGTACGCACCTGGGCGACGCAGACTACGTGGGCTCGACCCACCGCGGCCACGGCCACTGCATCGCCAAGGGCGTCGACGTGAAGGCGATGATCGCCGAGCTCCTGGCGCGCCGTACGGGCACCAACCGGGGCAAGGGCGGCTCGATGCACATCGCCGACGTGGACAAGGGCATGCTGGGTGCCAACGGCATCGTGGGCGGCGGCATTCCGCTCGTGACGGGCGCTGCGCTCAGCGCCCAGGTGCTGGGCAAGCCGAACGTGGCCGTGGGTTTCTTCGGCGACGGCGCCACCAACCAGGGCCAGTTCCACGAGTCGCTCACGATGGCGTCCAACTGGGGGCTCCCCGCCGTGTACGTCTGCGAGAACAACGGCTTCGGCGAGTTCACGCCCACCGAGTTCGCGGTGCCGGTGAAGGACATCGCGGACCGTGCGGCGGCCTACGGCATGCGTGCGGAGATCGCCGACGGGATGGACTTCTTCGATGTCTACGAGAAGGCCGGGCGTGCGATCGAGCTCGCCCGCCGGGGCGAAGGGCCGACCCTCCTCGAGTGCAAGACCTACCGCTTCGCCGGCCACTACGTGGGAGACCCGACGCCCTATCGCAACAAGGAGGAGGTCGAGGACTGGATCCAGAACCGGGATCCCCTCGACCTCTTCGAGTCGAAGGCCACCGAGGCCGGGGTGCTCGCAGCGGACGACCTGCGGACGGTCGACGGCGAGGTGGATCAGCTCCTGCGCGAGGCGGTGGCGGAGGCGGAGCAGGCGCCGAAGCCCGAGCCCGCCGACGTCCTGACCGACGTGTACGTGAGGTACTAGAGATGGCCAGGCAGCTCCACACGGGCGGCGCGATCAACGAGGCCATCGCCATCGCGATGCGCAGCGATCCCAGCGTGATCCTGATGGGCGAGGACGTGGCGGGCGGCGGCGATCGCTCCAAGGAGGGCACCGAGGAGATGGGCGGGGTGCTCGGCACCACCCGCGGCCTCGTGGGCGAGTTCGGCATGAACCGCGTGCGCGACACGCCGATCGCCGAGATGGGCCTCCTCGGGACCGCCGTGGGAGCGGCGGCGACGGGGCTGCGCCCGATCGCCGAGCTGATGTTCATGGACTTCCTCGGCACCTGCCTCGATCCGCTCCTCAACCAGGCGGCCAAGCTCCGCTACATGTTCGGTGGCAAGGCGAAGGTGCCGCTCACCGTGCGCACCGTGAGCGGCGCGGGCATGCAGGCGGCCGCCCAGCACTCCCAGTCCCTCTACTGGATGACGACCGGGATCCCGGGCCTCAAGACCGTGATTCCGTCCTCGCCGAGCGAGGCCAAGGGGCTGCTCCTCGCGTCGATCCGGGACGACGACCCCGTGATCTTCTGCGAGGCCAAGGGGATCCTGAACCAGGTCGAGGACGTCCCCGAAGGCGACTACGAGATCCCGCTCGGGGAGGCCAGGGTGGTGCGCGAGGGGAGCGACGTCTCGCTGGTGGGCTTCGGTGCGACCGTACGCGTGGCGCTGGAGGCCGCTGCCGCGCTGGCAGGGGCCGGCACCAGCGCCGAGGTTCTCGACCTGCGCTCGCTCTCGCCGCTCGACGAGGAGGCCGTGCTCGGTTCGCTGGAGAAGACCGGACGGATGGTGATCGTGGACGAGTCGACGCCGCGCTGCTCGGTGGCCCGTGACATCGCCGCGCTCTGCGTCGACCGCGGCTTCGACTTCCTGAACGCGCCCGTGAAGTGCGTCACGGCGCCGCACACGCCCGTTCCCTTCAGCGGCGTGCTCGAGCAGGCCTTCCTGCCCTCGGCCCAGGACGTGTTGGACGCCGTCGGCGAGATGGGCTGAGCGCATGCCCACGGCGATCTCGATGCCCCGGCTGGGCATGACCATGGAGGAGGGCACGGTGGTGCGGTGGCCGCTCTCCGTCGGCGATCCCGTGCAGAAGGGCGCCCTGGTCCTCGTGATCGAGTCCGAGAAGAACGAGGTGGACATCGAGGCGCCGGCCTCCGGCTTCTTCCGCCACGTCTACATCCAGGAGGGCGAGACGGTCCCCTGCGGCGCCCTGCTCGGCGCGATCACCGAGACGGCGGACGAGCCGTTCGACGCGGGGGCCTTCCACGCGGCCGAGCATCGCCCCGAGGAGGCGGCCGGCGGCGGGCTCCAGGTGAAGACGGCCGGCGGCGGGCTCCAGGTGAAGACGGCCGGCGGCGGGCTCCAGGTGAAGTCCGCCCCCGCCCCGGGCGCTCCGCGCCCGGCCGGCGAGCGGGCGGAGCCGCCCGTCGCGCCCGCTGCGCGCGCAGCCGCCAGGAAGCTCGCCATCGACCCCCGCCGGGTTCCGGGCACCGGGCCGGGCGGGCGCGTCACCAAGCAGGACGTCGAGGCGTTCGCTGTCGCCCGCGAGGCGCTGCTGCCGGTGGGAGGTGGCGTGTCCCTGGAAGTGCTGGCGGAGGGGGAGGGCGATCCGGTCCTGCTGCTGCCCGGGCTGGGCACCGATGTCTCCTCGTTCGCGCGCCAGACGCCGATGCTCGTCGAGCGCTTCCGCGTTCACGGCGTCAATCCGCGCGGCGTCGGTCTCTCCGACGCGCCCGAGGCGGAGGTCTACGAGGTGGCGCAGACGGCCGCGGATGCGTCGCGGGTCTGCGAGGGGCCCGCGCACGTGATCGGCGCCAGCCTGGGTGCCGCGGCGGCGATCGAGCTGGCACTGGCGCATCCGGACGCCGTCCGGTCGCTCACCCTGATCACGCCCTTCGTGTTGGCGACTCCGCGCCTCCTCGCCCTGGGAGACGGCTGGCGGCGGCTCGCTACCGAGGCGTCGCCCGAGGCTCTGGCGGCGGGGCTCCTGCCCTGGTTCTTCTCGTCGGCGTTCCTGGCGGACGAGGCGGTGCGGAGTCGCACCCTGCGCGGCCTCGCACGGACCGTCTCCCGCGTTCCGGCGCCGACGATCGGGCGCATGGCCGCCGGCCTGACGCGCTGGTCCGGGAGCCGCAGCTTGGACCTCGGCAGGATCACGACTCCGACCCTGGTCATCGCGGCCGGGGAAGACCTCCTCACACCCGCCGCCGAGCAGGTGGCCGAGGCGATTCCCGGGGCGAAGCGGCTGGTGGTGGAGGGTGCCGGCCACGCGGTGGCGTTGGAGGCTCCGGACGCGGTCAACGAGGCGATCGCCGCGCACCTGGCCGAGTCGACCCGAGGCCGCGCGAGGAGCGCGTTCGAGTCGACCTGAGGCCGCGCGAGCAGCGCGTTCGAGTCGACCTGAGGCCGCGCGAGGAGCGCGTTCGAGTCGACGGGATCGGGCGGGCGGGAGTCGCCTACTTGCCCGACCAGTTGGGCTCGCGCTTCTCCGCGAAGGCGCGCGGCCCCTCCCTGGCGTCCTCGCTGGTGAAGACCTTCGCGGTGTGGGGGGCCTGCAGCTTCCAGGCCTCCTCTTCGGTGAGGCCGCGGGTCTGGCGGATGATCTGCTTGCTGGCCGCCACGGCCAGGGGAGCGTTCTTCGCGATCCGCTCCGCCAGCTCCAGCGCCACGTCGGCCGCCTTGCCCGGCTCGGCCAGTCGCGTCACCAGCCCGATCTCGTGCGCCTGCTGCGCCGTGATCGGATCCGAGGTGAGCGCCATCTCCATGGCGACGCCGTAGGGGATGCGGTTGGGGAGGCGGAAGAGCCCGCCGCCCGCCGCGAAGAGGCCCTTGTTCACCTCGGGGATGCCGAGCCTCACGTCGTCGGCGGCGACGATCAGGTCGCACGAGAGCGCGATCTCCAGTCCGCCGGCGAGAGCGAAGC
This sequence comes from Myxococcota bacterium, assembly GCA_028278065.1. GTDB lineage: Bacteria > Myxococcota_A > UBA9160 > UBA9160 > JAFDET01 > JAFDET01. The sequence continues at coordinate 24,076 of JANQFA010000006.1, forward strand.
CTTCCACCGCCGCGATGAGCGGCTTCTGGCTTCCGTCGACGAGGAAGTCGTTGAAGCCCTTGGGCGGCCCCTCGCTGGCGAAGGCCTTGAGGTCCATGCCCGCGCTGAAGCCCTTGCCGGCGCCGGTGAGGACGCCCGCGGTGAGGCCGTCGTCCGAGTCCAGCTCCTCGATGGCCGCCACCAGGGCGAGCCCCAGCTCGCTGTTGACCGCGTTGCGGGCCTCGGGCCGGTTCAGGGTGATGAGGCGCACCCGCCCCCGGGTCTCGGTCAGGATCACGTCTGCCATGTCCGGGTCTCCTGATCCCCTGGGATCACTTGGGGGGCATGCGGATGCCGCCGTCCACGCGCAGCGTCTCGCCGTTCATGTAGTCGTTGGTGATCAGCTCGGCGACCATCGAGGCCAGCTCGCTGCCCTCGCCCAGGCGCTTGGGGAAGAGCACATTGCGCCCGAGGTTGGCCTTGAAGGCCTCGGAGGCCTCGCCCTGGCCGTAGATCGGGGTGTCGATCAGGCCGGGGGCGATGGTGTTGACGCGCACGCCGATGGCCGCGAGGTCGCGCGCCACCGGAAGCGTGAGCCCGACGACGCCGCCCTTGGAGGCGGAGTAGGCGGCCTGTCCGATCTGGCCGTCGAAGGCCGCCACCGAAGCGATGTTGACGATGGCGCCGCGTTGTCCGTCGTCGTCCACGGGATCCTGCTGGGACATGGCGGCGGCGGCGAGGCGCAGGCAGTTGAACGTGCCGATCAGGTTGACCCGGATCACGAACTCGAACTGGTCGAGCGGGAAGGGCTTGCCCTCCCGGTTCACGGTGCGGTTGGCGTTGCCGAGGCCTGCCGCGTTGACCAGGGCGCGGAGCGGTCCCAGGCCCAGGGCGGCGTCCACGGCGGCCTGCGCCTGGTCCTCGTCGGCCACGTCGGTCTTGACGAACTCCCCGTTCAGCTCGTCGGCGATGGCCTTGCCCTTCTCTTCGTTCAGGTCGGCGATGACGGGGCGGGCGCCGAGCAGGGAGAGTCGGCGCGCGCTGGCCGCTCCGATGCCCGAAGCCCCGCCGGTGACGAGTACCGATGCTCCATCGAGCTCCATGGGGGGTCCTTTCGCTGGGTCGGGCCGCAGGAAGCGCGGCCGTCCGGGGGTTTACTGGCCTCGGGCCGACCACGCAAGCGGTCGTCGGCGACGCCTCAGTGGCCGGTCCCGTGCCGTTCGAGCCACGCGGCCTCCTCGCCGGGCTCGGGCAGGAGCTCGCCGCCCTCCATGTTCCACTTCGAAGGAACGTCCGCCGTCACCACGCCGACGCGCTCGATCGGCTGGTCGAGGGTCTCCGCAACGACCCGTGACAGCTCGGAGACGATCTCCTGCTTCTGCTCGGGCGTGCGTCCGGCGCGGATCGATCCCAGCACGAAGGCGCTCCTGCCTTCCGGAAGCGCGGCGGCGGGGACCTCCGAGAAGAACGCGTGTACGAACGAAGGCGGCGCGCCGGTCACGCCGCAGTGGATGCGGACGATCTCCTTGGCGATGTGGGCGCGCTGCTCCTCGGTGGTGGCGCCCTCGGTGACGGCGCAGCGGTAGAGAGGCATGGTGTTCTCCTTCTAGAGGGGGAGGGGGCCGTCCCAGGCGGTCGCGACGATCTCGTCGGTGGAGCATCCGGTCACGCGCTCCCAGAGGGAGCAGATCTCGCGCAGGAAGGGCTCGCGGCGCTCGAGGGGCAGGCCGGCCGGAACCGAGCCGATCACGACCGAAGAGGTGCTCGGCTCGCCCGCCGTCCAGGCGAAGCCCCTGCCGAAGACCGTCCAGGCCACCTCGCTCTCGGCGGGGTCGTCGCCGAAGGCCTCCCGACCGATCCGACGCAGGCCCTCCTCGAGCAGCGCCTGGCTCCGATCGGCACCCTGACCCTCCTGGATCAGACACGAGAACTTCTTCATCGCCGCTCCTCCTGGTAAGTGCGCGCGGCCCTCAGACGGGCTCGCAGACGAAGATGGGGATGTCCCGGCTCGTGCGGGCGCGGTACTCGGCGTACGGAGCATAGTGGCGGTCGCAGACCGGCCACATCGCCGGCTTCTCCTCCGCGCCGGCCAGCCGGGCCCGCAGCTGCATGCGCCGCCCCCGGTGCTCGACCTCGATCTCTGGGTGCTTTACCAGGTTGCCGTACCAGACGGGGTTCCTGGGAGCGCCGCCCTGGGAGGCCACGAGGAGCACCCCGGATTCCCACGGCACGTACATGAGCGGGATGGTGAGGCGCCGCCCGCTCTTGGCTCCGGTCATGGTGACGAAGCAGACGTCGTCCTTGCCCAGCTTGTTGAAGGCCCGCCCACCCGTCAGTCGGTGGAGCAGGACGTGGACGCGGGTCATCAGCTTGAGGACCCAGCGCGGCGGCGGGCTTCCGGAATCCGAGGGGGCGTGGGTCGTCATGGAGGGCTCCCGGCTGTTGGCCGGACGAGCGTACCGCAGGACAGGGGTCGTCCGGCTTCAAGGGGGCCCGCCGGCCGGCCGATGCAGGGTCCGACACCTGGAGGTGGTCGAGATGATCTGGCTCCTGATGGCCGGAATGGCCTTCACCCTGGTCGCGGTGGTCGCGTACACGGTCGGGATCTACAACGGACTCGTGCGGCTGAAGCACAACGTGGACCGTGCCTGGTCCAACATCGATGTGCTGCTGAAGCAGCGCCACGACGAGATCCCCAAGCTCGTGGAGACGGTGAAGGGCTACATGAACCACGAGAAGCAGGTGCTGCAGGGGGTCACCGAGGCGCGTGCCATGTTCGACCGAGCGGAGTCGGTGGCCGAGAAGGGCGAGGCCGACGCGATGATGCGCGGCGCGCTCGGGCGACTCTTCGCCGTGGCCGAGGCCTATCCGGAGCTCAAGGCGGACCAGTCCTTCCGCATGCTCCAGGAGCGGATCTCCGGGCTCGAGGACGGCATCGCGGACCGCCGCGAGTTCTTCAACCACAGCGTCAACGCCTTCAACATCCGCATCGAGCAGATCCCGGACGTGGTCCTCGCGCGGCTGATGGGGCTCCAGCCCCGCGACCTCTTCGAGGCGCATGCCGAAGACCGCCAGGATCCGTCGTTCTCGTTCGAGCGCTGAGCCCGGTCCGCGCCCGGGCCATCGCCCGGAGAAGCCCGGCGTGAGCCTGGATGGGGCTTTGTACCGACTTCGAAGCCCGGATTTCAATTGACCCGAGGGGCCTGAACAGGGCATCCTGCAGGTTCCTGACGCACCGAGGACCCTGACCTGGTGTGGGCCCCCGGTGCGGGGTGGGGAGAGCAAACAACCGGGGCTCGCTCCTCGCCCATTCCAGCGCCCTCGAGCCGCCCGTCCTGGCTCGGGGGCGCTGCTCGTCTGTCCGCCTGGATCTCGCACCCTTCCCCGGGTCTCCGGTCCGAGCAGGCCGGGTCGTCAGCGACGGGGCCTTCCAGGTGTCCCGCTCGATCCCCACGACGCTCTTCCCCTCTTCCCAGGTGGGGTCCCGCGAACTCATCGAAGAAGTCCCTCCTTCTGCTACGGATCCCTGCCATGCGAGCCATTCTGGTGGAGAGCCCCGGCAAGGAGAGCCGCCTGGTCCTCGGGGAGGTGCCGGCTCCCGAGCTCGGGCCCGGCGAGATCCGCATCCGGGTCGCGGCCACGGCCGTGAACCGGGCCGATCTGATGCAGCGGCTGGGCATGTACCCGCCGCCCCCCGGAGCCTCGGAGATCCTCGGCCTCGAGTGCTCGGGAACCGTGGTCGAGCTGGGGGAGGGCGTCTCCGGATGGAGCCCCGGGGATCGGGTGATGGCCCTGCTCCCCGGTGGCGGCTACGCCGAGGAGGTCGTGGTCCATGCCGCGAGTGCGCTGCCGGTGCCCGAATCGCTCACGCTGGAGGAGGCCGGCGGCGTGCCCGAGGTCTTCCTCACCGTCTTCCTGAACGTCTTCCAGATCGCGGCGCTGCCGGAGGGCGGATCGCTCCTGGTGCATGGCGGCGGCTCCGGCGTCGGCACCGCCGCCATCTCGTTGATGAAGGCCGCTGCCGGCAAGGTGATCGTCACCGCCGGGAGCGAGGAGAAGTGCACGCGCTGCCTCGAGCTCGGGGCGGACGTGGCGGTGAACTACCGGGAGGGCGACTTCACGGCCGCCGCCCGGGAGGCCACGGGCGGGCGCGGCGTCGACGTGGTGCTCTCCCACATCGGCGCGCCCTACCTGAAGGGGAATCTGGACGCCCTCGCCACGGACGGGCGACTGGTCCTGATCGGCCTGATGGGGGGCGCGAAGGCGGAGATCAACCTGGCGGCGCTGCTCGCGCGTCGGCTCCATGTGATCGGCTCCACCCTGCGAGCGCGGTCGGTGGAGGACAAGGCACGGATCGTCGACGGGTTCCTGTCGCGCTTCGGCGACGCCCTCGCCACGGGCGCGATCGGGCCGGTCGTCGACCGGGTGCTGCCCCTCGCCGAGGCCGAGGAGGCGCACCGGGTGGTCGACGCCAGCGAGCACTTCGGGAAGGTGGTCCTGCGCGTGGGCGGGGGCTAAGGTCCCGCCGCCTCGACACCTGGAGGAAGCGCGATGGCCCTGGAGCGGACCCTTTCGATCGTGAAGCCCGATGCGGTGGCCAAGGGCGCCACCGGCGAGATCCTCGCCCGGATCCAGAAGGCCGGGCTCGAGATCATCGCCCTCAAGATGCTGCAGCTCGACGTGGAGACCGCGCAGGGCTTCTACGCGGTCCACAAGGAGCGGCCCTTCTTCGGCGATCTGGTCGCCTTCATGACGTCGGGCCCGGTCGTCGTGAGCGTCCTGCAGGGGGACGACGCGATCAAGCGCTACCGGGAGCTGATGGGAGCCACCAACCCGGCCGAGGCCGCCGAGGGGACGATTCGCAAGGACTTCGCCACCGACATCGAGAAGAACGCGGTGCACGGGTCCGACGCGCCGGAGACCTCGAAGATCGAGATCGCGTACTTCTTCAACGCGAACGAGATCCAGGGCAAGGTGGAGGCGCTCTAGGAGCGCCCGCCGGCGCAGCGCCTGGGGCCCGGGGGGGCAGCGCCTAGGAGTAGGCGCGGGCCATCAGCAGGAGCAGGCTGACGTAGCCGACGGTGAGCCAGAGCGCGTGGCTTCTCAGCGTACTGCGGACCACCCCGATCGCGATTCGAGCCAAGGTCACCCCCCCAAGGTGCGCCCGCCGTGCGGGCCGCCGTCTCCATTCCATCGGAGAATCGGCGCTGCGCTTGAATCTAGCGCGCGATCCCCGGGACGGGAGTGAGGACCGTCACAATCCGGGGTCATGTTCGGCTCAGGCGCCGCGGAAGCGGGGGGCGCGCTTCTCGCGGGCGGCCGCCAGCCCTTCCTGCAGATCGGCGGTTTCGTAGCACTCGGCCTGGCGGTCGGCCTCGAACGAGAGCTGGTCCTCGAGCGTCGCGTCCAGGGCGCGATCCAGGGCCGCGCGGGTCCCGCGCACGGCAGCGGGCGCGGACTCTGCGATCTGCCGCGCCAGCGCCTGCGCCTCGGACAGCACCGCATCGCGCTCGACGCAGCGGTTCACGAGGCCCATGCTCGCAGCCTCCTCGCCGTCGAGGAGACGGCCGGTCAGGAGGAGGTCGGCTGCCTGGGCGGGGCCGACGATCCGGGGCAGGGTCCAGGTGGCGCCCATGCCCGGATGGATGCCCAGGCGCGCGAAGTTCAGGCCCATGCGGGCCTCGCGCGCTGCCACCCGCAGATCGCAGGCGAGCGCGACACAGAAGCCTGCTCCGACCGCCGCCCCGTTGAGGGCCGCCACCGTCGGACACGGCAGCTTGCGGACCGAGAGGAAGAGGCCGTAGAAGGCCCGCATCGCCTCGCGGTTGGCGCGCCGCGTGGGTCCGCCGGGGTCCGCGCGCCCGGCATCGTTCTTGGCCTGGATCCAGTCGAGGTCTCCGCCTGCCGAGAACGCCTTTCCGGCTCCCGTGATCACGACGGCGCGCAGGCTCCCGTCGGCCGAGAGCGCTCCGATGTGCTCCGCGAAGGCCAGCCCCATGGGCTCGGTCATCGCGTTGCGGCGGTCCGGGTCGTTGAAGGTGAGGGTCGCGACGTCGCCGTCGCGTTCGACGAGGATGGGGTTCGACATGGCGGGGGACGCTAGCAAAGCGTCCCCCGCCGGGATCGGTCGGCCTGGTGCTCGGCTCAGTCGGCCTGCCGGCGCAGGAAGGTGGGGATCTCGAGCTCGTCGTCGAAGGGCGAGACGAAGTCGTCTGCGCGCTTCGCCGGCGGCTCCCCGAGCGGCGCCGCGGAGCCGCCACGGGCCGGGGTGGGCTCGCGCTCGATTTCGGGCTCCGCTCCCAGGGGCTCCACGGCCTCGGCGGTGATTCCCCCGTCCAGCGGCGCCGTCTGCGGAATGTGCGGCACCCGCGCGGTCACGCGCTCGCCGGCGCCGCGGCCCCGGGTCCCGGCGTACTCGTGGTCGAGGCCGGTCGCGATCACCGTCACCCGCAGCTCCCCGGGCGGCATGGTCTCGTCGACCACGGCGCCGAAGATGATGTTGGCGTCCTCGTGGGCCGCGTCCTGCACCAGGGTGGAGGCCTCGGTCACCTCGAAGAGGGTCATGCTCTCGCTGCCCGTGACGTTGATCAGCACGCCGCGCGCGCCCTCGATGGAGAGGTCCTCGAGGAGCGGGCTCGAGATGGCCGCCCGCGCGGCGTCTGCAGCCCGGGTGTCGCCGGTGGCCGTGCCGGTGCCCATCAGCGCCATGCCCATCTCGTTCATGATCGTGCGCACGTCGGCGAAGTCCAGGTTGACGAGTCCGTGCGTGGTGATCAGGTCCGATATGCCGCGCACTGCGTTCAGCAGCACGTTGTCGGCGAGGGCGAAGGCATCCTTCATGGCGGTGTCCTTGCCCGCCACGGCGAGGAGCCGGTTGTTCGGGATCGTGATCAGGGTGTCCACCACGCGGTGGAGCTCCTCGATGCCGCGCTCCGCCTGCCGTGTGCGCACCCGCCCTTCGAACAGGAAGGGCTTGGTCACCACGGCGACCGTCAGCGCGCCGATCTCGCGTGCCACCTCCGCCACCACCGGTGCGGCGCCCGTGCCGGTGCCGCCTCCCATCCCGGCGGTGACGAAGACCATGTCCGAGTCCACCAGCATGTCGCGCAGCCGGTCGCGATCCTCGAGCGCGCACTCGCGACCGCGCTCCGGGTCCGCGCCACAGCCGAGGCCGCGACTCACCGAATCGCCGAGCTGGAGCTTGACGTCCGCCTCGTTGTGCTGGAGGGCCTGGGCGTCGGTGTTGGCGGCGATGAAGTCCACGCCGGTCAGACCGGAGCGCACCATCGTGTTGAGGGCGTTGCCGCCGCCTCCGCCCACGCCGATCACCTTGATCAGGGCCCGGTTTCGTGCGTTGCCTTCGAACTCCAAGAGATCGTCCTCGTCGTTCGGGCCGATCTCGAGCAGGTCCAGCGGCTCGACCGGCGTCTCCTGCGGTCGCTGCTGGGACCCCGACCCCTCCCGGTTTCGGGTTCTCTTCGCCATGTTCACCCCCCTGGCGGCGCCAACTTAACACGAAATCGCTGGATTTTGTGGTGGTTGCGCCTCTTTTTTCCGATCCGGACCCCGTCCGGACCCGCTCTGGACCTCAGTCGAACTCCCCGTAGAACCACTCGCGCATGCGCTGCTTGACCCGGCGGAAGATCGAGCCGTCCCGGATGCGGAAGCGGCTCTGGACGCGACCGCGCGACTCCCCGAAGAGCACCAGCCCGACGCCGGTGGCGTACATGGGGCTGCGCACCACGTCCTGGAGACCGCCGATGTGCATCGGCGTTCCCAGGCGCACCGGAGCCTCGAAGATCTCCTCCGCCAGCTCGGGTGCGCCTTCCAGCGCCGAGCAGCCGCCGGTCAGCACGACCCCGCTCGGGATGCGCTCCTCGAGCCCCGCCTTGGCGATCTCTCCGCGCGCGAGGCAGAAGATCTCCTCCATGCGCGGCTCGATGATCTCGCAGAGGATCTTGCGCGACACCTCGCGCGGACGCCGGCCGCCCACGCTGGGGACGCTGATCACGTCGTCGCTGCCGAGGTAGCGCGCTGCCGCCACGCCGAACCGCTTCTTGATCCGCTCGGCCTCCTCGAAAGGCGTGCGCAGGCCCACTGCGATGTCGTTGGACACGTGGTAGCCGCCGAGACCCAGGACCGAGGTGTGCTTGATCGACCCGTCGGCGAACACGGCGATGTCGGTCGTGCCGCCACCGATGTCGATCAGGCAGACGCCGAGATCCCGCTCGTCGTGCGCCAGCACCGCCTCCGACGACGCCAGCGGCTCCAGCACGATGTCGATCACGTTGAGCCCCGCCTTGTTGGCGCACTTCACGATGTTCTGGGCGCTGGTGACGGCGGCGGTGACGATGTGGATCTTCGCCTCGAGGCGCACGCCGCTCATCCCGAGCGGCTCCCGGATGCCGTCCTGGTCGTCGATGATGAAGTCCTGGGGGATCACGTGGATCACCTCGCGGTCCATCGGGATGGCCACGGCCTTGGCGGCGTCGATCACGCGCTTGACGTCGTTCTCCGACACCTCGTCGTCCTTGACCGCGACGACGCCGTGGGAGTTGAAGGCGCGGATGTGGCCGCCCGCGATCCCCGCATACACCGAGGTGATCTCGCAGTCGGCCATCAGCTCCGCCTCCTCCACGGCGTGCTTGATCGAGGTCACCGTGGCGTCGATGTCGACGACCACCCCCTTGCGCAGGCCGCGCGATGGATGCGTTCCGATCCCGACGATGTCGACCCGCTCCTCGCGGCGCTCGGCCACGATCGCGCAGATCTTGGTGGTCCCGATGTCGAGTCCGACGATCAGGTCTTCCTTGCGTGCCATGCTCTCACCCCCTTGTGTCCGGCGACGGATCACCCGGCCGCCGGTCCTTCGGGCCGTCCGCCGAATCCACGGCGGACGGCCGCTTTGCGCTCTCCGGTCGGAGCGTCCTCCCCCTGCGCCTGCCTCTCCGCAGGCGCGCCGCCTCCCAGGACCGCGCGGTCCGAGAAGCGAACATCGATCGTGGCGGCCTCGGCCACCCAGGCGGGCCGGCGCGCGAAGACGGCGACCAGCCGGGCCAGCGCGGCCTGGTGGCCCTCGTGGCCCAGCACCACCTCGGTATCGAGCCCGCGGAGCCGGAGCAGGGCGCCGCGCGGGTCCTCGGCCCCGGCCACGCGTACCTCGGCGACGGCGAACCCGGAGCGCCGCGCCGCGGAGGCGACGGCGGCCCCCTGGGCCAGCTCCGGGCTCGCCACGCCCGCTGCGGGCGCGCCCGGCGCGCGCAGTCGCGGCAGCCGGGCGCGCTGGCTGGCCTCGGCTGGAGCGAAGGGCACTCCGTCCAGGCAGACGAGCCAGGCGCCGCGGCTGTCCTCGGTCACGCCCTGCGCGAGTCGTTCATCGATGCCGATCACGAGCCGGTTGGGCGGGAGGCGCAGCACCCGGGCTGCCGCCACCTGGGGCAGCGCCTCGAGGCGCGCGCCGACCGCCTCCGGATCCACGTCGAGGAGCGGCGTGCCGCGCGCGACTCCGGCACTCTTCGCCACGCTGGCGGGATCCAGCAGCGTGGTTCCGACGACGCTCACCACCTCGACGCGGAAGGCGGCGGCGCGGGCGAGGTCCGGGGCCCGGCCCGCCACCCGGGGGCCGAACAGCGCCCCCGCGGCCAGGGCGATTCCGCCGATCGCCACGGCCCGGATGCGCGCCTGCTGGCGCCTCTCGCGCGCGTCCCGTCGCGAGAGGGGTGAGCGTCTGGCACCGGTCATGCTTCCCTCCCGATCACGTGAACCTCGGTCTCGAGGTCGATTCCCGTGGCTTCGGCGATGCGCCGCCTCGCCCGGTCGATCAGGGCGAGCACGTCGGCGGCCGAGGCGTCGCCGCGGTTGGCGATGAAGTTGGCGTGTACGCTCGAGATCTCGGCGCCGCCGAGGCGCTCGCCCTTGAGTCCGGCGGCCTCGATCAGACGCCCGGCGTGATCGCCGGGCGGGTTCTTGAAGACCGAGCCGCACGACGGGACGTCGAGGGGCTGGGTGGCCGCGCGCCGGGCCAGCAGGCGCTCCACCTCCGCCCTCACCGCCTCGGGCGTGCCCGGAGAGACCTCGAAGAGCGCCGAGACGAAGGCCGTGCCCGGCTCGAGCCCGTCCACGGCGCGGTAGCGGAAGCGCAGGGCCTCGCGTCCGACCCGGCGCAGCGGGGCGGCTCCCGGACCGGCCAGCTCGACCTCGCGTACCACGTCGACCATCTCACGCTCGCCGATGCCCGCGTTCATGGCGAGCCAGCCGCCGACCGTTCCGGGTATCCCGGCCGCGAACTCGAGACCGGCGAGCCCGCGCTCGCTGCAGAAACGCGTGACCTGCGAGTGCGAGACGCCCGCCTCGGCCCGGATCGCGTCGTCGCCTTCGGTCGCGATCGCGCGCAGTCCGCTGAGCTGGACGACCACCCCCGCAACGCCCCCGTCGCGCACCAGCGTGTTGAAGCCCTTTCCGAGGAACGTGATCGGGAGCGCCGCCTCGTCCGCCATCGCGAGCAGCGCCGCCAGGGTGGCGCGGTCCGCCGGCCGCGCCAGTACGTCGGCGGGCCCACCCACGCGCAGCGACGTGTGCCGCGCCAGCGGCTCGTCGAAGCGCACGGCCTCGCCGAGCAGCGCTTCGAGGCGATCTCTCGTGGCGGGTGCGATCAAGCGTCCCCCTCCTCCAGAACGGCCAGGATGCGCGGCGCGAGGCCGGACACGCTGCCGGCGCCCAGGGTGATCACCAGATCGCCGGCAGCGAGCTCGCCGCGCAGGGCGTCCGGCACGGCCTCCAGGTCGCGCACGAAGCGCACGTCCCGGTGGCCGTGGGCCATGATCGCCTCGCCCAGCCCTTCGGCGTCGACCCCCGGGATCTTCTCCTCGCCGGCGGGGTAGATGTCGGTGAGCACGAGCAGGTCGGCGTCGTTGAAGGCGGTGGCGAACTCCTCGAAGAGGTCACGCGTTCGCGTGTAGCGATGGGGCTGGAAGACGACGACGACGCGCTCCGGTTGCAGGTCTCGTGCTGCCGCGAGCGTGGCGCGCACCTCGGCGGGGTGATGGCCGTAGTCGTCGACCACCCGCACGCCGCCCGCGGACCCGCGCGTCTCGAAGCGACGCTCGATCCCCACGAAGTCGGCCAGCGCGGCGGCCGTGGTCGCGAAGGGGAGCTCCAGCTCCAGCGCCACGGCGATGGTGGCCAGGGCGTTCGCGACGTTGTGCCGGCCGGGCAGGCGCATGCGCACGTCGCCCAGGGCCTGACCGCGCCACTCGACACCGAACACGGTGCCCTCGCCGTCGGGGCGCACGTCGTTCCCCACCAGGTCGGCCTGCGGCGCGAATCCGTAGGTGACCGTGCGCCGGGTCATGCGGGGCAGGATCGCCTGCACGCCCGGGTGGTCGAAGCAGAGGATGGAGACCCCCCAGAAGGGAATCCCGTTGCAGAACGAGACGAAGGCGTCCTGCAGGCCGCTGAACGAACCGTAGTGGTCCAGGTGCTCCGGGTCGATGTTGGTGACCACCCCGATCACCGGCGCCAGGCGCAGAAACGACCCGTCGCTCTCGTCGGCCTCGGCCACCAGGAGGTCGCCGCGTCCGAGCCGCGCACCGGTCGGGTCGCCGCCGGTCGGGTCGCTGCCGCCGGTCGGGTCGCTGCCGCCGCCCAGGACGCGGCCGCCGATCACCGCCGTGGGGTCCAGGCCGGCGGCGTCGAGGACGTGGGCGATGAGCGAGGTGGTGGTGGTCTTGCCGTGGCTGCCCGCCACGGCGATGCCGTCCTTGAGACGCATCACCTCCGCGAGCATCTCCGCGCGCGGGATCACCGGGATCTTGCGGCGCTCGGCCTCGACCAGCTCGGGATTCCCGTGGCGGACCGCCGAGGAGTAGACCACCACGTCGGCGTCGGCCACGTGGGCCCCGTCGTGCCCGACCGAGACCGGGATGCCCAGGGCGCGCAGGCGCGCGACGGTGGGTCCCTCGCGCAGGTCGGAGCCAGAGACCCGGTAGTCCTGGTTGTGGAGGAGCTCGGCGATTCCGCACATGCCGATTCCGCCGATCCCCACGAAGTGAACGCGCTGGATGCGTCGGTACACGTCAGCTCTCCCGATCGGGCCCCGGGGCGGCGCTTCCGGCCGCGCGGGCTGTGGACGCAGCGGCTGCTCGGGCAGGATCCGCGCCACCGGGGTGCCGCCCCGGGTCCGATTCGTCGTTTCGTTCCGGTCCGGACACGAGCGTCCGGCACTCCTCGATGACCCGGGCGGCCGCATCGGGCCGCGCCAGGGCGCGCGCCGCCCCGCCCATGCGGTTCAGGGCCTCGGGCTCGTCCAGCAGGGCGACCAGGGCGTCCGCGAGCACCTTTCCATCCAGGCGACGGGGGTCCAGCAGCCGCGCCGCGCCGGCGCGCTCCATCCCGCGTGCGTTGGCGGTCTGGTGGTCGTCCGCCGCGTAGGGATAGGGCACGAGGAGCGCGGGAAGCCCGGCCAGGGCCAGCTCCGCGACGGTGATCGCGCCGGACCGGCAGAGCGCCAGGTCGGCTTCGCGGTAGCGGCTCGGCATGTCGGGGTCGAAGGCGAACACGTCGGCTTCGATCCCCGCGGCTTCGTACGCTGCGGCCACGCGTTCGCAGTCCGCCTCGCCGGTCTGGTGGGCGATGGTGAGTCGCGCAGGGTCGATCATGCCGAGCGCTTCCAGGAGGGCGTCGTTGATCTGCCGGGCCCCCTGGCTGCCTCCGAAGACGAGGAGCCGCACCCGCCCGGCCTGCGGCGCGTGCGTGGCGGCGGCGGCAAAGCCCTCGACCAGCGCGCGCCGCAGCGGGACTCCACTGATGCGCACGGCGCCGGCCGCCGCGGCGCGCGGGAACGCAGCGGTCGCCTCCTCGAACCCGAGGAAGACCCGCGCGGCGAAGCGGTCGAAGAGCCGGTTGGTGCGACCGGGAACGGCGTTGGGCTCCACCAGTGCCAGCGGCGTGCGCGCCCAGGTGGCCGCGGCCATGGCCGGCACCGCGGCGTAGCCCCCGACCGAGACCACCACGTCTGGAGCGAAGTCGCGCAGCACCCGCCGTGCGCGAAGGGCTCCATGGGCGAGCTCGACGAGGCCGCGCACCCGTCCGAGCGCGCCGCGACCCATCACCTGGCCGGCCGGGAGTCTCACCAGCTCGAACCCCGCCTCGGGAACCAGACGGCCTTCGAGACCGCGCGAGCCGCCCACGAAGAGGACCGCGTCTCCCGCGGCCGCGGCTGCTTCGCCCAGGGCGAGCGCCGGGGTCACGTGCCCCCCGGTGCCTCCACCGGCGATGATCCAGCGCAGACCGCTCACTTGCGGAACCTCTGCTCGTCGACGGGCGCCTGACGGGCGACCGCGATCAACACTCCGGCTGCGAAGAAGGCCGCCACCAGGGCGGTGCGTCCGTACGAAAGGAAGGGAAGCGGAAGCCCCTTGGGCGGGACGCTCCCGGTGACCACCGCAGCGTTCAGGGCGGCCGGAATCGCGAGGAGCATCGTGGCCCCGAACGCCAGCAGCATCGCGAAGCGGTCGTTGGCGCGCCGCGCGATCTGGAGGCCCGCCACCACGAGCGCGGCGAACGCGCCGAGCACGGCGAGCACCCCGATGAGCCCGGCCTCCTCGGCGATCACCGCCAGGATGAAGTCGGTGTGCGCTTCCGGGAGGTAGTAGAGCTTCTGGCGACCGTCGCCGATCCCCACCCCGGTGAGCCCGCCGCGGGCGAAGCCCACGAACGACTGCACCAGCTGGAACCCCTCGGCATCGGAGCGTGCCCACGGATCGAGGAAGCCCGTGAGTCGCCGCCAGGCGTAGGGCGTGGTGAAGACGTAGGTGCCGACCAGCGTGGCCCCCATGAATGCAGGCAGGGTGAAGACCCGGAGCGGCGTGCCGGCGACGAAGAGGAGCGCACAGGTCAGGAGGAGCACGACGACGGCGTTGCCGAGATCGGGCTGCAGGATGAGAAGGGCCGCCGGCGTCACGGCCAGCAGGGCGGGCCCCCACAGGCGGCTCGGGGAGTTGGGCCGCGCCTCGCTGCGGGAGCAGAGGAACGCGACCGCGAGCACCGTCGCCACCTTGGCGAGTTCGGCGGGCTGGAAGCGGAAGCCGATCCCCGGAACCGCCAGCCAACGCTGGGCGCCGTTCACCTCCACGCCGGCCAGCAGGGTGGAGATCAGCAGGACCAGCGCGCCCGCCCAGAGCGGCAGCGCGACCACGCGCCAGAAGCCGAGCGGAATCTGCGACACCAGCCAGGCCCCCGTTCCGGCTATGGCGAGCGCGCCCAGGTGGCGCAGGAAGTGGGGCGATACGCCGAAGCTCCCCTGCCCGGAGAAGGGCGCAGTGGTGCTGTGGATCATGACGAGGCCGAAGCCGGCGAGGCCGATCACCGCCGCCAGCAGGGCCGCATCGGGGGCGGGTCGACTGCTCTGGCTCCGCGCGGTCACCGTCCCTCCTCCTCGGCGATGCGCGCAGCGAGCGCCTCGCGGAAGCGACGCCCGCGTTCCTCGAAGCTCGCGAACTGGTCGAAGCTGGCGCAGGCGGGCGAGAGCAGGACCACGTCTCCGGGCTCGGCCAGCTCGAAGGCGCGCGCGACGGCGCCGTCGAGGTCCCGGATGCGCTCGGCGGGGGCCACGCCCTCGAGCGTTCGCGCGAGCTCCGCTGCGGCTTCGCCGATGAGGAGCGCACAGCGCACGCGCCCGCGCGCCGCTTCCGCCAGCGGTGCGAAGTCCAGCTTCTTGTCGCGCCCGCCCGCGATCCAGAGGATCGGGGCACTCAGGCTCTCCAGCGCAGACACCGCGGCGCCGACGTTGGTCGCCTTGGAGTCGTCGATCCAGAGCGCCCCGGCGGCGCGCCCGATCCGCTCGCGCCGATGGGGCAGGGCGCGGAAGTCGGCGAGGCCGGCCGCGGCGCGGCGCGGGTCCGCGCCCAGCGCGGCCACTGCGGCCAGGGCTGCTGCGGCGTTGTCGCGATCGGCCCCCGAGAGGTCGGCCTCGTCGAGATCGACCCGCGTGTCCGTGGGTCCCGCGCGGAGCGTCACGCCCCCGGCGTCGAGCCACGCGCCCCGCTCGTAGGGTCCGCTGCGCCCGAAGGCGAAGACGCGCGCCCTGGCGTCGCCGGCGAGCGACCAGACCTCGGTGTCGTCGCGGCAGAGCACCGCCGCGTCTTCGGCGTTCTGACGGCGCAGGATGCGCGCCTTGGCAGCGCGGTAGGCGGCGAAGCTCCCGTGGCGGTCCAGGTGGTCGGGGCTCAGGTTGAGGATGACCGCGACGCGAGGCCGGAAGGCCTCGGTGGTCTCGAGCTGGAAGGAGGACACCTCGAGCACCGCGGCGTCGAGCGGGCGACCCACCAGATCGAGGGCGGAGCGCCCCACGTTGCCGGCCGCCTCGGCGCGCAGCCCCGTCGCTCGCAGGGCCGACTCGATCATGCAGGTGACCGTCGACTTCCCGTTGGTTCCGGTCACGGCGACGATCGGGACCCGGAGGAAGGCCGCCGCCAGCTCCACGTCGCCCGCCACCGCCCGGGCGCGCGCCGCGTAGCGGGCCGGCGGAACCCCGGGGCTCGGCACGACGAGGTCGAAGTCGCCGGGATCGGGAAGCGGCGCGCCGCAGCGCACGTCCACGTCGGGGGGCAGCGCGTCGAGGGGCTGCAGCTCGGGGCGCGGGCGCTCGTCCGCGGCGACCACGCTGGCGCCACGGGCTGCGCAGAACGCGGCGGCGCTGCGCCCCGAGATCCCGAGGCCGAGCACCAACACCTTGCGTCCCGTGAGCTCCATGGTCAGCGCAGCTTCAGCGACGAGAGCGCGACCAGGGCGAGGATGATCGAGACGATCCAGAAGCGGACCACGATCTTCTGCTCCGGCCAGCCGAGCTGCTCGAAGTGGTGGTGGATGGGGGCCATGAGAAAGACGCGCTTGCCCGTGAGCTTGAACCAGGCCACCTGGATCATCACCGACAGGGTCTCGACGACGAAGATCCCGCCGATCACCGCCAGCAGGATCTCCTGGCGGATCACGACGGCGATGGTGCCCAGGGCCCCGCCCAGCGCCAGGGCGCCCACGTCCCCCATGAACACCTGGGCCGGCGAGGTGTTGAACCAGAGGAATCCCAGGCCGCCCCCCACCAGTGCGCCGCACACGATGGCCAGCTGGCCGCTCCCGGCCACGCCCTTGATCCCGAGGTATTCGGAGATCACCGCGTGACCGGCGCAGTAGGCGAGGCCGGTGAACGTGGCGGCGGCGATCATCACCGGACCGATCGCCAGGCCGTCGAGCCCGTCGGTCAGGTTCACGCCGTTGCTGGCTCCCACGATGATGAATGCGGCGAGCGGCACGTAGAGGACACCCAGGTTGGGTGTGAAGTCCTTGAAGAAGGGCACCGAGAGCTCGGCGTCGAAGCTCGGGTGGGCGTAGATCGCGACGGCGACGGCGAGCGCGATTCCCCACTGCCAGACCAGCTTCCAGCGCGCCGGCAGTCCGTCGCTGCTTCCCCGCGTGACCTTGCGGTAGTCGTCGACGAAGCCGAGAGCGCCGTAGCCCACGGTCACGCCCAGCACGATCCAGACGAAGCGATTGTCGAGCTCCGACCACAGCAGCACCGAGACCACGAGCGAGAGGAGGATCAGCAGGCCGCCCATGGTGGGCGTGCCCGCCTTGTCCTGGTGGTCGGGGCCGATCTCGCGGATCGGCTGGCCGACGCGCAGGCGACCCAGGGCGCGGATCAGCGGCGGGCCCAGCACGAAGGCCAGGAAGAGGGCGGTCAGGGTGGCCGCGCCGGTGCGGAACGTGATGTAGCGAACCACGTTGAACGCGCTGACGTCGGAGGCCAGGGGATACAGCAGGTGGTAGAGCATCAGTGGGCCTCCTCGCCCAGTGCGTCGACCACGGCCTCCATGCCCATCGATCGCGATCCCTTCACCAGCACCCAGTCGCCGTCCGAGAGCAGCTCGCGCACGCGTCGCCCCGCATCGAGGTGGCTGCTCTCCACGTGGATCCGCTCTGCGGGCATCCCGGCCTCGCGGGCCCCGTCCGCGAGGTCGCCGGCGTACTCGCCGAGCGCCAGCAGGAAGTCGATCTCGAGCCGGGCCGCCAGGGCGCCCACCGCGCGGTGGGCGCCGGTCGCTGCATCCCCGAGCTCGCCCATGTCGCCCAGCACCGCCACCGCCCGTCGTCCGCCCTTCAGGCGCCCCAGGCTCTTCAGGGCCTCGGCCACCGACTCGGGATTGGCGTTGTAGGTGTCGTCTACGATGCGCAGGCCGCCCGCGCTGCGCGGCTCCATGCGGCCCCGCACCGAGGAGTGCGCCGCGAGTCCGGCCACCACGTGGTCGAGCGTGAAGCCCGCCGCCAGCGCGCCCGCCGCCGCGGCCAGGGCGTTGGGGATCGTCGTCTCGCCGAGGCCGCTCACGCGTACGTCGACGGCGCCCTGGGGAGCGGTGAGCCGGAAGCAGAAGCCCTCCAGGCCGGCCGGCTCGACGTCCCGAGCGCGAACGTCGGCGTCTTCGCCGAGGCCGAAGGACAGCACCGCGCCCGGCGCGCGCCGGGCCTGGGCCGCCGCCAGCTCGTCGTCGGCGTTCACGACGGCCAGACCCCCGGGTGCGAGCCCGCTGAAGAGGTCCCCCTTCTCGAGCGCGATCTCCTCCTGCGAGCCCAGGTGCTCGATGTGGGCGGTTCCGATGTTGGTGATCACTCCGACGGTGGGCCGCGCGATCGCGGCCAGCGGCGCGATCTCGCCGCGGTGGTTCATGCCGATCTCGACCACCGCCGCCCGATGCTCGGGCTCGCGGGAGAGGAGGGTAAGCGGCAGGCCGTACTGGTTGTTGAGGTTGCCCCGGTTCTTGAGGCAGGGGCCGGCCTGGGAGAGGATCGCCGCGCACATCTCCTTGGTGGTGGTCTTGCCGTTGCTCCCGGTGATCGCGATCACGGGGCCCTCGAACTCGCTCCGGTGGCCGGCCGCGAGCGCGCCGAGTGCGAGCGTGGTGTCGTCCACGGCGATGGCGGTCGTGCCCGGGGGCGTCCGGCGTCCGCGCTCGACCAGACAACCCGCTGCGCCCGCCTCGAGCGCGCGCTCGAGGTAGTCGTGGGAATCGTGGTTGGGGCCGCGGACCGCGATGAAGAGGTCCCCCTTGGCGATGGTGCGCGTGTCGATCGAGACGCCGCCGAGCTCGAGTGCCGGGTCGCCCGAGAGCAGCTCGCCTTCGCACCAGCGGCAGGCGAGGTCGGCTCGGAACGGCACGCTCATCCGACATCCCCGCGCCGTGCCAGTGCGGCGCGTGCCTCGATGCGGTCGTCGAAGGGCAGGCGCTCACGCCCCACGATCTGGTAGTCCTCGTGGCCCTTTCCGGCGATCACCACGATGTCGCCGGCCCCCGCTGCGGAGACGGCGAGCGCGATCGCCTCGCGGCGATCGGGAACGATCGTGTAGGCCCCGTCGGAGCAGCGCAGATCGTCCGGGTCGACGCGACTCAGGAGCCCGAGGCCCGCTTCGACGTCGGCGAGGATGGCCAGGGGATCCTCGGTGCGCGGGTTGTCGCTGGTGGCCCCCACGCGGTCGCTGGAGCGCACCCCCGCCTCGGCCATGAGCGGGCGCTTGCTCCGGTCGCGCTCGCCACCGCATCCGAACACCGTCACCACGCGCCCCTCGGCCAGCGGCCGGATCGTGCGCAGCAGCTTGTCCACGGCATCGGGTGTGTGGGCGTAGTCGACCAG
>JANQFA010000077.1 GCA_028278065.1 Myxococcota bacterium
CGGAGGAAAGGCGGAGCTTCCAGGGGACGTGTTCGTGGTCGACCACACCATCGACTCGACGGCCAAGCTCTACACCCCGGCCCACGAGGTGGCCCACACGGTCGGAATGCGCCACGCGGTCAACGGGGCGGTCTTCGGCTTCCAGGGCGTGGCCGGGCTGGCCAAGTTCAAGAAGTCGGCCTGCGATGCCATCGCCCGCCTGAGCACGCCCGACTTCCCCTACGTGAACCTCTCCCCTCCCCTCTCCCTGATCAGCGACCCCTCCATCGACCCGGCGCTCTGGCGGCTGGGCTTCCACCGCCGCTACTACGCCGGTGTCGACGTGCGCCATCACTTCGAGCTGATGGACTACTGCAGGGGGACCGACGGACAGGCCTACAGGTGGCCCTCGGACATCACCTACCTGGGCCTCAAGACCGCCCTCGAGGCTCGCTTCGGAACGGACGCCGCCTCGTCCGCAGGCGTGGGCGCGGCGCGGGCTCTCTTCCCCGGCGACGTGGTCTGGGTGCGCGGCACGCTCGACCCGGATGCGGGAACGGGCACCATCGACGACGTGCTGGGGCTCGCGCTGGTCCCGGCGCCGCCCGCTCCGCCGCCGGGAGACTGGGCCCTGGTGATCTCGGCGCCCTTCCGGACTCCCGTCCGCGTGCCCTTCGAGCCCACGACCGTGGTCTCGGACAGCGACCTGGAGACGGTCTACAACGTGGGCATCCCCTGGGTCTCGCGCGCCTCCCTGATCCAGCTCGAGTACGACGGCGAGGTCGTCGCCAGCCGCAGCGCCAGCACCTTCGCCCCGGCGCCGGAGGTCGTATTCCCCAACGGCGGCGAACGGCTCTCCGGCGAGACGGCCACCCTGCGCTGGAACGCCCCGGACGCCGACGGCGACCCCGTGAAGAGCACCGTCCAGCTCAGCCGCGACGGCGGCACCACCTGGCGCACGTTGGCGACCGGACTCAGCGGAACCGAGCTGACCGTTTCCCTGCGCGGCCTGGGCGGAACCACGCTCGGCCGGATCCGGGTCCTGGCGAACGACGGCTTCCTCACCGAGTCGGACGACTCCGACGGCAACTTCAGCATCGACGACCAGGCTCCCGAGATCGCCATCGTCCGCCCCTCCGAGGGCGACGCGTTCGCGGCCGATCACCCCGTCGTGCTTCGCGCCGTCACCCACGATCCCGAGGAAGGCAGCCTCGCCCCCTCCGCCATCTCCTGGAGCTCCGACGTGGACGGCGACCTCGGCACGGGGGACCGCATCGACACCGTCGCCAGCGCCCTCACCCCGGGCCCGCACGTGGTGACCGCCAGCGCCAGCGACCCGACCGGGCTCGAGGCGAGCGCCGCGGTCGGCATCGTGATCCATGCCGAGCATCCGGACAGCGACGGAGACGGCGTCGTCGACGGCCCGGACAACTGCCGCGACATCCCGAACCAGGATCAGTCCGACAGCGATGGAGACGGCGCGGGCGACCTCTGCGACGTGCCCGGCGACGTCGACCACGACGGCGACGTGGACGAGCTGGACCGGACGCTCTTCAACGCGGCCTTCGGAAGCGCCCGCGGTGCACTCGCGTTCGAGCCGGCGGCCGACCTCGACACGGACGGCACGGTGACCCTGGTCGACTGGCAGCTCTGGCTGCAGGCCTACGAGGCGGCGCAGGCCGCCGCGGCTCGCAGCCGCACGGCTCCGGCCTGCGGCCTGACCGGGGCCGAGCTCCTGATTCCCGTGCTCGGAGCGCTGGTGTGGCGGAGCGCACGGCGGAGGCGACGGCGATGAGCGCGATCCCGGTCCGAAGCGGACTCCTGGCGATGCTGATGTGCCTGGCCGGCAGCGCCCACGCGACGCCGATCGTGAGCGTGGTGCCGTCCTCCCCGCTGGTCGGAGACGGCGAGAGCTTCACCGTCCAGCTGATCGCCGACCTGGACGAGCCCGTGGTCGGCTGGGGTCTCGACCTCTCCGTCCTCGGCCCCGCCAACCTCGACCCCGGCCCGCCGGCGATCGGCCCCCTCTGGACCCCCCTGGCCGCACCCGACGCCGACGGCCTGGCCGGCCAGGCGTTCCCGACGCCGATCTCCGGGACGGGCGTGCTGCTCGCAACCCTGTCGTTCACCGCGACGGGTCCCGGCAGCATCGCCTTCCAGGCGGAGATCTCCGACGGCGACCTGTCCGAGGGCTTCGCCCTCCATCCGATCGGGTTCGCCGAGGACCCCGTGCTCGAAGGTGCGACCGTGACGGTGCTTCCAGAGCCCGCAGCCCTCCTGCTCCTCGGCCTCGGCGCATTGGCGCTCGGGCGCCGACGCTAGCCACGACGCCAGCGCGGACCTTCCGGCGCGGTCCCGGCGAGCTAGCCTCGCACCCGGGAGGAGTTGGTGTGCTTCGAGCCGTCCCCGCCTGGAGCATCGCTTCGATCGCCGCCGTCCTGGCCGCCTGCTCCACGGTGGGACCCGCCACCCCGTTCACGGCCCAGACGCGCTACGTGATCTCGCTGGCAACGCGCGCCGGCTACCTGGACGCGACGCTCTCGGGAAACCCGGAGGTGCGTTTCCTCTTCCCGGCGCGCGGAGCCTGCCGCGACATCCTGGAGCCGGAGGGGACGGTCGAGTACTGGGCACGGGGCCGCTTCGGCGAGATCTCCAATCCCGACCCGGAGGGACGGCCCTGCGTTCCGCTGGGCGTCGGGTCGCTGGAGACGTGGCGGGACTCGGGGCCGCGGCCCACCTCCTTCACGGGAACCTCGGGCAGCCCCGTTCCACGCAAGACCGCACGCTTCAGCGAGATCTGGCGGGACGAGTCCGAGATCTTCCTGCGCGGCCGCTTCCCGCTGGCCTCCTGGATCGGCTTCCGCAGCGACGACATCGTCGCCGTGGTCCCCAACAGCGAGGACTGCGGCCGTGCGCTCGAGGGTGGCGAGGCGACCATGGAGTACCGCTTTGCCGGCAGCCCCGCCTACGCCCTCATGATGAGGCCGCCGGCCCGCTGCCCGATTCGCGCCTTCGCGATCCCGCCACCGCGCTAGGTCCGAGACCGCGCGTGGGCGGGTCGCTCGTCGAGCAGCCCCTCGTAGGAGCCCGAGACCAGGTCCTGCTCGCGGACGCCGAGCTCCTTCATCAGCACGTCCACCTTGCGCCGCTCGCCGGGCTCCTTCGCGGGGTCGCCGTCGTAGACGGCCTCGAGCTCCATGAAGGTGCCCAGGTCCTCCACCCGGTCGAGATGGATGCGCACGTTCTGGTAGAGGAAGATCTCGCGCTCCTTGCGCACCACGCGGTGAACGCCCAACAGCTCCGAGAGCAGTCGGCGCGTGGCGTCCGGATCCGCGACGGGGATCACCTGGTAGTCGGAGACGCGCGGAGCCTCGGTATCGGGGCGCAGATAGGGAACGAGCTGACCACCGGAGAGGCTCGACTCGCGCAGCTTGAGGCGTCCCGTCCGCGTGACGAAGTAGGTGTCCACCTGGCGATCCAGGCCGACGCGCTGCGTCGCGATCGCGGCCGCCTTCGCGCGCAGGGCCTCGAGATCGGCGCAGCGCGCCTTGATCTCCACGTTGGCGCTCACAGCCCCTCCAACAGGTCGAGCAGATCCGCGAGGCGCTCGAGTCGGCGCTCGCACGCGAAGCGCAGGCCGACGAAGGGGATGCCGGCGGCGCCCGCAGCATCCCGATCGTACGCTGTGTCTCCGACCACGACCGCCTCGCGCGGGGCGACGCCCAGCAGCTCGCAGGCGCGGAGCATCATGTCCGGGGCGGGCTTGGCGCGGGGAACGTCCGTACCGCCGACCACCGCGTCCAGCACCAGCCCGCCGTGCTCCATCACCCGGCGCGCCATCGCCGAGGACGCGTTGGTCACCAGCGCGCGCTTCGCACCGACGCGCGCGACCCCTTCCAGCACGCCGCTCGCGTCCGGATCGAAGCGCACGTGCTCGAGCTGCCGGAGATGGGCCTCGTCGAAGGCCCGCTCGATCTCCTGCACGGTGTGGTTCCAGTAGAAGCGGCGCACGTCCTCCTCCACTCCCTGCCCCCAGCAGCCAGCGAAGGTCTCGGCGGAGATGGCGGGGTAGCCGAAGTCGGAGGCGACCGCGTTCATGGTGTGGAACCAGGCGTCGTAGCTGTCCACCAGGACCCCGTCCATGTCGAAGAGCACCGCGCGCAGCATGACGAGGGAGACTAGCCCGGACCCGCTAGAATGGGCGCCGCATGAGTGCCCGCCCCCAGTCGCGCATCACCCTGGGCACCAAGATCGTCTACGCGCTGGGCGACCACACGGTCAACATCGTCCTCTCGGCGCTCACCCTGGTCTACATCCGCTACCTGACGGACGTGGTCCACTTCTCGGGCACCCTGGCCGGCCTCGTGCCCTGGATCGGGCGCATGGTGGATGCCTTCACCGATCCCATGATGGGGCGCATCTCGGACACCACCCACTGGAAGAGTGGCCGCAGGCGGCCCTACTTCCTGATCGCCTGCATCCCCTTCGGTGTCTTCTTCGCGCTCCTCTGGGTCGAGGTGCCGATCGCCTCCACCGCCGGCCGCTTCGCCTACTACGCCGGGATGTACACCCTGCTCAGCCTGGCCATGACCATGCTCTCGGTCCCCTATCTGGCGCTCATTCCCGAGATGTCGCGCAACTACGACGAGCGCACCTCGCTCAATACCTGGCGCGCGGGGCTGGGGATCTTGGCGATCTTCCTGACCCTCGGCATGAGTGAGCTGGCCCGCAGGCTGGGCGACGACGCCGCGGCCTGGTCGACCGCGGCCGGGGTGATGGCCGTCTGGCTCGTGATCCCCTGGCTCTTCGTCTACCGGGTGAGCTGGGAGCGCCCGGTGCCCGGCAACGCACCCAGCCCCGTGCGCTTCCGCGACGCGATGCGGGCGCTGGCGCGGCACGACGCGTACCGCGTGCTCTC
>JANQFA010000080.1 GCA_028278065.1 Myxococcota bacterium
GTCGCGCGGGCGCCGTGCCGGTGCAGCACGTCGAGGATCTTCCCGGTCGACTCCGCGTTGGGACCGTCGTCGATGGTGAGCGCCACGATACGCTCGGCGGTGTCGAAGGAGTACACGACGCGCGCGTCGCGGCCGACCGAGATGTTCCACAGCTCGTCGGCCCGGCAGCCGCCTAGCGCAGCGACGAGGAGCACGGCGCAGAGCCCGCGTCGCGCCGCGCCCGCCATCCTAGACCAGCGCGATGGGCGAGATGACCTTGCTCTCCAGCCACTCGAGGAGATCGCGCAGCGCCTCGGGCCGGATCTCGTGGGCCATCTCGTACTCGCGGAAGGTGAGCCCGACGCCGAAGGGAAGCAGCGCTTCGCGCGACTCGCGGGCCCGCTCCACCGGGATCATCGGGTCCTCGGTGCCGTGGGCCACGAACACCGGCAGGTTCTCGTGCTCGGGCAGCTTGGGGACGGCCTGGGCCACGGGGCCGGGGAGCCAGGAGGAGAGCGCCACCAGGCCGGCGAAGCGAGCCGGATCGCGCAGCGCCAGGTCGTAGGCCATCACCCCGCCCTGGCTGAAACCCATCAGCACCGTCTTGCGGGGGTCGACCGGGTACTGCTCGCAGGCCGCGTCGAGGAAGGCGCGCAGGCCGTCGGCGGCGGCCGAGAACGCGTCGGGATCGAACTCCCCGCCCCCCGAGAGCGGGAACCAGCCGTAGCCGGGCATCGCCCCCCCGCCCTGCATCTCGATCGCGAAGGCCACCGGACCCTGCGGGCAGATCACCAGGGCCTCCCCACCCAGGATCAGCGGCGCCAGGCCGAGCAGGTCGTGGGCGCTGGCCCCCCAGCCGTGCAGAGCGAGGATCGTCGGGAAGGGGCCGTCTCCGGCGGGGACGTGGGCGGTGTGCATGAGGTCCATGGCGCCGCAGGCTAGCCCCCCTGCCCCCCCGTCGCCCGTGCGCTAATCAAGGGACCTTCGGAGCTCCCCAATGGGCAAGAGTCTTCTCGACAAGGTGTGGGACGCGCACAGCGTCCGCGAGCTGCCCTCCGGACCGACGCAGCTCTTCATCGGCCTCCACCTCATCCACGAGGTGACGAGCCCGCAGGCCTTCGCGTCGATCCGCGACATGGGCGCCGCAGTCCGCTTCCCGGCCCGCACCTTCGCGACCGTGGACCACATCATCCCGACCGACTCGCAGGCCCGCCCTCTCTCGGATCCCCTGGCCGAGGCGATACTGGTCGAGCTGGAGAAGAACTGCGCCGAGCACGACATCACCTTCTTCGACCTGCCGAGCCGCAAGCAGGGCATCGTGCACGTGGTGGGCCCCGAGCTGGGCCTCACCCAGCCGGGCATGACCATCGCCTGCGGCGACAGCCATACCAGCACCCACGGCGCCTTCGGGTCCGTAGCGTTCGGGATCGGTACCAGCCAGGTGCGCGACGTGCTGGCCACCCAGTGCCTCGCGATGGCGCGCCCCGGCGTGCGCCGCATCGAGGTCAACGGCAAGCTCGGCGGCGGCGTCTACGCCAAGGACGTCATCCTCGACATCATCCGCCGCCTGGGTGTGAAGGGCGGCATCGGCTTCGCGTACGAGTACGCGGGAAGCGCCATCGAAGCCATGAGCCTCGAAGAGCGCATGACCGTCTGCAACATGTCGATCGAGGGCGGCGCGCGCGCCGGCTACGTCAACCCCGACGACACCACCTTCGAGTACCTGCGCGGACGCGAGTACGCGCCCAGCGGCGAGGCCTGGGAGCGGGCCGTCACGTGGTGGCGCGGCATCGCCAGCGACTCCGACGCCGAGTACGCGGACCGCGTCGAGATTCCGGCCGAGTCGATCGCGCCGACCGTCACCTGGGGGATCAATCCGGGCCAGAGCGCGGGGGTGGACGAACCCCTTCCGCGGGTGGACGACCTGCCCATCGACGAACGCGCCTCGGCCGACGAGGCACTGCGCTTCATGGGGCTGCACGGCGGCGAGCCGCTGCTGGGGACGCGGATCGACGTGGCCTTCATCGGCTCCTGCACGAACGGCCGCATCTCGGACCTGCGCGAGGCCGCGCGGGTGGCCAGGACCGGGCGCGTGGCCTCCCACGTGCGCGCTCTGGTGGTGCCCGGCTCGCACGAGGTGGCCCGCCAGGCCGAGGCCGAGGGCCTGCCCGAGGTCTTCCGCGAGGCCGGCTTCCAGTGGCGCGAGCCGGGCTGCTCGATGTGCCTGGCCATGAACCCGGACAAGCTCGCGGGACGCGAGCTCTGCGCCTCGTCGAGCAACCGCAACTTCAAGGGTCGCCAGGGGTCGCCGACCGGCCGTACACTGCTGATGTCGCCGGCGATGGTCGCCGCTGCCGCCGTGAAGGGCGAGGTCAGCGACGTGCGGGAGGTGCTGTGATGTCGGGCTCGGAGCCGCGACTCCGCGTGGAGGGACGCGCCTGCGTCCTGCGCGGAGACGACATCGACACCGACCGCATCATCCCGGCGCGCTTCATGCGGGTGGTGACCTTCGACGGTCTCGGCGAGCACCTCTTCGAGGACGACCGCAGCCAGGCGAAGGGCGACCACCCGATCGACGACGAGCGCTTCGCCGGCGCGGAGATCCTGATCGTCGGCCGCAACTTCGGCTGTGGCTCGTCGCGGGAGCACGCGCCCCAGGCGCTGATGCGGCGCGGCTTCCACGCCTTCGTGGGCGCCTCCTTCGCGGAGATCTTCTTCGGCAACTGCGTCTCCCTGGGTCTCCCCTGTGCCACCCTGTCCGAGGCGGCCCTCGCCGAGGTGATGGACTCGGTGGAGCTCGAGCCGACCCAGGAGATCGTGCTCGACGTCGCCTCGCGCACCCTCACCCACCGGGGCGGGACGATCCCCGTCGAGATCCCGGACGGCGCGCACACCCAGCTCGTCGAGGGCACCTGGAACGCCACCGCCGTCCTGCTCGAGGCCGGCGAAGCCATCGACGCCACCGCGGCACGACTCCCGTACGTCCAGGGCTTCTAGGCGTGCGAGCCGGGACCCTCGGGCTGGCGCTGCTGGTCGCCGGCCTCGCCTGCGCACCCGCCGGGTCCGAGCGCGCCCACCCCGACGTGATCATCGTGACCGTCGACACCCTGCGCGCCGACGCCCTGGGCGCCTACGGGCGAGCGGACGCGCGCACGCCGCACATCGACGCCCTGGCGGCACGCGGCATGCGCTTCGATCACGCGACGTGCCCGGTCCCGCGCACCACCCCCGCACTCGCCACGATGCTGACCGGCCTCGAGCCGCATCGTCACGGCTCCGTGCGCGCAGCCGTTCCGATCGCGACCGGAACCACGCTGGGCGAGATGCTGCGCCCGCTCGGCTTCGAGACGGCGGCCGTCAGCGCGAGCCGGGTCGCCAGCCGCAAGGAGGGACTCCACCGCGGCTTCGACTTCTTCGAGGGCAAGGAAGACCTCCCCCACTGGCGCGCGGGGGTGCTGAGCGAGCGCGCCCTCGCACTGGTGGATCGCGTATCCGCGGACGCTCCGCTCTTTCTCTGGGTGCACTACACGGAGCCCCACTGGCCCTACCGACCCCCGGCGCACATGCAGCCCGGACCCGAGGGCGATGCGTGCCGCGACCTCCTGGCCCGCGTGGACGCGGGCGAGGTGAAGCGACTCGAGCTGCAGTACGACGTGGGCGGCGTGGCCGCTGGGGCGCTCGATTCGTGCCGCGTCCTCTATCAGGCGGAGGTCGCCCACGTGGACCAGGCGATCGGCGCGCTCTTCGACGGTCTGCGCACGCGCGGGCGCTGGGACGACGCCATCGTCGTGCTGACCGCCGACCACGGCGAGAACTTCGGCGAAGGAGGGAGCTTCTACCAGCACGGCGCCAACATCTACGACGCCAGCCTGCGCATTCCGCTGGTGATCGCCGGGCCCGGCATTCCCGCCGGCGTCGAGCGCGCCCCGTTCCGGCTGGAGGACATCCCGCCCACCCTGCTGGGGATGCTCGGCGTACCCCCCGATGCGAGGCCACCCGCCGACGGTGCCGACCGCTCGGCGCGGCTCCGCGGCGAGCGTCCCGTGGACGAGGACATCGTGGCCCTGGCGCGCTCGGGCCCGCCGGAGCCGCGCGAGCGCGCGGCGCGCACGGGGCGCTTCAAGCTGGTCGACCGCCGCACGCCGGGCGGCGGGCTGGAACGGCTGCTCATCGACCTGGAGGCGGACCCGCAGGAGACGCGCGACGCCAGCGCGGAGCACCCCGAGGTGGCGGCCCGTCTCGCTGCGACCCTCGACGCCTGGATCGCCGAGGTGGAGGGCACGCAGGCCCTGCCGGACCTCGATGCCGATCAGCGCGAGCGCCTGCGCGAGCTGGGCTACCTGGAATGAGCCGCGCTCGCCGAGCCGTCGCGGCGACGCTCCTCCTGGCGGGCTGCGGTCTTCCGCTCCTGTCTGGCTGCGGTGAGCCGCGGCCGCCGGACGTGCTCGTCGTCACCGTGGACACCCTGCGCGCCGACCATCTGGGCGCCTACGGCCACGCCGGCGCAGAGACGCCGGTCATGGATCGCCTGGCCCGCCAGGGCGTCCTCTTCAGCAATGCCGTGACGCCCCAGCCGCGCACCACCCCGGCCCTCGCATCGCTCTTCACCGGCCTCGAGCCCCACCGGCACGGCTCGGTCGAGGTGGGTCGTCCGATCCGGGCGGGCGCGCTGCTGGCCGAGCGCTTCGCGGAGGCGGGCTGGGCCACCATCGGCGTGACCCGAAGCGGCGTCACCAGCGAGCGCGAGAACTTCGACCGGGGCTTCGACCGCTTCGTGTCGGGGCGCGCGGCCTCGCCGGTGACGCGCACGGCCCTCGCCCTGGTGGCCGAGGCCGACGACGACCGCCCGCTCTTCCTCTGGGTCCACTACCTCGACCCCCACTTCCCCTACCGCCCGCCCGACGACCTCACCCCGCAGGACGGCGCTGCCTGCCTGGCGCTGGCCGACGCGGTGCGGGCCCGGCGGCTCCGGCACCGCTGGCTGACCCACGACCGGGGCGGCGTGGCGAGCGCCGCCCGGGATTCGTGCCTGCGCCTCTACGACGGCGAGATCGCGCACGTGGATCGGGAGATCGGCAGGCTGCTGGAAGGGCTGGATGCGTTCGGACGGCTCGATGGCGCCTTCCTGGTGCTCACGTCCGATCACGGCGAGCACCTCGGGGAGGCCGGCCTCTTCTACGAGCACGGCCCCAGCCTGCACGAAGCCGGACTGCGGGTGCCCCTCGTCGTCGCCGGACCCGGGATCGCGCCCGCGGCCCACGACACCCTCGTGCGTCTCGAGGATCTGGCACCGACGCTTCTCGCCCTGGTCGAGCTGCCTCCGCTCGAGCAGCCGGACGGCCGGGACCTCTCCGGCCTGCTGCGCGGCGGCGCCGCGCCGGGCGCCGGGCGCATCGCGATCGCCGAGAGCGCGAGCCTGGCCTGGATCCGCCAGCGGGACCGCAAGGACGAGCGCTGCTGGTCCGAGGGGCGCTTCAGCCTGTGCGCTCCGGCCGACGGGCCGGGAGTGCTCTTCGACACCGAGGCCGATCCCGGCCTCACCCGCGACGTCTCGGGCGAGCACCCGCAGGTCCTCGCCCGGCTCGAAGCCGCGCGCACCCGCTGGCGAGCCGACGACTTCCGCGAGCGCAGCGCGCGCGACGAGCGCTTCAAGCTGGTGCGCCGGCCGCGCCTGGACGGAGGCTGGGACGAGACCCTCCACGAGCTCGACTCGCCGGGAGCAGAGGATGCGGACGTGGCGGACCGCTACCCGGCCGACGCGGCTCGCCTGCGGGCCGCCCTCGATGCGTGGCTCTCGGAGCGCCGGCCCGCAGAGGCCATCGAGGTGGATCCGGAGACGCGCGACGCCCTGAAGGCGCTCGGCTACGCCGAGTAGGCGCCCGCCTAGCGCCCCCGGAACTCGGGATCGCGCTTGGCGAGGAAGGCGTCGATTCCCTCGTTGTGGTCCTCCGAGCCGAACAGCGCGGCGAAGGCCGCCTGCTCGAGGGCGTGGGCCACGCGCACGTCCCCGCCCTGGCCCTCCTGGAGCACGCGCTTGGCGGCGCGCACCGCGAGGGGACCGCGCGCGGCGGCCGCCTCGGCGGCGGCGAGGGTCGCGTCGAGGAGCGCCTCGGGCTCGAACACGCGATTGACGAGCCCGATCTGCCGCGCCTCCTCCGCGCCCAGCACCTCGCCGAGCATGGCGATCTCCTTGGCCCAGGCCGGACCCACGCGGCGCACCAGGCGCGAAGTCCCCCCGAAGCCCGGGATCAGGCCCAGCTTCACCTCGGGCTGTCCGAACTTCGCCTTCTGCGAGGCGTAGACGAAGTCGCAGGCGAGGGCCAGCTCACAGCCGCCGCCCAGGGCGAAGCCGTTCACCGCAGCGATGGTGGGAACGGGCAGATCCTCCAGGGAGGCGAAGACCCGGTGGCCGAGCCCGCTGAAGCGCGCCGCATCCACGGTGGTGAAGTCGCGCATTCCCTCGATGTCGGCGCCGGCGCAGAAGGCGCGGCCAGCGCCCGTCACCACCAGGGCCCGCACGCTCTCGTCCCGGTGCACGGCCCCGATCGCCGCCTCGAGGGACTCCAGGGTCTCCGCGTCGAGCGCGTTCAGCACGTCCGCACGCGAGAGGGTCAACAGGGCCACGTCACCGCGGCGTTCGCTCGTAACCGGATCGCTCACCCGTACCTCCTGGCTGGGGGTCGGCTACGGGTTAGCGGATCCGCGGCGGATCGTCGCCCGAAACCCGATCGCCCTCCCGCACTTCCTAGCCGTCGTCGAGCGGGTAGCGGATCCGCGGCGGATCGTCGCCCAGGGCCGAGCGCAGGAACTCCACCCGCAGCCGACGCGACTCCTCCGCACTCTGGGCGCAGAAGTGCCCCTCCAGCGCGAGGGCCGGCGGAAGCGCCGCGCAGCCCGGCGTGGGCTCGAGGTCGGGAAGTGCGTCGGGCGCGAGCTGCACCAGCGCCCCGGTGGCCCGCCCCCCCAGGTTCCCCTGCACCACGCCCTCCACCGACGCCAGCCCGGGCACCTCGCGCAGGGCTCCGGCCAGGGGCAGCCCCAGTGCATAGGCTGCGGACTCGGTGGCCGCGTTGGGCACGAAGGCGTCGTCGAGCCCCTCGACCAGGAGGACGCTCGAGCGGCTGGGGCCGTTGGCGAAAGCCAGCTGGTTGTGCCGATCCTGATCGTCGTGGATCGACTGGAAGAGCGAGGCCGCCACCCAGATGTCGGCCGGCAGGAGGCCCGGCACGAAGGCGGGGAGCTGGGCGAGGATGGCCTCCGCCTGCTGGTGCAGCAGCACCTCCGCGAGCCGTGCGCCGCCGGCGACCAGCACCGCGGCGCGCAGCTCGGGCGCATGGGCCAGCAGGGCCTGGCCGTGGTTCGCTCCTTCGCTCGTGCCGTGGTAGAGCGCGGGCGCGTCCGGGTCCAGATCCGGAGCGCCGTCGGGTGCGCCGAGCGGGAGGACGTCCAGATCGCCCAGGCTCTCGTCGGCGAAGCGCAGGAAGGCGAGCTGCTCGCCCGTCGTCTGCAGCCAGTGGTCGGGAAGCGAGCGGTTGACGAAGAGCGAGAAGAAGAGGTTCGTCACCTGAAGCTCGATCCGCTCCTCCTCGCTGCGCAGCAGGCCGTCGGGACCCGTGGCCGGCGCCACGTCCCGGTTCAACACATCGCTGAAGCCCAGCACGGCGAAGCCCGCCTCGGCCAGGAAGCTGCGCGCCACGCGCACCACCTCGCCCTGGTCGCCCGGATTGCCGTGCTGATGGACCACCCAGGGCACGGGTCCGAGCGCGGCGGCTCGCGGCAGGGCCAGCACGAAGCCGACGGGGCGCGCGCCCTGGAGCGCGGGCCGCCCGTCGGGATCGCGCGCGAGGTCGGCGCGCGCGACGGGGGCCAGCTCCGGATCCTGGGGCCGCCAGTCGGGCGCCAGCCAGGTTCCGCGCACCACCGCCGCGACCGGGCTGTCCGCCGGCTCGGGCTCGACCACGTAGCCCAGGAGCTCGGGGGCGGGCCCGGCGTCCAGCGCCGAGCGCATGGCGCGGAGATCGTCCCCGAGGCCCTCGGTAGAGCGGATCGAGAGGGGGAGGAGCAGCGCCAGGTCTTCCCGGGGGATGCGCGGCCGGGCCTGGCTCTCGAGAACGGCCAGGGCCGGGGCCACACGTGCCCGGGTCCGCGCCACCTCCGGCGGCTCCGCGAACACGGGGTCGGCGAGAGCGGCCGCGAAGAAATCGGACGGCGCCAGGGATGCGCCCGAGGCCGCGAGCGCGTGGCGCGTGACCACCAGGGCGAAGCGACCTCGGCCGTCGAGCGGCCGCGCCGGCGAGACCAGGAGCAGATGGGAGAAGCCGGCCGGGGTCACGTCGCTACGCGCCTCGGCACGGAAGGGCACCCGCCTTCCGGATTCGAGATCGATGAGCGCGATGCTGGCATCCGGCCGGAGGGATGCCGCGGGATCGCCCGGGAGCCGCCCGGCATCGAGGGGCTCGCTCAGCTCGACCACGATCGGTGCGAGCGGGCTCCAGCCGTCGAGCTGGTTCGCCTCGTGCAGGAGGGCGTCGAAGAGGGCCGGGACCAGCCCCTCCCGCGACGGGAGCGGAACCGCCACCCGCTCGCCGCTGAGCGTGCCCGAGTCCGACTCGAGGAAGTGATCGTCGGGGAACGGTGCGAGCGAACCGGACTGCCGCCGATCGTGTACGACGAACGCGTCGGGCTGCGCCGCGCTCGTCGAGAAGCCCAGGCCCGAGATGCCGCGGGAGCTGCGCCAGATCATGGCGCACGCCGCGCCCGCGGGCAGCGCCGGTGCGGGGTTCACGAGGATCGATCCGTCGTCGAGGACCTCCGCATCGAAGTCGACGCTGCGGCCGTCGCACGCCAGGTCCATGCTCGCCAGGGAACGGACGTCGGCCGCGCGTGCGGGCCGCAGGTGAAGCCAGGCGCTCGGGGGCACGGTCTCACCCTGGACGGGATCGCTCGCCACCAGGTCGGGAATCGCCGGCGGCGCCTCGATGATCAGCTGCTCCCAGACGTCGCGGTCTCCATCGACCCCACGCACGGCCAGGTGGTGCCTGCCCGGCGCGGCGTTGAAGGCCAGCAGCGCGCCACCCGCGACCGGGAGGCGCACGGTGTCGAGGGGTCGACCATCGAGCCAGACGCTCAGGGTCTCCCAGTCGATGCGGGTACCCAACGCCACGTGCAGGTTGACCTGGCTGCCGTGGTAGTCGGGGGTGACCGTGAGCTCGCCGTCCGCGTTCCCACAGGCGGCGGCGAACGCCAGCACCACCGCGAGGGCGCAGCCTCGCAGCCGCGCCGACACGGTCTCCCCGTGTTCTCGGGCCTTCACGTCCGGAATGCGCAATTCTCCCCAAAAGTCGAGGTAGCCCGCCAGCTTACCACTCCGAAGGGAGGTCTTCCCAGAGGCCGCCCGTGATACGCTCGGGACAGCTTCGCGGAAGATCCACGGATCCAGGGAGGGGGGATGGGTAGAACAGCCGTGTCGGCCCGCGTCGCGGCCGTGGTGGGCGCGCTCAGCCTGGGGCTCATCGCCATCGGCGCGGGCGGCAGCCTGCTCGAGATCCTCTCGCCGTACCTCGGTTTTCGGGTCTTCGGAGTGGGCGTGCTGCTGGGGCTGGCAGCGCTGCTCTTCGGACTGACCGGCGTGGTGAGGACCCGCCCCGGCTCGGGCCGCGCTGGCGCCCCGCAGGCCTGGGGGGGGCTCGCGGTCGGCGTCCTGGTGCTCCTGATCGTCGGGATCTCGGCCGGCCCCGCGGCCAACCTCCCCGCCATCCACGACATCACCACCGATCCCTCCGACCCCCCCGTGTTCGTGGCCGCCAAGCGCCAGCGCGCCCCCTCCGACAACTCCACCGAGTGGGACGCGGGGCTGGCGCCGTTGATTCGCGAGGCCTATCCGGACCTGCGCCCGATCTCGGTCGCCCTGGACCCGGACGACGCCTTCGTGCGGGCCGAGCGGACGGCGCGTGCGCTGGGCTGGACGATCAGCGAGAGCGCGCCGGCCGAGGGACGCCTCGAGGCCTGGGACCAGAGCGGGATCTTCCGCTTCATCGACGATGTGGTGATCCGGGTGCGCGCCGCGCCCGGCGACGGCGCCCTGATCGACCTGCGCTCCAACTCGCGCGTGGGCCAGGGCGACGTCGGAGCCAACGCCGCACGCATCCGCGCCTTCCGCGACGCCCTGACCGAGGGGCGCTAGCGCGGCCCGCGCCGGGGCCGCCTCCGACGCCCGGTCAGGCCTCGAGCCCGAGCGCTTCTGACCCCGTCAGGCCTCGAGCCCGAGCGCTTCTGACCCGGTCAGGCCTCGAGCCCGAGTGCCTCCGACGCCGTGACGCGCGCCCAGCGGTAGTCCGCCTTGCCGCTCGGGGCGCGCACCACGCGCTCTACGAACACGAAGGCCTTGGGCGACTTGTAGGCGGCGAGGTGCTCGCGGCATACCGCGACGAGCGCCTCCTCGTCGGGCGCCGCTCCCGCGCGGAGCTGGACGATGGCGGTGACCTGCTGGCCCCAGCGCTCGCTAGGAGTCCCGCAGACCACCGCGTCGTACACGGCCGGATGGTGCTTGAGGGCCAGCTCCACCTCTTCGGCGAAGATCTTCTCGCCACCCGAGTTGATCGTGACCGAGTCGCGCCCGTAGAGCACCAGCCGCCCGTCGGGGCCCATGCTGGCCCGGTCGCCCGGCACCGCGTAGCGCACGCCGCCGACCACCGGGAAGGTCCTCTCGGTCTTCTCGCGATCCTTGTAGTAGCCGAGCGGGCCCCAGCCCCTGCGCGCCAGCCAGCCGCGCTCCGCGTCGCCCGGCTCGAGTACCCGGCGAAGGTCGTCGGAGAGGACCAGGTTGTCCGGGCCGAGATCGAAGTCGCCCGTGCTGGCCTTCGAGTCCGCGGTAGACACCTTCGCCCCCTGGGCTCCGCTCTCGGAGGAGCCCAGCGCATCCATGATCCGGATGTGGGGGAGCCGTTCGAGAAGCTCGTCCTTCAGCTTCGCGGTCAGGATGGCACCGCCTGAGACCAGCATGAACAGGGAGGAGAGGTCGTACGACTTGCGATCGAGCTGGTCCACGAGAGGTCGCGCGAAGGCGTCTCCGACGATGAGCACGATCTGGGCCTTCTCGCGCTCCACCGTCGACCACACGTCGTCGGGATCGAGATGCTCGGGGACCGACTGCACCAGCACGGTCCCGCCGCTGTGCCAGACGCTGAAGGCGCCCCAATGGGCGGCCCCGTGCATGAACGGCGCGGTCGGGAGCGAACGGGCTCCGGGTCCGGACGCGGCCCGCTCCGCGAAGGCCTCGAGGGTCTCGTGCACCGTGCCGCCGGCCATCGCCGCGCGATAGATCTCCTCCTGGCGCCACAGCACGCCCTTGGGCATCCCCGTGGTCCCGCCGGTGTAGAGGATGTAGAGATCGTCGGGCGAGAGGTCCTTGGGCGGCTCCGGCTCCCCCGCCGCCAGGAGCTCCTCGTAGTCGAGGGCGCCGGGCAGCGATTCGCCCGAGCCGTCGTCCACCTGGATCCAGAGCTTCACCCCTCGGAGTTGGCTGCGGATCCCGGCCAGGGTGGGGGCGAAGCGGGCGTGGAAGATCACGGCGCGCGCGTCGGCGTTGTCGAAGAGGTACAGGAGCTCCTCCTCGACGTAGCGGTAGTTGACGTTGAAGGGCGCGCAGCGGGCCTTGAAGGCGCCCAGCATCCCCTCGAGGTACTCGTTCCCGTTGTGCAGGTAGAGGGCGACGTGGTCCTGTCCCGACTCCCAGCTCTCGAGGTCCGCCCGCTCACGCCGGCAGCCGAGCCCTGCACCGCGCAGCGCATGCGCCAGGCGGCGGGTGCGATCGGTCACCTCGGCCCAGCTGAGGCGCCGGTCGCGAAACACCAGGCACTCGCGATCCGGGACGACCGCGGCGATGGCTTCGTGGATGGCAGCCAGGTTGAGCGGTGACGCAGACATGTCGGATCCTCCGGGCAGGCGGGTCCGCGTAGGCTCGCGCCCACGTCCGACGTGTGCAAGCGCTCGCTCAGGACGGCAGGCGGACCAGCGCCTCCATGGCGTCGAGGGTCAGCGCGACCCGCTCGCCCGGCGGGGCGGCACCACCGCCGTCGGGTGCGTCGCCGGACGGAGCAGGCCAGCCGCCGTCGGGTGCGTCGCCGGACGGAGCAGGCCAGCCGCCGTCGTCGGCCTGCTCCGCGACCACGCCGGCCACCAGGGCCCGCGGGTCGAGGTCCGAGCCGGGCATCGCCGACGCGTCGCTGAGCAGGAGGATGCGCGCCGCGTCGAGGGCGGAGAAGGTCCCGACTCGATGGCAGCGCTCGAGCGCCCTGCCCGCCCACTGGAGCGCCCGGTCGGCGTCGTCGTGATCGACGCAGGAGAAGAAGGCACAGACACCCGCGAGGCGCGGCCAGCGGTCGCCGATCTCGTCGAAGGCGTCCGCCAGATAGTCCCCCGCTGCGCCGAGGACCTCGGGCCGCGCATAGATCGAGCGCGCCAGGATGCCCGCGACCCGGAACGAGAGATCGCGAGCCGCTGCCGCGTCGCCGCGCTCGTCCTGCCAGCCCCCGTCCTCCTCCTGGCGGGAAGCCAGGAAGTTCACGCCCGCCTCGAGACTCCGCGCGCGACGCACGTCGAGTCCAGCCAGCAGGGAGAGCGCGTCCAGGGTGGCGCGGACCGGCCCGCAGGACTCGCGCCCCGGCAGCGGCGCGAAGCTCCCGTCCTCCCGCTGGAGCGCTTCCAGCGAGGCGCGTACCTCCGCGGGCCGTGCGGCGCCGAGCAGCGCGTCGGCGCGCAGCAGGTCGAGCGGTGCTCCGTTCTGCTCGACGAAGGCGCGCGCCCGAGCCAGCGGCTCGGAGAAGCGCTCCTGGGGCGGTCTCACGCCAGGGGGGGCAGGGTCGCGCATGGGCGAACCATCGGGGATGCGCTGGCGCGCGTCCAGCGTCGTTCACCACGCCTCAGCCAGGATGCGCTAACCCTCCTTGCGCATGCCCCCGCCTCCCGGAGCCCGGAACCGCCTCGCGGCGGAGACCAGCGCCTACCTCCGCCAGCATGACGACAACCCCGTCGACTGGTGGCCGTGGGGGCCCGAGCCCTTCGAGGAGGCCCGTCGCGCCGACCGGCCGGTGCTGGTGTCGATCGGCTACAGCGCCTGCCACTGGTGCCACGTCATGGCCCACGAGTCGTTCGAGGACCCGGAGACGGCGGCCGACATGAACCGCCTCTTCGTCAACGTCAAGGTGGACCGCGAAGAGCGGCCCGACGTGGACCAGATCTACATGGACACCGTGGTGCGTCTGTCGGGACACGGGGGCTGGCCTCTCACGGTCTTCTGCACGCCGGACGGGAGCCCCTTCTACGCCGGGACCTACTTCCCCCCCGAGCCGCGCCACGGCATGCCGGCGTTCCGCCAGGTGCTCGAGGCCGTGGAGCGCGCCTGGCGCACCCAGCGCGGCGAGGTGGAGTCCAGCGCGCGGCAGATCCTCCAGGCTCTCGAAGCGCGGCCGAGGGGAACCGCGAGCGAGCTGCCGGGGCTGGCCGCGCTGCGCCGCTGTGCCGAGCAGCTCCTGGGGGGTGCCGACACCCGACACGGCGGGTTCGGCGACGCCCCCAAGTTCCCCACGCCCACCAATCTCGAGCTCCTGCTCGCGGCCAGCGACGCCCTCCCGGACGCAGACGCCGATCGGGCCCTCTCCCACGTGGCGCTCACCTGCCGCGAGATGAGCCGCGGCGGGCTCTACGACCAGCTCGGCGGCGGCTTCCATCGCTACTCCGTCGACGCCATCTGGCTCGTTCCCCACTTCGAGAAGATGCTCTACGACCAGGGTCAGCTCCTCTCGGTCTACGCCGAGACCTGGCGCCGCAGCGGCGACCCGGACCTGCCCTGGCCCATCCGCGAGACCGCCCGCTACCTGAAGCGCGAGATGGCGGCCCCGGACGGCGGCTGGTTCGCGAGCGGCGACGCCGACAGCGAGGGCGAGGAAGGCCGTTTCTTCGTCTGGACTCCCGACGAGGTCGAGGCGGTCCTCGGCGCGGATGCCGCCGCCTTCGCGGCGGCCTACGACGTCGGACGGCCGGGCAACTTCGAGGGGCGGAGCATCCTGCGCGACCTCGCTCGCCAGCCCCGGGAGGCCTTCGCCTCCGAGCGGGAGCAGCTCTTCGAGGCGCGCCGCCAGCGCGTCGCGCCGGCGGTCGACGAGAAGCGGGTCGCTGCGTGGCAGGGACTGGTGATCTCCGGACTCGCGCGCGCCGGGAGCCTGCTGGAAGACGCGTCCCTCGTGGACGACGCCCGGGCCGGCGCCGCGTTCGTGCTCGAGCGGATGCGGGACGACGACGGGCGGCTGCTCCGCGTCTTCGCCGAAGGGGCGGCGCGCATCCCGGCGTTCCTCGACGACCACGCCGCCATGCTCGCCGCCTGCCTGGACCTGCACCGCGCCGGGGCCGGCGATCGCTGGCTGGAGGAGGCGCTGTCCCTCGCGGAGGCGATCGCCCAGCGCTTCTTCGATCCCGACGAGAACGAGCTCTTCCTCGCGCCTTCCGACGGGGAGCGCCTCGCCCACCGGCCGCGCTCCGACCACGACGGCGCCACTCCCCACTCCGGTGGCTTCGCCGCCCTCGGCCTGGTGCGCACGGCGGCCCTCACGGGCCGCGCGGAGCTGGGCGAGGTGGCCGACCGCTTCTTCCGCACCCACGCCTTCGAGGTGGAGCGCGTGCCCGCGGCCTGGCCCACCCTGCTGCGCGCCGCCGCCCTCGCCGAACGCGGACTCGTCGTCGCGGTGGTGACCGGCGACCTCGCCGACCCGGCCGCCGCCGCCCTCGCCCGGGAAGCGCGCCGGCTCCTGGGTCCGGAGGACGCCGTCGTCTGCGTGAGCGATCCCGCTCGGCCGCCTGCCGCTCTCGACCCGACCTGGACCGCGGGACGCGACCTCGTCGACGGACGCCCTGCCGCCTACGTGTGCCGGGGTGTCACCTGCTCGCTGCCCGTGACCGCGCCCGACGGGCTCGGCGCGGTCCTGTCGGAGGATGCCTGATGCGCGAGCCGCGCGACGAATCGAAGTACGGCCTCGGCCACGACGACGGTCTCGAGCCCCTCGATCCGCTCGACCCGCGTGCCGTCGGCAGCGTGGACGACCTGGTACGGGCGATGAGCCGGACCGCCTTCGGCGGCCGCCGCCTGGGCGAGGCCGCCGACACCCTCGAGGCCATGGTCCGCGATCCGGACTGCTTCCGGGTGGTGACCGTCGCCGGGGCCATGACCATCGCCAAGCAGGGGCTCGTGCTCACGGAGATGATCGAGCGGGGCTGGGTGCAGGCGATCGTCTCGACCGGCGCACTCATGACCCACGGATTCGTCGAGGGAGCCGGCATGCTCCACTTCAAGCACCGCCCCGAGATGCGCGACGAGCAGCTCTACGAGCGCGGCTACAACCGGGTCTACGACACCATCGAGCTCGAGAAGAACCTCGACGACGCCGAGCGCGTCCTCCATGCGGCGCTCGAGTCCGTGCCCGAAGAAGTCGTCCTGTCGAGCCGCCTGATCAACGAGGCGCTGGGACGCCGCCTGGCCGAGGACGTCGAGGGCCGGGCCATCCTGAAGAGCGCCTACGAACGCGGGGTACCCATCTACGTGCCCGCCTTCACCGATTCGGAGCTGGGCCTGGACGTGGCGATCTACAAGCACACCCTCGCGCGCCGCTCCGGCCGCGCGGTGCGCTTCGATCCGTTCCTCGACCTGGACGACTTCGCCGAGCGGATCCGCGCTCACGACACGCTCGGCATCTTCACGATCGGCGGCGGGGTTCCCCGCAACTGGGCGCAGCAGGTCGGCCCCTATCTGGAGATCCTGCGCACGCGGCTCGGGATCGAGGAGCCGGTGCGCCGCTACAAGTACGCGATCCGGATCTGTCCGGAGCCGGAGCACTGGGGAGGCCTGTCCGGCTGCTCCTACACCGAGGGGGTCTCGTGGGGCAAGTTCGTGCCGGCCTCGGAGGGTGGCCGCCACGTGGAGGTCTTCGCCGACGCCACGATCGCCTGGCCCCTGGTCGTCCGATCGGTCATGGAGCGACTGGACCGAGAGCGCTGATCCACCCCTCTCCCGGGTCGGCTAGCGCTTGCGGGATCCGTAGTCCGAGAAGGGCGCGCCGTCGCGCTCGCGCACGGCCTCGCGAAAGCCCACCTCCTCGGCACGGGAGACGAAATCGAGCCCCTCCTGGGTGTGGCGGGCGATGCCGTCGAAGAGACTTCCGGCCAGACGGCTCGAGGCGAGACCCATGTTCTCCGCGGTCTGGTTGCAGAGGAGCTTCAGCATCGCGAGCTGGTTGGTGGGCACCTGGGCCATCCGCCGGGCCAGGGCGGTTGCATGCGCCTGCAGGTCGGCATCGGGAACCGTCTCGAGGATCATGCCCATCTCCTCCGCGGCCCGCGCCGGGATCTCGTCGCCCGTCAGCAGGTAGCGCTTGGCCCGCTCCAGGCCCATCCGGTAGACCCACATGGCCGTCGTGGGCGTTCCCCAGACGCGCGACGGCGGATAGCCGAACTTCGCGCCTTCCCCCGCCACGATCAGGTCCGCGCAGAGCACCATGTCGGTGCCACCGCCGATGCACCAGCCCTGCACCGCCGCGATCGTGGGCTTGTGCGCGTACCAGAGCTTCATGTAGGTGTCGACGAAGCGCGAGATCATCCGGTAGTCGCCGACGCTGTCCCAGACACGCGGGCGCCGCTCGCCCTCGGCACCCGGACGCCACGGCGCCGGCCCGGCTTCCGGACCCTGCGCCGCCTCTCCCATCTCCCGCGCCTGGCCACTCGTCGACCAGTCCAGGCCGTAGCCCGCGCAGAAGGCGGGGCCGTCGGCGCGGAGCAGGATCACCCGGACGTCCCGGTCGAGATCGGCGGCGTCGATCGCCTCGGCCAGCTCGTCGCGGAGCTCCGGCGTGATCGTGTTGTACTCGTCGGCCCGCGCGAGCACGATGTGGCGCACACCGTCCTCGGTCTCCGTGCGCAGGGTCTCCACGCTCAGCACTCCTTTCTCGGGCGCCCGGCCGGCTCCCCGGGCGGGCGATGGGCGGACATGGCGTCAGTCCCGCACGATTCCCGGATCGCGGCAGAGGTCCTTCGCGAGGTTCTTGTGATGCGCCTCGAGGGTGCCGCCTCCGATCTCGAGCAGCTTCGCATCGCGCCAGAGACGCTCGACCACGTACTCGCCCATGTATCCGTAGCCGCCCAGCACCTGGATCGCGGCGTCCGCGGCGCGCTTTCCCACCTGGGAAGCGAAGAGCTTGGTGGCGTCGGCGTCGACGCGCTGGCCCACGTCGCCGAGCCGGATGCGGCGCGCCGTGTCGTAGATGAAGGTGCGGGCGGCGCGCCACTCCGCAAAGGTCTCGGCGATGTAGCGCTGGATCTGGCCATGCTCGCGGATGGGCCTTCCGAAGGTCGTCCGCTCGTTGGCGTAGTCGATCATCACGTCGAGGCAGCGCTGGGCGATGCCCACCGACATGGCGGCGAGCGAGAGCCGCTCCACCTCGAGGTTGCGCATCATCTGGACGGTGCCCTCGCCCAGCTCGCCCACCCGGTTGGCGTCCGGAACGCGCACCCCGGAGAAGACCAGCTCCGCGGTGAAGGACGCCCGCATGCCGAGCTTGTCCTTCCACTTCTGGCCCAGCGCGAAGCCCTCCATGCCCTTCTCGACCAGGAAGGTGCTGATCTGCCGGCTCCCGGTGGACGCGTAGACCAGGAAGACGTCGCCCAGGGTGCGCTCGTCGACGCCGCCGTTGGTGATGAAGGTCTTGGTCCCGTCGAGAATCCAGCCAGCGCCGTCGCGCCGCGCGGTGGTGCGCAGGGCCAGCACGTCGGTACCCACCTCGGGCTCGGTCATGCACAGCCCGCCGATCCTCTCGCCGCTGACGGCGTCGGGCAGGATCCGCCGGCACTGCTCTTCGCTGCCGTTCACCGCCAGGTTGTGCGCGAACAGGATGGCGTGGGCCATCATCGAGAGCGCGAAGGCCGGATCGGAGCGCGAGACCGCCTCCCAGACCAGGCAGCCGCCCGTGGCGTCGAGGCCCGAGCCCCCGTAGGCCTCCGGAATCGTGACGCCCAGGAGCCCGAGGGCACCGGCGCTCCGGAAGAGCTCGTGGTTGAAGCGCTCGCTGCGATCGTGCTCGAGAGCCTGGGGCTCGACCTCGTTCTCGACGAACTCGCGCACCGTCTTGGCGACCAGCGCGTGCTCGGGCGTCGGTGCGAGGAGATCGAAGTCCCGAAACGGCTCGCTCATCGTGGCCTCCCGAAGGACGGTTCGAGGCGACGGCCGCCCCGCTGCTAGGATGATACGGGGTTTCTTGGCCATGGCTCTCTCCGTCGCCGTCAGCACTTGTCGGCGCCCGGACGGCCTCACTCGACTGCTCGCCAGTCTGATGGAGGCGGACGGGTGCGACTTCGCGTGGGAGCTCATCGTCGTGGCCAACGGCCCGGACGCGGCGGCAAGGACCCGGACGGAGAGCTGGCCGCGCGGCTTCCCCGCCCCCCTGCGCGTGGTCCACGAGCCGCGACTCGGGCTGAGCCGCGCGCGCAACCGGGCCGTCGGCGTCGCCCGCTACCCGCTGGTGGCGTTCCTGGACGACGACGTGACCGTCGGACCCGGCTGGCTGTCGGCCTACGAACGCGCCTTCGCCGATGCGAAGGTGGGGTTGGCTGCCGGACCCGTCGCCCCCGCCTGGCGCGCGGAGCCCCCGAGCTGGATCGACGCCCGCGCCCTGGCCGACCTGTCCTGCCTGGATCTCGGCGAGGACCCGCGACGGGCTCGACCCGGCGAGGTGGTCGGAGCCAACTTCGCCGCCCGCCGCGAGCTGCTCCGCGGCCTGGGCGGGTTCCGGGAGGACCTGGGAAGACGCGGCGGCCGGCTCCTCTCGGGCGAGGAGTTCGACCTGGCCCGGCGCGCGGCCGCGGCCGGACACGGCCTGCTCTACGTCCCCGAGGCCCGCGTCTGGCACGACATCGACCCCGCGCGACTGCGACGCGCCTGGCACCTGCGCCGGAGCTACTGGGGCGGGCGCACCGCGGTCCGGCTGGCTGGCTCCGCCCCGAGCGAGTCGGACGCCGCCGGCGGACGCGCGCGACGCATCGCCGCGCGGCGCCGTGCCGGCGCCACCCTCTTCGACGAGGCCCGCCATGCGGCCTGGCGGGCGGGAGTCATGGTGGAGCACCTGCTCGGGGGCGCGCGACCCGGAGGCGATCGATGCCCGCCCGGCTGATGGTCCTGGGACCTGCGCGACCCGCGGCGGGCAACGTGCCGGACCTCGCCCCCACCGTCCTGGCACGGCTGGGCGTCGCGCTGCCGCCGGATCTCGACGGCAGGCCGCTGCTCTCGTGAAGCCCGCCGGCGCACCCGCCGTCAGTGTGCTCATGCCGACACGGGATCGCGCCCGGACCCTGCCGGCGAGCATCGAGAGCGTCCTGAAGCAGACCTTCGCAGACCTCGAGCTCCTGGTGGTCGACGACGGCTCCCGGGACGAGACGCGGCAGGTGCTCGCCCGCTTCACGGACCCGCGCGTGCAGGTCCTGGACGGGGCGCGCCGCGGCCTGGCCTGCGCGCTGAACACCGGCCTCGCCGCGGCGCGCGGGCGCTACGTGATCCAGATGGACTCCGACGACACCTGGCTCCCCGAGCTCCTGGCCTCGCAAGTGGCCATCCTCGAAGCCCATCCCGATTCGGGCCTCGTCTGGGCGCGCGGCCGGGTGCTGGACGCCGACGGGGCGCCCACCCACGAGGTCTGGGGTGGGCCGCTGCGCTGGCCCGAGGACCCGCTGGGCAGCCTCCTCTACTCCGATCCCGTGTGCAACATCACCGCCCTCAAGCGCCGCGCCTGCTTCGAGCGGACCGGCTGCTACGATCCGGCAGCCGACCCCTCGAGCGACTGGGACCTCCACCTGCGCATCGCCCGCCACTACCCCGTGCGCTTCAACGACGCGGTGCTCGCCCACATCGGCCGCTATGGCGACAACATCACCGGGCGCCTCGACGAGTTCCACGCCTCGCGCATCCGGGTGCTCGACAAGCTCTTCGGGTCTCCCGACCTCCCCGCGCCCCAGCGCGCCCTGCGCCCGCTCGCCTACAGCAACGTCCACGCCGAGCACGGCTTCCATCGCTGGAGCGGGGGCGACTACCGGCGCGCGCTGCCCCTGTTCCGCGAGGCGCTCTCCGTGAGCGACGCGCGGGCGCGCACGGCCGCGCGGATCCTCTGGTTCACCGCGGGCCGCCCGCTCGTGCGCCTGCGGGCGCGGCGACGATCGCGGGCCCTGGACGCCCGCGCCGGTGTATCATGAGCGCGGTCCGCTGGACCGGGGAGGTGGGATCATGAGACGCCTGGCAACGGCAATGGCGGCGCTCGCGCTCGCACTGGGCGGGACCGCTTGCACGATCATCGAGGACGGCGAGGTCGGTGTCCTCAAGTCCTTCGGCAGCATCCGCGACGAGCCGCTCTCCAGGGGGCCCAACCTGGTCTTCCCGGTGGTGCGCCAGATCGAGAAGTGGAACGTCAAGCGCCAGGAGCTGAAGGAGACCGCGGACACGCCCTCTTCCGAGGGCCTGATCGTCCGCATCGAGACTTCGCTCCAGTTCCGAGTCCTCCCCGACAAGGCGCCCTTCATCCGCAAGAACACCGGGCGCAACTACCGCGAGATCCTCATCGTCCCCTTCTTCCGCAACGAGGTGCGCGACGTGGTGAGCGGCTACCCCGTGCGCAACATCTACAGCGAGCAAGGACGCAACCAGATCGCCGCCCGGGTGCTCGAGAACCTCCAGACGAGCCTGGCGCCGGAGGGAATCGACGTGCTGGCCGTGCTCCTGCGCGACGTACAGCTCCCGGCGCGGTTCAAGGAGTCGATCGAGGCGAAGCTGACGGCCGAGCAGCGCGTCCAGCAGAAGGGGTTCGAGCTCGAGCAGGCGCGCAAGGACGCGGAGATCGAGATCGCTCGGGCCGAGGGCGCGGCCAAGGCCCAGCAGATCGTGCGCTCGACGCTCTCGGACTCGTACCTCCACTACCTGTGGATCAAGACGCTGAACGAGAACCCCAACGTGATCTACGTGGCGACCGAGGCCAACATGCCCATCTTCAAGGGCGTGAAGTAGGCGCGGTGCAGGCGGCGCCGCTCGCCCGCGACCCCCGCATGGCGGCGTGGCTGGTGGCCCGCCGCCGGCAGATCGAGGGCGCCCTCGCGGCGCGCCTGGGTGAGTCCGCGCCGGGGCCCGCGTCACCCGAGACGGAGGCCCTGCGGCGCTTCCGCAGCTTCGCCGCCCA
Source organism: Myxococcota bacterium (assembly GCA_028278065.1). Taxonomy (GTDB): domain Bacteria; phylum Myxococcota_A; class UBA9160; order UBA9160; family JAFDET01; genus JAFDET01. Next base: position 21,231 of record JANQFA010000080.1, read on the forward strand.
GGCCCTGCAGCGCGGCGCGGCTCCTGCGCCGGCGCTCGATGGGGTGCGCGTCCCCGAGCGACGGGTGGCGGAGATTCTCGACGCCTGGATCGAGGCGGCGGCGACGGCCGCCGGCCCGCGCAGCGAGGCCGTGCGGGGCGCCCTGTCGCCGCTCGGCGATGCCTTTCGCGCCGCGCTGCGCGACACCGCGCCCGCCCGACGCAAGAGCGGCGCCCCGCGCACCGGCTCCCGCGCCGTGCGCGCGGCCATCGATCGCGTGGCCGACGGCTACCTGGCGATCGACGTGGACGCGCGCACCATCGTCGACGCGAACCCGGCTGCAGGGGCGCTTCTCGCGACCCCCCGAGACGCCCTGCTGGGCCGCGCGGCAGCCGCGCACGTTCCCGCAGAGGAGTGCGATACCTGGTGGGCCCACCTCGACGCCCTGGCCGAGGGCGGCGACACGCGGCGCTTCCGGACCCGGCTGCGCGCCGCAGGCGGCTCCACCGTGGAGCTGGAGGTGAGCCTCACGCGCTACGCCCAGCGCCACCGGATCCTCGGCCTGGCCGTGCTGCGCCCGCAGGGCTCGCCGGCTACGCCAGCGCACCCCTGAGGAAGTCGACGAGGCGGGGCCAGGCGTCCCGCGCCGCCTCCTCCCTGTACATGGCCGGGCGGGCGTCGTTCATGAAGGCATGACCCGCGTCGGGATAGAGACGGATCTCCCCCTCCCGTCCCGAGGTCGCGATTCCGGCGCGAAGCGCCTCCACGTCCGACGTCGGGATGATCGCGTCCTCCTCCCCGTAGAAGCCGAGGACGGGACACGAGAGATCGGCCAGGGCATCCAGCGGCTGGCGCGGCTTGCGCTCGGGATCCAGTCCCTCCCGGTAGCGCACCATCCCGTAGAAGGGAGCGCAGGCGGACAGGCCGCTGCACGTGCAGGCTGCCAGGAGTGCGTACTGGCCCCCCATGCAGAAGCCGATCACCCCGACTCGGCCCACATCCTCGCGCGCCGCCAGGAAGTCCACCGCCGCCTGCAGGTCCGCCAGGATCTCCCGGTCGTCGAGGCCGTCGATCCAGGTCATGGCCTCGGCGGGAGTCTCGATCGGTGGCTTCCCGCCGATGCGCCGGTAGAGGTCCACGGCCAGCACCGTGAAGCCCTCCGCCGCCAGCCGGCTCGCGAGGTCGTGATAGTGGTCGTAGAGACCCCAGACGTCCGGGATCAGCACGACCCCCGGCGCGGCCCCGCCCCCGCTGGCCTCCGCCAGCGCCCCCAGCTCGACGGATTGCGTACTCACGGCGAGCAGTATACTGCCCCGCCATGCCCTACGAGAGAGAGCTCGAGGTGGCCCTGGCCGCGGCCCGGGAGGCCGGCGAGGTGCTGAACCGCCACTACGCGGGTGACCGCGAGCACTGGGAGAAGTCCGAGGACAATCCCCTCACCCAGGCCGACCTGGAGAGCGACGCGACCATCGCGCGCCACATCCGCGGCGCCTTCCCCGACGACGCGCTTCTCTCCGAGGAGACGGTCGACGATCCCAGCCGGCTCGAGAAGAGCCGCGTCTGGATCGTCGACCCCATGGACGGGACCAAGGAGTTCGTGGCCGAGATCCCGGAGTTCTGCGCGTCCATCGCGCTGGTCGAGGACGGCGAGCCGGTGGTCGGGGTGATCCTGAACCCGCCCGCCGGCGTCGCCGTGTGGGCCACCCGCGGCGGCGGCACCTTCCGGGACGGCGAGCGCGTACGGGTCTCGTCGGTCGCCTCGCTGGCCGAGACGTCCGTGATCGCCAGCCGGACCGAGATCTCGCGCAACCAGTTCGATCCCTACGACGGCTGGTTCAAGGACCTGCGCCCGGTCGGCTCGATCGCCTGGAAGCTGGCCTGCATCGCCTGCGGCGACGGCGACCTGAACGTCTCGGTGGCCCCGAAGAACGAGTGGGACGTCTGCGCCGGCGACGTCCTCGTCCGCGAGGCCGGCGGCGTCTACCTCGACTTCGACGGCGCCCCCCGCATCTACAACCAGCCCAGGACCCTCATCGACCGCGGCATGGCCGCCGGCCCCCGTGCGCTGGTGGACGAGTTCTCCCGAAGAGAGCGCGCCCGGCAGGGCTGACGCCCACCCGAACCCGCCCCGCTACAGGTCCTTCATCGCCTCCACGATGCCGAGCACGGTCTCCTTGGCGTCGCCGAAGACCATCATCGTGTTGTCGAGGAAGAAGAGCGGGTTCTGGATGCCTGCGAAGCCCGGGTTCATCGAGCGCTTGATCACCAGCACCTGGCCCGCCTGGTCCACGTTGAGGATGGGCATCCCGTAGATCGGGCTGTCCTCGGCGGTGCGCGCGTCCGGGTTGACGACGTCGTTGGCGCCGAGCACGAGGGCCACGTCGCACTCCGGGAACTCCGGGTTGATGTCGTCCATCTCCACGAGCTTGTCGTAGGGGACGTTGGCCTCCGCGAGGAGCACGTTCATGTGGCCCGGCATGCGGCCGGCCACCGGGTGGATCGCGAAGCGGGTCTTCACACCGCGCCCCTCGAGGTCGTCCATCAGCTCACGCACCGCGTGCTGGGCCTGGGCGACGGCCATCCCGTAGCCGGGGACGATGATCGCCGAGCGGGCCGAGTTGAAGACGATCGCCGCATCGTCCGCGGTGTAGGCCTTGGCCGTGCGGGTCTCGACGGCGCCGGTGGCCGCAGCGCTCGTGTCGACGGCACCGAAGGCGCCGAAGAGCACGTTGGTGAGCGAGCGGTTCATGGCGTCGCACATGATCTTCGTCAGGATGATCCCGGACGCACCGACCAGCGATCCGCTGATCACCAGACCGCTGTTGCCGAGCACGAAGCCCGTCGCGCAGGCGGCGAGGCCCGAGTACGAGTTCAGCAGCGAGATCACGACGGGCATGTCGGCCCCGCCGATCGGGATCACCAGGGTGACGCCCAGCACGAGGGCGATCCCCAGCACCGCCGCGTAGGCGGGGAGCTGGTCCGGCTGCATCGCCACCAGCCCGCACAGACCCAGCACGCCCAGGCCCAGCAGGCCGTTCACGAACTGCTGGCCCGGGTAGACGATGGGCTGGCCGCGCATCAGCTCCTGGAGCTTGAGGAAGGCGATGATGCTGCCCGTGAAGGTGACCGCGCCGATCAGGGCGCCGACCACGATGGCGATCGACGGCACCGACAGGGGCGCCACCGTACCCTTGAGGAGCTCGGCCGACGCGACCAGCAGGGAGGCGCCGCCGCCGAAGCCGTTGAGGAGCGCCACCATCTGGGGCATCGCCGTCATCTGGATGCGGGTGGCGAGGAGCATCCCGATGATCGACCCGACGACGACGCCGCCGAGGATCATCGGGTAGTTGACCACGTCCCGCATCACGAGGGTCGCGACGATGGCGATCCCCATGCCGATCGAGGCCATCAGGTTCCCGCGCGGCGCGGTGCGCGGCGAGCCGAGGGCCTTGAGGCCGATGATGAACAGGGTCGCCGCAGCCAGGTAGGCGAACTGGATATAGGTCAGCTCGGTCACGTTCAGTCCTTCTTCTTGAACATTCCGAGCATGCGGTTGGTGACCAGGAAGCCACCCACCACGTTGATCGTGGCGAACACGATCGCGACGAAGCCCAGCCAGCTCGACTCGGTCACGCTGGCGGCTCCCGCCGCCATGATCGCTCCGACGATCGTGATCCCGGAGATCGCGTTGGAGCCGGACATGAGCGGCGTGTGCAGAAGCGGCGGGACCTTCGAGATGACCTCCCAGCCGATCAGCAGGGAGAGCACCAGGATGGTCATGGCCACGGCGGGATCGTCGAGCATCAGCTGCCTCCCTCGAGCAGGCCCTTGACGCGTTCGTTCCAGACGGCGCCCCGGTGGGTGAGCAGCGCGCCGGACGTGATCTCGTCCTCCATGTCGAGCTCGATCCCACCATCGTCGTCGATCAGGTGCTGGAGGAAGGTGACGACGTTCTTCGCGTACATGTTGCTCGAGTCGTGGGCCGCCTCGCTGGGCAGGTTCGTCGGCCCCGCAACCGTCACGCCATCGACGTCGACGATCTCGTCGGGGCGGGTCAGGGCACAGTTGCCGCCGGTCTCGGCGGCCAGATCCACCACCCAGGACCCGGGCTTCATCGCGCGGACCGCCGACTCCTCCACGAGGAGCGGCGCCGGACGGCCGGGAACCAGGGCCGTGGTGATCACCAGATCCGCGGCGGCGACGCGCTTGCCGAGCTGCTCGCGCTGGCGTTGCAGGAACTCGTCGCTCTGGGCCTTCGCGTAGCCGCCGGCATCCTCGGCGCCCTCGGTCTCGAGGTCCAGCTCGACGAAGCGGGCGCCCAGGCTCTCGACCTGCTCCTTGACGGCGGGGCGAACGTCGTAGGCCTCGACGATGGCACCGAGTCGGCGCGCCGTGGCGATGGCCTGGAGGCCGGCCACGCCGGCGCCCAGCACGAGCACCTTGGCCGGCGAGATGGTCCCGGCCGCCGTCACCATCATCGGATAGACCTTCTGCATGCCCGCGGCGCCCACCAGGACGGCGCGGTAGCCGGCCAGGTTGGCCTGGGACGACAGCGCGTCCATCGACTGGGCACGCGTGATGCGCGGCATCAGCTCCATGGCGAAGGCCGTCACCCGGTGCTCCACCAGCGCCCTGGTGTACTCCGGGCGGTCGAGCGGCCGCAGCAGGCCCACCAGGAGTCGCTCCTCGCCGATCCGCTCGAACCAGGCCGGATCGCCGTGCACGACGGCCACCACGTCCGAGGCCAGCACCTCGTCCAGGGTGCCCAGACGAGCACCGACCTTCTCGTAGGCGGAGTCGGGGAACCCGGCCATCAGGCCGGCGCCCGACTCCACGACCACCTCCAGATCGGCACGCACGAGGATGCGAGCGGCGTCCGGAGTCAGTGCCACCCGCCGCTCGGCGGCGGCGGTCTCCCGGGGGGCTGAGATCTTCACGGCGCCGCACTATAGCAGGCGCCTCGCGGGAGGCCCCTGTTTGCGGAACCCCCCGATCCAGTTGCCACATCGCGCGCCCGAACGCCCGGAGCACTCACCCGGCCGCACGGTCAGCGACGAGCGCATCTCTACCTGACCGCGATCCTCGACAACAAGATCCAGGTCCACTGCAACCCGTACGGGGCAGACAACGCCCTGGGCGATGTCGTCTACACGACAGACCAGGACAGCGCGCCGCTCTTCGCGGAGACGCCGTGTTCAGCTCCTCCGCCGGGTCAGGGGCGGGGGCGTCCGGTCCAGCCGGGCGGAACCGGCAGGGCGAGGAGCCGCAGCACCGTCGGCCCGGTGTCCACGGTCGAGACCACGCCGTCGACCACACCGGGGGCGATTCCCTCACCCCACAGGATCCACGGGATCTCCACATCGCGGGGGTCGTCCGTTCCGTGGCGCCCGTCGTGCCCGCCGTGGTCGGACGTGACGATCGCCGCCAGGCGACCGCTTCCCGTCTTTTCCGCCCACTCGAGGAAGCGACCCAGGTCGGCGTCGACCTCGCGAATGGCCGCCTTCTGCTCCGCGCTGCCCCAATCGTGCGCGTGCCCGGACCAGTCGACCTCGGCGATGTGGATCATCGTGAAGTGGGGATCGCGCTCGGACAGGTAGGCCCGGGCGGCCGCCCAGACCGCCGCGCCGTTCTCTCCGTGCGCCCAGCGCTCCACGCCGGGCTCGTGCTCGGCGAAGTGGGCGAACTTCCTCTTCCCGGCGAACAGGCCGCAACGGAGCCCGTTCTCGCGGCACAGCGTGAACAGGGTGGTCGTCGTGATGCGTCGCCAGGGCTCGTAGCGGTTCCAGAGGACCCCGTGCCCCTCCGGCCGCAGTCCCGAGATCATGCTGGTGTGGGTGGGCATCGTGTTGCTCGGAACGATGGTCTCCGCCCGCCGCGCCACCACCCCTTCGGCCATCAGCCGGTCGAGGGTCGGTGTCTGCACCTGCGACATGACGTAGGGCGCCAGTCCGTCGATCGAGACCAGGATCACCCGTCGCGCGTCCGCGGCCCGCGGCGCCGGGCGCTCGGGCGGCCGGATGCCGCGCTCGAGCTGCGCGGAGGCGAGCCCGCCGAAGACGTCCACCCAGCACGCCAGGGGCAGGCAGACGGCGAGCACCGTTCCCAGCAGGATGCGGCGCGCGCTCCGCATCACCCTCCCCTCCCGGCGGCGGCTACGGGATCAGGTGCTTCACCGAGGCAGGCATGTCGTCGGCGATGCGCAGGATCGGGATGCCCGTCTGCGTGTTCTGGTGCATCTCCTCGAAGGCCCGCGGCAGATCCTCGAACGCGTAGACCTCGTCGTGAATCGTGGGCTTGTAGACGGAGCCGTACATCTCGGTCGCCGCCTCGATGCCGATCAGGGTCTCGTAGTGGGTGTGGTCGATGGTGAGCTGCTTCACCGAGGCCACCGTCGAGTTGTACTCGATGACCTGCGACAGCTGCCATCCGGCCGACACGTTGACACCCTGGCGCGCCGAGGCGGCGAAGCCCGCCGGCCAGACCGGGCCGCGCAGCATGTCGCAGACGATGTGCATGCCCACCCCGTCGGTCAGCTTCTTCACCTCCCCGGAGAATGCCTTCACGTCACCCTTGTCCGCGAACCGGTTGAAGGCCTTCTGATCGATCCCGACGATGCCGAGCTTCTCGAGGGCTTCGCGACGGGCCGGACTGCCCGAGCAGAAGAAGGCGTTGTGGCCCTCGGCCTTGGCGTTCATGAGGAAGAGCTCGCCGACCCCGCCGCCGAAGGACAGCACGTTGAGGATCGACTGCTGCTCGCGGGTGACCTTGACGCGGTAGATGCCGAGGGCACGGCGCCACAGGTGATAGGCCGTCGGCGCGCGCAGCGGGAGCGCCGCCATCTGCCAGAGGTCGAGCCCGCAGTCCAGGGGCGCCTTCACCAGCTGCCAGTCCTCGACCACCGCGTCCTTGGCGTACCAGCCGATCGAGTCCGGCATGTCGTAGCCCCAGATGCGGAGCGGGAAGCCGAAGGGGTCCGGGTCGCCGTTGCAGTGGGTGAGCACGATGTCACCCACCTCGAACTTCGTCACCTCGGAGCCGATGCCCACCACCTCGCCGAGGGCCGAGTTCCCCGGGTAGATCTTGCCGCCGCGGCTCTCGGTGATGTTGATGGTGTCCGCCAGCGCCGCGTGGTCCACGTTGTGCTCACCCGAGGCGGCGAGGATCTTGAGATGGACGTCCCGGGGCCCGGGATCCCGCAGCTCGAGGTCGTCCAGGGCGATCACGTTGGCGACGTCCACCTGGGAGAGGTCGCCGCCGACACGGTTCTTCTCGGCCTCGATGGCTTCGGCGGTGATGGCGTAGGCGCGGGTCTTCATGTGGATGCTCCGGTTGCTCGAGTCTGTGTGGACTCCGCCCTCGGGGGCGGCGGGTCGCGGGATCGTAGCAACTGGATGGCGTCCAGGGGCCCCCGGAAGACCGCCTGTCCCGCTTGAAGGCGCAGGCGCGAAGCAATACTGTTCGCGGCCTTAGCGCGGACCCCCGGCGCCGGAAGCCCCGGCCTGCAGGCGGCGTCCGGCGAGGTCCCGCATGCGCTTCTACGAGTACGAATCCAAGGCCCTCTTCCGGCAGCGCGGCCTTCCGCTCGGCAAGGGCTCGCTGGCCCGCTCGCCGGAGGAGGCGAAGCGGGCGGCCGAGGAGATCGGCGGCCCCGTCGTCCTGAAGAGCCAGGTGCTCTCGGGCGGCCGCATGAAGGCCGGCGCGGTCAAGTTCGCCGACACCCCCGACGAGTGCCCCGCCCTCTACGAGGCCATCGAGCCGATCCTGGTGAACGACCAGAAGTGCCGGGCGGTCCTCGTCGAAGAGAAGACCCCGGTCGCCCAGGAGTACTTCGTCTCGGTCACCTGGGACGGACGGCGCAAGCTGCCCGTGCTCCTCTTCAGCGACATGGGCGGGATCGACATCGAGGAGGTGGCCGAGAAGCACCCGGAGCACGTCTCCAAGACCCACTTCTCGACGATCCTGCCGCTGACCCCGCGCATCGCCAAGGAGGCGATCGCCGATGTGGGCGTGACGGGGAGCGACCTGAACCGGCTCACCCCGATCGTCTTCGAGCTGATGAAGCTCTTCCTGGACTACGACCTGACCCTGGCGGAGATCAACCCGCTCGCCAGGCTCGAGGACGGCCGCTTCATCGTGCTGGACGGGCACCTGGACCTGGAGGCCGAGGCCCGCCGGCGGCACAAGACGCTCCTCGCGGAGCTGGGCATCGGCGAGGACGAGACCCGGCAGGCCCGCGAGCCCACCGAGTTCGAGATCGCCGGGCGGAAGGTCAACGAGGCCGACCATCGCGGGGTGGCGGGAAACGTGGTGCAGTTCGACGGCAACCTGGGCCTGGTGATCGGCGCCGGCGGAGGCTCCCTCACCCTCTTCGACGCGGTCCGCAACCACGGCGGCAAGCCCGCCAACTACTGCGAGATCGGCGGCAACCCGAGCGTCAAGAAGGCCTGCGAGCTGACCAAGCTGATCCTCTCGAAGCCCGGTGTGGAGAAGATCGCGGTGATGATGAACGTGGTCTCCAACACCCGCGTCGACATCGTCGCGCGCGGAGTGATCAAGGGCTGCATCGAGTCCGGCAAGGACCCGGCCGAGGTGATCACCATCTTCCGCATCCCCGGCGCCTGGGAGGAGGAGGGGTTCAAGATCCTGGAGAAGTACGGCGTCGAGTACTGCGACCGCTCGGTGTCCATGTACGAGGCCGCGGGCAAGGCCGTGGCGAAGATGGGGGCCGCGTAGATGTCGATCCTGATCTCCAAGGACACGCGCTTCCTGATCCAGGGCATCACCGGACGCGAGGCGGTCAACCTGACTCGCGAGAACCTCGACTACGGCTCCACCATCGTGGCGGGGGTCACGCCCGGCCGCGCGGGGCGCGACGTCTACGGGGTTCCGGTCTACGACTCGGTGCGCGACGTGGTGAAGGCTCACGACACGGTCGAGGGCGCGATCGTCTCGGTACCGCCCGGCTTCGTGAAGGACGCCTGCTTCGAGGCGATCGAGAACGGGGTGAAGCTCCTGGTCGTCGTGACCGAGAACGTGCCGCGCAAGGACGTGGCCCAGGCGGTGGAGCTCGCGAAGCTGCGTGGCGCGCGCATCATCGGCCCCAACTGCCTGGGCATCATCTCGCCGGACGAAGCCAAGATGGGCGGCGTGGGCGGCCCGGCGGCCAACACCCGCCAGGCCTATCGCAAGGGGAACGTGGGCATCATGTCCCGCTCCGGCGGCATGACCACCGAGATCGCCTCGACGCTCACCGCGGCCGGCCTGGGACAGTCGACCTGCGTCTCGATCGGGGGCGACGCGATCGTCGGCACCACCTACGCGGAGCTGATGCCGCTCTTCGAGGCCGATCCGGACACCGAGGCGATCGCCATCTACTCCGAGCCGGGCGGGCGCATGGAGGCCGAGCTGGCCGAGTGGGTGCGCGAGAACGACTCGCGGCTCCCCGTCGTGGCCTTCATGGCCGGCCGCTTCATGGACGAGATGAAGGGCATGCGCTTCGGCCACGCCGGCACCATCGTCGAGGGCAAGGAAGACACCACCGCCGAGAAGATCGCCCGCATGGAGGCGGCGGGGATCTCCGTCGCGGAGCGCATCGAGGAGATCCCGGCGTTGATCAAGGCGAGAATGCAGGCGAGCCGAGCGAGCACGCAGTGAGGCCATCGCGCCTGGCCTGCCGTGAGGCGAGCGAAGCCCGGCTGCGCGCCGCGAAGCGGCCCAGCCGGCAAGGATGACGGAGAACCACCCATGCCCGGTCTATTCATCAACGTCACAGTCGCCGACGACGTCGCCAAGGATGTCGAGATCGCGAAGAAGCTGGAGGAGGTCTGCCCCGTCAGCATCTTCAAGGCGGGCGATGCCGGCGTCGAGATCCTGGAAGAGAACCTGGACGAGTGCGTCCTCTGCGACCTGTGTCTGGAGGCCGCACCGGAGGGCAAGGTCCAGGTGGTCAAGCTGTACGCCAGCTAGGAGGCTCCCATGCGTTCCCCCAAGGACTTCTTCAAGCCCAAGGCGATCGGCGCCCCGCAGCCGCTCATGCAGGTGCCCTACCGCCCCTCCCGGATGATCCACTTCTTCGACCCGTCCAATCCGAAGATGGCGACGAAGGTGCCAGGCCTCGCCGCGAGGTCGGACGTGGTGCTCGGCAATCTCGAGGACGCCGTCCAGGTGGACAACAAGGTGGCCGCACGCGAGGGCCTGGTGAAGATCGCCCAGAGCACCGACCTGGGAGGAGCCCAGCTCTGGACCCGCGTGAACAGCCTGGACAGCCCCTGGATCCTCGACGACCTGACCACCCTGGTCACCGAGATCGGGAGCCAGCTCGACGTGATCATGCTGCCCAAGATCGAGGGCGAGTGGGACATACACTACGTGGACCAGCTCGTGGCGCAGCTCGAGGCGCGCGCCGGAATCGAGCGACCCATCCTGCTGCACGCCATCCTCGAGACGGCCCAGGGCGTCGCCAACGTGGAGGCCATCTGCGCCGCGAGCCCGCGCATGCAGGGAATCTCCTTCGGACCCGCCGACCTGGCGGCCAGCCGGCGCATGAAGACCACGCGCGTGGGAGGCAGCCACCCGGGCTACCTGGTGCGCACGGATCCGGACCCGGAGAACCCGGACGCGACCCGCATCACCGCCCAGCAGGATCCCTGGCACTACACCCTGGCTCGCATGGTGGACGCCTGCACCGCCAACGGGATCTACCCGTACTACGGACCCTTCGGAGACATCAAGGACGCCGTCGCCTGCGAGGACCAGTTCCGGGCGGCCTTCCTGCTCGGCTGCGTCGGTGCCTGGTCGATCCACCCGAGCCAGATCGAGATCGCCAAGAAGGTCTTCACCCCGCCGGTGGACGAGGTCCGCTGGGCGAAGCGGGTCATGGACGAGATGGGCGACGGCGCCGGCTGCGTGATGATCGACGGCAAGATGCAGGACGACGCCACCTACAAGCAGTGCAAGGTGATGGTGGAGACCGCGAAGCTCCTGGCCCGCAAGGAAGCCGAGCTCGCCGAGGCCTACGGCTTCAGCGCCGAAGACCTCGCCTGACCGCCGTGGCGCGGCGGGTCGTCGTCCAGGGGACGGGCAACGTCGGCGTGCCGGCGATCCGCACCGTCCTCGCCCATCCCGATCTGGAGCTGGTCGGCGTAATCGTCCACTCCGCGCAGAAGGAAGGGCGCGATGCGGGCGAGCTGGTGGGCGCCGAGCCCACCGGCGTTCGCGCCACGCGAGACGCCGCGGCGGTCATGGCGGCGAAGCCCGACGCCCTCGTCTACGCCTCCAACCAGGACTTCCGGCCCCAGGAAGCCCACGCCGAGATGCTCGCGGCCCTGGCAGGGGGCGCCAACGTGGTCACCGCGGGGCTCTACGGCCTGCTGCATCCGCCCACGGCGGATCCCGCGCTGCGCGATCGCTTCGCCCAGGCGTGCGCCGCCGGCGGCAGCAGCTTCCTCAGCTCCGGCATCGACCCCGGCTTCGCGATGGACCTCCTGCCCCTGGTGCTGTCCGGGGTGTGCGCGGAGATCGACGAGATCCGCATCATCGAGAACTTCGACTACGCCACCTACGACGTTCCCGAGGCGGTGAAGGCGATCATCGGCTTCGGCTCGTCGATGGACGAGACGCCGCTGATGCTCCTGCCCGGCGTGCCCGCCTCCACCTGGGGCGGCTCGATCCGCGCCCTGGCCGAGGCGCTGGAGATCGAGCTCGAGGAGGTGCGCGAGGTGATCGAGCGCCACGCCCTGGAGCGGGACGTGGATACGGCCGCGGGCTCCTTCGCCGCGGGCACCCAGGGCGCCTTCCGCTTCGAGGTGCAGGGGATCTCGGGTGGCCGGCCGGTGATCGTCGTGGAGCACGTCACGCGCATCGTCGCCGACACCGCACCCCAGTGGGAGAAGGCCGAGGGCATGGGCTTCCACCGCGTGCGGATCACCGGACGCCCCAACCTGACGATGACCCTCGAGAGCGAGGACGCCGCCGGCGACCACGTGGCCGGCGGCAACACCACGGCGGCGGCCCGCATCGTGTCGGCCATCCCCTGGCTGTGCGACGCCCCGCCGGGGCTCTTCTCGGGGGCGGACCTGCCGCTCGTCAGCGGACGCGGCCGGGTGCGGCTCTAGGCGGGCGCCGACGGCCCCCGCCCCGCGAGCGGGATGGGCAGCGCTAACCCTCGTCGGGGCGCCCCACTCCGCTCATGAAGTCGGCCGCCCCGCCGCCCTCGGGCGCGGGCACCTCGACCAGCCGCTCGGGCACGTCGTCGTACTCGAGCTTCAGGGCACGACACATGATCGCGTGCATCTCGTAGAGCGCCGTGATGTAGGTGAGCTCGAGGATCTCCTCGTCGGACAGGTGCGCCTTCAGATCGTCGAACGTCGCGTCGGAGACGCGGCCGTTCTGGCCGACCAGCTCGTCCGTGTAGGCCAGCACTGCGCGCTGCACGGCGTCGAAGCAGTCCGCGTTGGCCCAGGCGGGAACCGCCTCGATCTGGGCCTCGCTGAGGCCCACGTCGCGCGCCGCCTTGCAGTGCTGGGAGAAGACGAAGTGGCTCTCGCGCAGCCAGCCGGCGCGAAGCTGCCCGAGCTCTCGGAGTCCGGGATCGAGCTTGCGGTCGGGGCTGCGATAGAAGCCGAATCCCGCCACCGCGTGGCGAAAGCAGTCCGGCACCACCGCGAAGCAGGTCCACCAGTTCCCGGGCGTTCCGGTCGCCGTCCCCGGCTCCGCGACCGGGTCGCGGTCCCCGAACAGCATGTCGTAGATCGTCTGGACGTCGGCCGGGGCCTCGGCGCGGGGCACCTGGCGGATTCGCGGCATGGGGTCTCCGATCGGGATGACGGGATCTAGGAAAGCTCGAGCATGCGCTGGATCGGACGCAGGGCCTTCACGCGGAGATCCTCGGGCAGGGTGACCTCCGGCTTCAGGTCGCGCAGGCAGAGATAGAGCTTCTCGAGGGTGTTGAGGCGCATGTAGGGGCAGCGGTTGCAGGCGCAGCTCTCGTCCATCCCCGGTGCCTGGATCAGCTCCTTGTCCGGCGCCTTCTCGAGGATCTGATGGAAGACGCCGTCCTCGGTGGCGATGATCAGGGTCTTCGCCGGGCTCTCCACCGCGCGCTGGATGATGCCGCTGGTGGAGGCGATCAGGTCCGCCTGGTCGAGAACCGCCTCCTCGCACTCCGGATGGGCGAGCACCTCGGCGTCCGGGTGGCGCATCTTCAGCTTGGCCAGCTCCTTGGCGCTGAACTGCTCGTGCACGATGCAGGTGCCCGGCCAGATGGCCAGATCGTCGCGGCCCGACTCCTTCGAGACCCAGCGTCCCAGATGCCGGTCGGGAGCGAACACGATCGGCTCGCCCTCGAAGTGCTTCACGATGCGCGCAGCGTTCGAGGAGGTGCAGATCACGTCGGAGAGGGCCTTCACCTCGGCGCTCGAGTTGATGTACGTGATCACCGTCGCGCCGGGGTGCTCCGCCACGAACTTCGCGAACTCGTCGGCCGGACAGCCCTCCGCCAGCGAGCAGCCGGCCTCGAGATCGGGCATCACGACCGTGCGCTCGGGGTTCAGGATCTTGGCGGTCTCGGCCATGAAGTGGACGCCGCAGAAGGCGATCACGTCGCGGTCGACCTGCTGGGCGGCGCGTGCCAGGACGAGGGAATCGCCGACCACGTCGGCGAGATCCTGGATGTCGTCCTCCTGGTAGTAGTGGGCCAGGATGACGGCGTTGCGCTCCTCCTTCAGCTCGAGGATGGCCTCCTCGAGGTTCTCGGGGACCGCCGCGGTGCCGGGGGGGAGCGTTTCGGCCATGCCACAGGCTAGCGCAGCGGGGAAGCGGCCTCCCCGACCGTGAGGCCGCCGGCTAGCTCCCGTCGCCGGGTCCGATCACCAGGGTGGGCACCCCGCACGGATCGCCCCGGACCGTGCACACCCGGGTCCCCGGCTTGGCGCCGGGCCGCAGCGGAGAGACGTCGAAGCCGTGCCCCGCGAGGCGGTCGCGGGCGCCCTCCGCATCGGCCACCCGCCAGGCGAGGCCCCAGAGCCGGTCGCGACCGTCCGGCTGTTCGGGCGGCTCGGCGGGACCCACCACCTCGACGGTCGTCCCGCCGCTGCGGAAGAAGAGGATGCGCTGCCCGCGCTTCTCGAAGACGCGGTCCAGGGCCAGCCGGATCCCGAGGGTCTCGCCGTAGAAGCGACGCGCGGCCTCGAGATCGTCGCTGAAGAGCACCACGTGATCGAGGGCCGCCACCGCGGCTCCCGGGTCGGCGTCGGGCGCGCACTCGGGAAGCTCTCCGGAGCGATGCTCGATCGCGAAGACCGTGACGCCGCGACTGGCGTCGGGGGGCAGCAAGACGGTGCACCAGCGGCGCTCGGCCCCGTGCTCGTCGCGCCCGCTCCCGTCCCGGGGCTCGCCGGCGGCGACGCCTCGCGCACGCAGCTCCGCGGCGAAGGCCGGCGCATCGTCCACGGCGAAGGCCAGCGCGAAGACGCCGTCGCCCTGCTCCGCCAGATGTCCGCCCAGACCTCGCCCGATCGGCCCCTCACCGCGCGGCGCCATCAGCTCCACATAGGTGTTCTCCAGCCGGTAGAGCGTGTTGGCGGTCCCCTGCTCCGGATGCTCGCCGCGCCATGAAGGCGACCGCCCGAGCAGGCTGGACATCTGGTCGGTCGCGCCGGCGAGGTCGCGCACGGCGATGACCACGTGATCGAGAGCATGGATCGGCACGACGCGCCAGGATGGCACAGCCAGGGACGGCCGGCGCGGATCAGGCAGGGGGAGGAGGGGTCGCAGCCCGGAGATCCCAGAAGAAGTCCCGGTTGGTCGGCTCGTCGGCGACACTCGCGCCGCCGCCAGCGTTCCCGCCGGCGTCCCCTCCCCCGCCGCCCCCTTCGGCACCGCCCGACTCGATCCACTCGAGCTGCTCCTCGAGGTCACTCGTCTCACGCTGCCAGTACTCCTCGGTCCCGAAGTGGGGGAAGGTCCGCGGAAAGGCCGGATCCTCCCAGCGCCGCGCGATCCAGGCGGCGTAGTGGACGAAGCGCATCGCGCGCAGGGTCTCGGCCAGGAGGAGCCAGCGCGCAGGAAAGTCGCGGAACTCGCGATAGCCCTCGACCAGGACGCTGCGCTGCCGAAGCCCTTCCGCGTCGCGTCCGGGAGTCAGCATCCAGATGTCCTGCACCGCCGGCCCCACCACGAAGTCGTCGAAGTCGAGGAAGAAGAAGCCAAGGTCGCCACGCAGCAGATTGCCCAGATGACAGTCACCGTGGATGCGGTGCAACGGCACTCCCCGAGACCGCTCGTCGTAGATCTCGGCCACGCGCAGGGCGGCGCGGCGGTAGCGCCCCGCGCACGAGGGCGGCAGCCGCTCCTGGAGGATGCGCAGGGGGTCGCGCACGAAGTGCGCGCTGGTGAGACGCCACCGCTCGGGCGCGTCGCGCGCCGCGCCGACGTTGTGGATGCGAGCCAGGAGGCGACCCAGGCTTGCCAGCGACTCGTCCGACAGCTCGTCGGGCGCACGCCCTCCGGTGCGGGGCCAGACCGCGTAGAGGATCCCGGCCTCCTCGTGCAGGGTGCACCCGTCCGGGAACTCGAGCGGGACGCACACCGGGATCTCCTCGTCCCGCAGCTGGGCCAGGAAGCGGTGCTCTTCGAGGATCGCCTCGCGGGTCCAGCGCCCGGGCCGGTAGAACTTGGCCACCAGGTGGGAGCCGTCCTCGAGGCGCACGTCGTAGACCCGGTTCTCGAGGCTGTTCAGTGCCGCGCAGTGGCCGCTGGGGAGGAATCCTCCGGCCTCGACGGCGGCGAGGACGTGGTCGGGCGTGAGGCGGAAGAAGAACTCGCTCACGGCTCCTCACGATAGCCCTCGTTTGCCGCGGCGAACCGCGTTCGTTAGGTTTATCGCATACTTGCGAGGCCCTCTGATGTCCGACACACCGCATCGCGATCGCCCCTGGGTCTTCCGGACCTACTCCGGACACTCGTCGGCGGAAGCCAGCAACACCCTCTACCGGACGAATCTGGCCAAGGGACAGACGGGGCTCTCGGTAGCCTTCGATCTGCCCACCCAGACCGGCTACGACTCGGATCACCCGCTCGCTCGCGGTGAGGTGGGCAAGGTCGGCGTCCCGATCGGCCACGTCGAGGACATGGAGACGCTCTTCCGCGACATCCCGGTCGAGCAGATGAACACCTCCATGACGATCAATGCGACCGCGGCGTGGCTGCTCTCGCTCCTCGTCGCCGTCGCCGAGCGCCAGGGCTCCGATCCGAAGCTGCTCCAGGGCACCACCCAGAACGACATCGTCAAGGAGTATCTCTCGCGGGGGACCTACGTCTTCCCCCCCGAGCCCTCCCTGCGCCTGATCAGCGACATGGTCGCGTACACGGTGGACGAGATCCCCAAGTGGAACCCGATCAACGTGTGCTCCTACCACCTGCAGGAGGCGGGAGCCACGCCGGCCCAGGAGATCGCCTACAGCATGGCCACCGCCGTGGCCGTGCTCGACGCGGTGGCCGCCCGGGACGACGTCCCCGCCGAGGCGATTCCGCGCGTGGTCGCGCGGATCTCCTTCTTCCTCAACGCGGGAATCCGCTTCGTGGAGGAGATCTGCAAGGCGCGTGCGATGACCGAGATCTGGGACGAGCTCACGCGCGAGCGCTACGGCGTCGACGATCCCAAGGCGCGCCGCTTCCGCTACGGCGTGCAGGTGAACAGCCTGGGCCTGACCGAGGCGCAGCCCGAGAACAACGTGATCCGCATCGTGCTGGAGACCCTCGGGGTGACGATGTCCAAGAAGGCCCGCTGCCGGGCCCTGCAGCTTCCCGCCTGGAACGAGGCCCTGGGCCTGCCGCGACCCTGGGACCAGCAGTGGTCGCTCCGCATCCAGCAGGTCCTCGCCTACGAGACCGACCTCCTCGAGCACGAGGACCTCTTCGACGGCTCCCGGGTGGTCGAGGCGCGCACCCGCGCCCTCATGGAGGAGTCCCTGGCGGAGCTGGAGAAGGTGCTCGAGATGGGCGGCGCCGTCGCAGCCATCGAGAATGCCTACATGAAGCGCCAGCTGGTCGAGAGCCAGTCCCAGCGGCTCCGCGCGATCGAGTCCGGCGACATCACCGTGGTGGGCGTGAACCGCTTCACCGAGACCGAGCCCTCGCCGCTGGTCGAGGGCGACCAGTCGATTCTCAAGGTCGACGAGTCGGCCGAGCGAGAGCAGATCGAGCGCCTGGAGGCCTTCCGCTCCCGGCGCAGCCAGGCCGATGTGGAGGCCGCGCTCCAGAACCTGCGCGACGTGCTCAAGCAGGGCGGCAACGTGATGCCGCCTTCGATCCGCGCGGCCCACGCCGGGGTGACCACGGGAGAGTGGGCCGACGTCCTGCGCGAGATCGTCGGCGAGTACCGCGCGCCCACGGGCGTGGCGGACCGCCCCGTGGCCCAGCGGGAATCCGGCGCGGAGACCCGGCAGCGGGTGGACGAGCTCTCCCGGGACCTCGGCCGCCGCATCAAGATCCTGGTCGGCAAGCCCGGGCTCGACGGTCACAGCAACGGCGCGGAGCAGATCGCGGTGAAGGCACGCGACGTCGGGATGGAGGTGGTCTACGAGGGGATCCGGCTCACGCCCCAGGAGATCGCACAGTCGGCGCGCGACGAGGGCGTACACGTGATCGGGCTCTCGATCCTCTCCGGCTCCCACGGCGTGCTGGTCCTCGACGTCCTGAAGGAGCTCGCGACGCGCGGCCTCGACCACCTTCCCGTGGTGGTGGGAGGCATCATTCCGGAGGAGGACGCGGAGACCCTGCGCGCGGCGGGCGTGCGCCGTGTCTACACGCCCAAGGACTTCGACATGGCGCGCATCATGGGCGAGATCGTGGACGTGGTGGCGGAGAGCGCCGCTGCCGCGTGAGCTCGCGGCTCGCCTCCTGGACCGGGAGCGCGACGCCGTCGCAGACGCCCTGAACCTGGTGGACGACGCGCGCCCCGAGCGCCGCGCTGCCGCCTTCGAGCTCCTCGACGCCCTGGAGCGCCGGCTCCCCTTCCCCGGCGCGGCTCGCGTGGGCATGACGGGCGCGCCGGGAGCCGGGAAGTCCACCCTCCTCGACGGCCTGGTGCGCTTCCTGCGCGCGCGGG
The DNA here is from genome assembly GCA_028278065.1 of Myxococcota bacterium. Taxonomy (GTDB): domain Bacteria; phylum Myxococcota_A; class UBA9160; order UBA9160; family JAFDET01; genus JAFDET01. The sequence continues at coordinate 39,316 of JANQFA010000080.1, forward strand.
GCGAGACGGTGGGCGTCATCGCGGTGGACCCTTCGAGCCGCCGCAGCGGCGGTGCACTCCTCGGCGACCGCATCCGCATGGGCTCGCGCGGGGCCGACACCGGGGTCTTCTTCCGCTCCATGGCCGCACGCGAGCGCCTGGGCGGGCTGGCCGATGCCACCCGGGCCAGCGCCGTGGTGCTGGCGGCCGCCTTCGACCGCGTCTTCGTCGAGACCGTCGGCGTGGGCCAGTCCGAGAGCGACGTCTCGAGCGTGGCGGACACCCTCCTCTACGTGGCCCAGCCCGGGGCGGGCGACATGCTGCAGTTCATGAAGGCCGGCATCCTCGAGCTCCCCGACGTCTTCGCGGTCAACAAGGCGGACCTCGGCGCCGTGGCGGAGCGCACGGCCGCCGAGCTGGGGGCCGGCCTCGGCCTCTCCGCACCCCAGGACAGCGGCTGGACGCCGCCGGTCCTGCAGGTCTCGGCGCGTGACGCGCAGGGCATCGATTCGCTGGTGGAAGCGCTCGACGCCCACCGCCGCCACCTCGAGGAAGCAGGCGACCTGGCGAGTCGACGACGTCGCGCCGCCGAAGCGTGGGCTCTCGAGTCGCTCGAGATCCGCTACGGGAGCTTCGGCCTGGCTGCGATCGGAGGACGCGAGGCGGTGGCGGCGCGCCTTCGCGACGACGCGCTGGAGTCCGCCTTCGCCGTCGTTCGCCGCATCGGTGCCGAGATCGAGGAGGCCCTGCGAAAGTCCTGATGGCGCGCTCGGCGATCCGACGGGACACGGTGCTACGCCTGGCGCGCGCCACCCTCAGCCGGCCCACGGCTCCGTACCGGGAGGGCGAGGTGATCGCGTGGATCCGCGAGTTCGCCGACGGGCGTCCCCACCTGTGCCTGCGCGAGGATCCCGATGGCAACCTCGAGCTGCGCCGAGCCGGGGTGCCCACGAATCGCAGCCCCCTGGTGCTGGCAGCGCACATGGACCATCCCGGCTTCCGTGCGCTGCGCTCGCGGCCACGGCGCGCGGGCGGGCACCGGGTCGACGCCCTGTTCCTGGGCGGGGTCCCGCTCTCGAGCTTTCCCGGAGCCCGTGCGCGCTTCCACACGCCGGGGGGCGAGATCCGCGCCCGGGTCGAACGCGCCCGCCTGGACCGCAAGTCCGGTGAGAAGCGGATCGTGCTGCACACGAAGGAGCCGGTTCCGGGCGGCAGCTACGGGATGTGGGACCTGCCCCGGTTCCACTTCGACCGCGCCCGCGATCGCATCGAGGCCTGCGCCGTCGACGACCTGGCGGGCGTCGCGGCGATCCTCGCGATGTTCGACGCGGTGGATCGAATCGACCCGAGCCGGCGCGCGGACGTGCGGGGGGTCTTCACGCGCGCCGAGGAGGTGGGATTCGTCGGCGCGCTGGCCATCGCCGCCAATCGCCGGCTTCCGGCGGCCGCGCGCATCGTGGCCATCGAGGCCAGCATGGCCCTGCCCGAGGCTCCCCAGGGCGCCGGGCCCATCGTGCGCGTGGGCGATCGCACCAGCGTCTTCGATGACGCCCTCACCCGAGCGGTCTCCGCCGTGGCACAGGAGCTGGCGGGACCCCGGGGCACCGGCTTCGCCTGGCAGCGCAAGCTGATGGACGGCGGCACCTGCGAGAGCACCGCGTACCAACGCTTCGGGTACGCCTGCACCGGGATGTGCCTCCCCCTCGGCAACTACCACAACGTCGGACGGGGTGGACGCATCGCGCCCGAGTCGATCCGGCTCTCGGACCTGGTCGGAATGGTGCGCCTCTTCGAGGCCCTGGTGCGCGAGGAGGCGCGCCCCCGAGGCGGAGGCAAGCGCGACGACCCCCTCCGCCAGCGGCTCGAAGCCCTGCACCGGCGCTCCCGCAAGGAGCTCGCGCGCAGCCCCTTCGCCTGACGCCAGAAGTCTGCGATCCTCCTGGCGTGAAGCTCGCGAAGGGAATCTGGCTCGCCCTGCTCTTCTCGTTGCTGGTGGGGATCGTGATGGGGACGCTGCTGCGGCGGCGGGCCGAGGCGCCGGAGCGCTACATCGGCTCAGCGCCCCTCCCACTCCACGTCTCCGCTTCCGTGGCGGGCGTTCTCGATCCGCGCCAGCACGAACAGCAGGTCGCTCAGGCGGTTCAGGTAGCGTAGGAGCGTGGGATCCAGGCCGGCCTCGCGGTCGAGAGACACCGAGATCCGCTCGGCCCGCCTGCACACCGTGCGCGCCACGTGGAACGCCGCCGCCGCCGGCGTGCCACCCGGCAGCACGAAGCGCTTCAGCGGCTGCAGCTCGTCCTCCAGGGCGTCGATCCGCTCCTCGAGATGCGCCACGTCCTCCTCGCCCAGCGTCGGGATCGCCGCCTTCTCGCGCTGGCGATCGTCGGGCGTGGCGAGGTAGGCGCCCAGCTCGAAGAGCTCCCCCTGGATGCGCAGGCCGAGGCCGGCCAGGTCTCCCTGGACGGAAGCTGCCAGCGCGGCCCCCAGGCACGCATTCAGCTCGTCGACGGCGCCGTAGGCCTGGACGCGCAGCTCGTCCTTGGCCACGCGCTGTCCGCCGAAGAGATCGGTCTGGCCGGCGTCACCGCGCCGCGTGTAGACCTTCACGAAGCGCGCAGCTCCTCGTCGACGATGCGCTCGAGCTCGGGATCGACGGCTGCGAGCTCCGCGGGCGCCGGGACCGGCGTCCTGCGCTGCCGCTGCGAGAGCACGACGGCTACCGCGACGCCACCCAGGACGATCACCGCCAGCGGCACGACGTACGCCGTGAGGCCCCAGCCCTGCGCGCGAGGCGCGGACAGCACCACGTCCCCGTAGAGCCGCTCCACCTGGGCCTCCACGTCCTCGCGGCTGCGCCCCAGACGCTCCTGCTCCTCGATCCAGGCGCGCAGCTTCGTGGCCTGAGGACTGGGACAGTCGTTCAGGGTGCGGCCTGGACAGTACGGACTCATCAGGTCGTTGCTCAGGTCCATGCTCCAGCCCCGCTCCGCGCCGGCCGGCGCGGCGCCGAGACAGACGAGCAGCGCCAGGACTGCGAGCGTCCCGCAGAAACGCACCCACCGACTTCCCGCTCCCAGACCCGCCATCAGATGTCCCAGTCCGACCAGTCCTCGCCGGCGTGCTGCCTGTCGCGGACGGTCTGCTGCGGGGTGCTGATCTGCACGACCGAGTTCGGCGGGATCGAGTGGGTGAGCCACACGTTGCCGCCGATTACGCTCCCCTTCCCGATCACCGCCTCGCCGCCCAGGATGGTCGCACCGGCGTAGATGGTCACGTCGTCCTCGATGGTGGGGTGGCGTTTCCGGCCTCGGTTCTGCTCGCCCCGGCGCGGCGAGAGCGCGCCGAGGGTGACGCCCTGGTAGAGCTGGACCCGGTCGCCGATCAGCGTGGTCTCCCCGATCACGACGCCGGTACCGTGGTCGATGAAGAAGCGCCGGCCGATGGTCGCGCCGGGGTGGATGTCGATCCCGGTCCGGCCATGGGCCTGCTCGGACATGATGCGGGCCAGAACCGGCACGCCCAGCCCGAAGAGCGCATGGGCCATGCGATGCACGGAAACGGCGTGGATGGAGGGGTAGGCGGCGACGATCTCGGCGAACCCCTTGGCGGCCGGGTCGCCCTCGTGGGCGGCCTCCACGTCCTCGGAGAGGAGGGAGCGGATCTGGGGGAGCTGCTCGACGAAGCGGGCGGCCACCCACTCGGGATCGAGGTCGGGCGGCAGCGGAATCGACTCGAGGATGCGCACGAGCCGTTCTGCCAGGGCCGGGATCTCGGCGCGCAGGACCGAAGCCTGGCGCTGGCGCAGCACCACCTCACAGGCCCGCTCCGTCCACTCCACCACCTGCTCCAGGTCGGGGCAGCCCTCGGCGCATGCCTTGGACAGCGCATCGTCCCCGCTGCGGGCGAGGGCGGCGATGGTGGGCTCCAGGACCTCGTCGAGACCGTCGGGCCGGTTGGGCATGGAGGATCCTCCGCAGGGTGCGCCGGAAGCGGTACGCAGGGACTCGCGGCCGGCCTCCCAGCTTAGCGCGTCCCCGCGGGCGTCCGGTATACTGCCCGCTGGCGCGTCTCCCCCGGCGCGTCTCCTCCACGGACAGATCCTCCCGCCCCACCCCGCGGGTGGCCCGAGCGCAGCCATCGTGTGCAGGAGACGCATGCCTCCCGTCTACAGTCACTCCCGCCTCTCCTGCTTCGAGGACTGCCCGAAGCGCTTCCACTACCGCTACGTGATGAAGCTCCCTGCGGAGACCGAGTCGATCGAGGCGTTCCTGGGCAAGCGGGTGCACGAGGTGCTGGAGCGGCTGCACCAGTTCGTCGCCCGGGGGCTGGTGCCCTCGGTGGAGAAGGTCCTCTTCCGGTTCCGCGCCCTGTGGGACGAGGCCTTCGACGCCGACCGGGTGCGCATCGTGCGCGAGGGCGAGCCACTCGGGGCCTATCTCGAGACGGGCGAGCGCTGCGTGCGCAACTTCTACTACAAGCACTACCCGTTCGACGCCGACGAGACCCTCGGCCTGGAGGATCGAGTCACCTTCCGCGACCCGGAGCACGGGTTCCGGGTCCAGGGGTTCATCGACCGGCTGGTGCGCGCCCGGGATGGCGCCGTGGAGATCCACGACTTCAAGACCTCGCGGCGCATCCCCAGCCAGAAGCGGCTCGACGACGACCGACAGCTGGCGCTCTACCAGCTCGCCGTGCAGGAGAGACACCCGGACACACCCATCCGGCTCGTCTGGCACTACCTCGCCCACGGCGCCACCACACGGGTCTCGGAGCGCAGCCCCGACCAGCTGGCAGCGCTGCGTAGCGAGGTGGCCGAGGTGATCGCTCGCATCGAGCGCGAGGAGGTCTGGGAGGCCCGGCCGAGCGCGCTGTGCGGATGGTGCGAGTACCGCGAGGTCTGCCCGGCCGGGGCCGCGCGCGAGGGCCGTGTGCCGCGCCCGCTGCCGGTCGCCGAGCCCGCACCCCCGCCGCAGCTCGAGCTCCTCTAGGGCCCGCCCCGGCCGCTCCTCGGAACACGGCCCAAAGGTTCCGCGGAATCCTGCCGATGCGTGAGGCATGGATGCCGACCAGCACCGACGCGGGCGGATCGCCTGTCGCTGCCGAGGAGTCGCCGACTTCCGTCTGCGCGAGGTCGTGACCCAGGAGAGGCTCACCACCCTCGCCGACGTGCGGGGCGCCACCGGCGCCGGGGTCGACTGCGAGACCTGCCATCCGGAGATCGAGGAGATCCTGGCCGAGGCCCGGGGGGAGACGGTCGATCGCGAGGTGCGCAGCCAGAACCGTCGCACCTGCAATGCCGAGACCCGGGCGAGGCTCAGCGAGTGGGTCGAGCAGGTGGCGGTACCGTGCCTCGCGGAGTTCGACGTCACCCTCGACGGCTTCTCCTTCGACGGGCTCGCCGTCCGCCTGCGCCTGGGTCGTCGCCCCGACGAGGGCATTCTGCGTCTCCTGGCCGACGGCCTTCGAGCCGAGGTCTGCCCGGATCTCGAGGTGGAGCCCGTCCTCCCGCGAGGCTAGCCTCGGCCCGCATGGGCCTTCGAATCGAACGCATCCCGACCCTGGGCGACAACTACACGTACCTCCTCATCTGCGAGGAGACGAACCAGGCGGCGGTGGTGGACGCCCCCGAGACGGACCCGGTCGTGAAGCGCGTCCAGGAGACCGGCGCCGACGTCACCAAGATCCTCTCGACCCACCACCACTGGGACCACTCCGGCGCCAACCCGGACCTGGCCGAGCGCTACGGAGCGCCCGTCTTCGGCCACGTCTCGGATGCGGATCGCATCCCCGGCTTCACCGACGGACTCGAAGAGGGCGACACGGTCACGGTGGGCAACCAGACCGCGCGCATCCTCTTCATCCCCGCCCACACTCGGGGACACATCGCCTACGTCTTCGACGACGCCGCGGCCGTCTTCTGCGGCGACACCCTCTTCGCGGGGGGCTGCGGGCGGCTCTTCGAGGGCGATCCGGGCATGATGTTCGAGGCGATGCAGAAGCTGGGCGCCCTCCCCGACGACACCCGGGTCTTCTGCGGCCACGAGTACACCGAGAGCAACCTGGTCTTCGCCGCCCACGCCGAGCCCGACAACCGCGCCGTGGCGGAGAAGCTCGAGCGCGTCCGCAGGATCCGCAGCGACGCGGCCGCCGACTGGCACGACGCGACGCCGGCCGAGATGACCATCCCGTCGACGATCGGCGAGGAGCGCGCGACCAACCCGTTCCTGCGCGCCGACACGGCGGACGAGCTGGGCCAGCGACGGGCGGCAAAGGACTCCTTCTAGATCGTGCCCGCGGCGCCCCTGCCCCGCCCCCGCGACGGTGCCAGGACCTCCACCCTCGAGCACCGCGTGGCCTTCTACGAGACCGACGGCATGGGCATCGTCCACCACGCCAACTTCGTGAAGTACCTGGAGCTGTCGCGCATCCTCTTCATGGACGAGCACGACCGCCCCTATCGCGACTACGTGGCGGAGGGACTCCACTTCGCCACCACGCGGGTCGAGATCGACTACCGGCGGCCCCTGCGCTTCGACGACCGCGTGGAGATCCGGGTCTGGATCGAGCGGCTGCGCGGCGCCTCGATCCGCATGGCCTACCTGCTCACCTGCGAGGGCGACGTGGCCGCAGTCGCGGCCACCGATCACGCGATGGTGGACGACGAGGGGCGGGCCACGCGCATCCCGGCGGAACGGCGCAAGGCCCTCGGTGCAGCGGCGGGCGGGGTGTGAATCAGACCCGTCGGGCGCGTCGCAGGACCTGCTTCAGGCGTACCCGGAAGAGCCCCTCGGACCACTCGCTGACCCGGCGGATCGCGTCGAGGGCATCGCCCTTGCCGGACCAGTGGGAGCGCACCACGTCCGGGTGCACGTCGCCCATGAGGCGCGAGAGGGCGGCGCCCACCACCAGGAGATCGTCCACCAGCCCGATCGGACCGAGCAGCACGACGGGCATCAGGTCGATGGGCGAGAGCACGTAGCCCACCCCGACGAGCGCGACGGCCTTGGAGACCACGGGCACGCGGGGCTCGCGGAGGAGCCTCGCCAGCAGGACGGTGAGGTCGGGCAGCAGGAACAGGAGATCTCCGGCGCCGGAGCTGCGGCTCGCGGCCGGATCCACCACCTGCGCGCGCAGCCGGTCCCACAGGCGCTGCTCGCGCGGGTTGAGGTCGATCACCACCTTGCTGCTCATCCCGTCTCCTCCGAGAAGACGATGGAGAGGAGGCCGTCGGTCCCATCGTAGCGCTCGATGGCGAAGAAGGTCGGTCCGTCCGCCAGCGCTCGGGGGAGGATATGGCGAAGATCCGCGACGAGCGGGAGCCCGGCGAGCGACGTGCGGGGGTGCCAGACCAGCTCGTGATCGGGTGCAGCACGCAGGCTGCGCTCCGCGCTCGCACCGGCGAAGAAGAAGACCACGTACGCCGCGCCCTGCATCCCCGTCTCGTGCACGACGCCGCGCAGGGTCAGGGCGACGTCGAGGCCGGTCTCCTCGCGCACCTCGCGGCGCGCGGCGGCCAGGACGTCCTCCCCGGACTCCACGTGCCCGCCGACACCGTTCCACTTGCCCAGGAAGCGGTCCCCGCCCGTGCGCCGCCGCACCAGCAGGACGTCGTCGCCGTGGGTGACGAAGGCCACCGTGGCCAGACGGGCCACGTGTCGCACCGTCACGCGACGATCTCCTCGCCTCCGTCGACGTTGATCACGTTGCCCGAGATCCAGCCGGCGCCCTCGTCGCAAAGCGCCACCAGCGCGCCGGCCACGTCCTCCGGCCGCGTCAGGCGTCCGCGCGGGTTGCGCTCTCGCGCGATCTCCACCATGCGCGCGGCCCCCGGGATCTTCGCGAGCGCCGGGGTCTCGGTGACACCTGCACAGATCGCGTTGGCGGTCGACTCGTAGGGCGCCAGCTCGAGGGCGAGCTGGCGGCAGAGCGATTCCAGCGCTGCCTTGGCCGCCGAGACCGGACCGTAGGAGCCCCAGGCGCGGCGCCCCCCCGAGCTGGTCATCGCGAAGACCCGCGAGCGCCGCTCGAGGAGGCCCGCCGCCACCAGCGCCTGGGTCCAGTCGACCAGACTCGTCGCCATCACGTTGAGGGTCATCGCCATCTGCGCCGCCGAGACCGCCTGCTTGGGCTCCTCGGAGACGAGGGGACGCAGGGTGCCGAACGCCAGCGAGTGCAGCAGCACCCGCACACCCGGTCCGCCCTCGCTCGCCTTGGCGAGACCTTCGAGCACCTCCGCCCGCGCGTCGGCATCCACCGCGTTGACGTTGAAGAAGAGCGCGCGTCGGCCGCGCGCCTCCACATCCGCCTTCACCGCCTCGGCGTTGGGGCGCGTCGCCTTGCGGTCCAGGTGCACGCCTGCCACATCGAGCCCCGCGTCGGCGAAGGCGCGTGCCGCGGCGGCGCCAAAGCCGCTGGAGGCACCCAGGATCACGGCCCAGCCGGGTTCGATGGCCACTCGGTTTCCCTCCGTTCAGTTGGCCGCGGGCGCGGAGGCGCGCGGGAGGTTGAGCAGTCCGACGAGCGGCCGTCCCTCCGCCTCGTCCAGCGGGAATCCCGCAAGCCGGGCCACGGTGGGCGCCACGTCGACTTGTCGCATCCACGGTATGCGCACGCCCGCGCGCACGCCCCGACCCCACGCGACGAGACTCGAGCTCATCGCGGCGCGCGCGGGAAGGTAGCCGCCGGCCCCGCGCAATGCCGACGCGCTCTCGAAGGCAACCGCGACGTCATCGCTGAAGGAGTAGCCTGCGCGCGCCTCGAGCCCGAACCAGGCCTCCGGGTCGGCGCCCTGCTCGAGGAGCTCCTCGGCGGAGACCACGCGGAACGTGCCGCTGGCGTCGGCCTCGCGAGCGAGCGCGTCGCGGGCGGTCAGCGCGTCTTGCGCGCTGCGGGCGTAGACGAAGGCCGACCCGCCGTTCGAGCGGGCGAGCGCCCGCCAGGCGGAGACCGAGTCGCCTCCCGCGCGGGTCAGGAGCCCGGCCGCGGCCAGCACGGTGTTGGGCGCGAGGGCGGTGTGGGCCGGGGCCGAGCCGTGGTCGCCCGCCACGACGAGCGCGGTCGCTTCGAGCCGGCCCACATCCCAGAGGCAGCGCAGCAGGCGCTCCAGGTCTGCGTCCACCGCCCCGAGGGCCGCGCGGGCGGCTGGCGCCGTCGGGCCGTACTGGGCGATGGGGGCACGTGCGGCACCGAGGTGCAGCAGCACCAGAGTGGGCGGTGTGGGCGTCGCCAGCAGGGCGCACGCCGTCTCCAGGAGCGCCCGGTCCCGCGCAGGTCCGGGGAACGCGGTCTCGGGCGCGGCGCCACCCACCGCGCGCAGCGCCTCGATGAGCCCCGGCGTCGCCTTGTCGCCCAGCTCGTCGAGCCACGTGACGTCGCGCGGCGGGATGCCCACATCCGGCACCAGGAGCGGAACGGCCGCGCCCACGGTGGTGGGCCAGCCGAGAGCCGCCACGCTGCGCCGTGACTCGGCCGCCGCCGACCACAGGGTCGGACCGCGCAGCAGGCTGGCGTGGCCGAAGCCCACGCGCCGCACCCCGCGCTCGCCGAGCAGGCGCTCCGACGTGATGCGGTGGGAGGTCGGCGAACGTCCCGTCGCCAGCGTCGCCATCGCGGGAGAGTGGGATGCGGGCGCGACGGCCTCCACCCGCTCCGCCGCCGCCCCCGCCTCGGCGAGCCGCGCCAGGGTGGGCATCGCGGCGTCCGGGCCTCGCCACGCCGCCGCGTCGAGGCCGCCGACGGCGACCATCACCACCAGCGACGGGACTTCCGCCTGGCGGGACAGCGCGGGCAGGTCGAAGCCGTCGTCGTGCTCCGGGAGGGAAGACACCGGCCCCTCCGCGGTCCGACAGGCGAGGAGCGCGCAGAGACCGAGGACCAGGACGATTCCGCGACGGGGCCTCAGGTGAAGATTCCCTCTCGCTCCGCGAGCCCGCGCTCGAACATCTGCTCGATGGACGCTCGCACCACGTCCACGCGCTCCTGCATCACGCTGTCCTCGTCCGAGGGATGTCCTTCGAAGTAGAGCGGCTGGCCGAAGTAGATCCGGTACTTGGTGGGGAGCGCGACCAGGAGGCCCAGGGGCCCGAGCAGCGGGAAGGTGGCGGTGATGGGAAGCGAGGGGAGCCCGAGCCGGTCCGCCACATCCTGGAAGTTGGCGAAGCCGGGCTGCTGCTCCTCGCTTCCCACGAAGGCCACGGGCACGATCGGCGTGCGCGTCTCGAGGGCCAGCCTCATGAAGCCCAGGCCGAACTTCTGGAGCTGGTAGCGCTTGGAGAAGGGCTTGTTGATCCCCCGTGCACCTTCTGGGAAGGCCATCACGCAGGCATCGTTCTCCAGCATGGCCACGCAGTTCTCCGGGGTGCCGGACATGGTGCCACCGCGTGCGGCAGCGACGCTGGCGTAGGGGAGCCGCGCGATGAAGTACTCGCCCATCGGTCGACAGAGGCGCGGCTGGGGCGCGTCGAGCAGCATGGCCACGGTGAGCATCATCCCGTCGTAGGCCATCTGACCGGCGTGGTTTCCGATCAGCAGGACCCGCCCGCTGGGCACCCGATCGATGTCGAACGGCTGGCAGCGGAAGTAGTAGCGGTAGATGAGGGCGGCCACGACCATGTTGCGGGCTGCCGCCTCCGGATTGAAGCCGTAGGGGTCGTACCCGTATTCGTTGAGCTGGGCCGGCGCCTTCTTGAGCGCGTCCAGGAGCTCCATCTCGATGTCGCGCACCGAGATCGGCAGGAGCCCGCCCGCCAGGTCCTTCAGCGCGCCCGTCACCCCCGAGAGCATGCCCATCCCCTCCCGCGCCTCCTAGCGCCGCACGCTGTGGAAGATCTCCTCCAGCCCGTACAGAGGCCGGAAGCCGGTGGCATCCACGAAGCGCTGACCGGAGAGGGTGACGGGGTACTTGAGATAGTCGAGGGCGCCTTCGGGATAGGGCCAGAGGCCCCAGTCGAAGAGGCGGCGCAGCAGCGGCCGCACCAGCGGCTCCGGAAGCGCCAGCTTGTTGCCCCCCGTCTCGTCGATCGCCACGTGAAGGGGGACCTCCCCCGGGCCCGTCACGTTGAATACGCCCTGGAGTCCGTGCTCGAGAGCCAGGCCGATCGCCTCGGACACGTCCTCCTCGTGGATGAACTGCATCATGGGATCGAAGCCCATCATGCTGATCTGGCGCGGCAGGCGCAGGTACTCGCCGATCATCGAGTGGACGAACGCGCCCAGGACGTTGACCGGGCGCAGCACGCAGGTGCGGATGTGCGGGTACTTCCAGATGAAGCCGGTGGCCAGGGTATCCACCTCGATCAGGTCGCGGATCTCGGGATAGGAGCGACTCGCCGAGAGCGGCTGGTCCTCGTCCATATAGTAGGGGTTCTCCGGGAAGGCCCCGTAGACGTAGCCGCTCGAGAGGACCACGAGCTTCTGGACGCCGTAGTGCGTGCAGTGATCCAGGAGCTGCTTGGTGCCGCGCACGTTCACTTCGTGGCGGGTGCCCGGGTCGCTGCGAAAGTGGCGCACGAACCCCATGTGGACGATCGCCGTGGGGAGCTCGGTGCGGATCACGTCCTCGAACTTCTTCTTGCGCAGGTCGACGGTGTGGACCGAGACACCCCGGGGGCGTCCTTCCCAGGCGACCTTGTCGACGCCACAGACCTCCCAGGATTCCATGAGGCGTCGTGCCAGGAGACGGCCCTGGCCGCCCGATATCCCGGTAATCAGGACTTTTTCCATCGATTCCTCGGGGGGTTACCGGATCAAGGTAGCACGGCCGTGCTATACAATCCCTCCCCCCGAGGGAACCGGGAAGGGAGATCTTGGTCGAGCCCGCCGCGAGATTCGAGGAAGTCGAGATCGCCGTGCCGGAGGACGTGTGCGGCGTGGCTTCCGTGAAGGGGGTGCTCGGCATCCCCGAGTGGTGGCCGACCGGATCGCGGGTGGGCGTGGTGATCGCCCACGGGCGCTCGGGCGACATGGACGACCCGGTGCTGGCCGAGCTCCACCGCGGGCTGACCGAGCGCGGCTTCCTCTCGCTGCGCTTCAACTTCCCGTTCGCCGAGCGCAGCAAGAAGCGTCCGGACAAGGACCCTGTGCTCGACCGGGTCTTTCTCGAGGCGGTCCAGCTCCTGGGCCGCGACCCGACCGCCGCTCCCGCCCATCTCTTCCTGGGGGGCAAGGGGATCGGCGGGAAGGCCGCGGCTCGCACCGCCATGTCGCGCCTGCGCGTGGAGGGGCTCTTCTTCCTGGGCTATCCGCTGCACGCTGCCGACAAGCCGGATCGGCTCGACGCCGATCTCCTCTACCGGATCATCTCGCCCAGCCTCTTCTGCCAGGGGACGCGCGACCGCTACTGCGATCTGGACGCCCTGCGGCGGACGCTCACCCGCGTGGGGGCGCCCAAGACCCTCCAGATCGTGGGAGAGGCCGACAACCAGTTCAAGGTGCTCAAGAAGTCGGGCCGCACCGCGGAGGAGGTCAACGCCGAGCTGCTGGGTGCCATGGAGCGCTGGGTCAACCGGGTCCTCGAGGCCTAGCGCGTGTCGGAGAGCCTTCCCGACCGCATCGCCCGGGTCGCCCGACTGGACGGGACCGTCTTCGAGGAGGTGGCCCGAGACCCCCGTGCCACCGGCGGCGCGATCGCGGTGCTCCTGCTGGCGAATGCCCTGGACGCGCTGGGCTCGGGGGGCGGCCTCGAAGGCTGGCTGCTGGCGCTGGCCCGGGGAGCCCTGCGCAGCGTCTTCTGGATCGGAGCCGTACACCTGGGCGCGGGCCTGCTCGGGCTGGGCTCGGGCTTCGCACCGCTCTTCCGCGCGCTCGCCTTCGCCTCCGCGCCCCTCGCGATCGGTCTCCTCGCGGCGATTCCGGGCCTGGGCGGCCTGGTCTTCATCGCCAAGTGGGCCGCCACCTTCGCGGCCTGGTCGATCGCCTCGGCCCGCGGGCTGGGAGCCGAAGGCGCGACGCCGGCCCTGCTGGCGGCGGTCGGGCTGGGCCTGGCCGCGATCCTCACCGGCATCGTCTTGTGAGCGCAGCGCGGGGCGAGCCTCCCTCGCGCATCCGGACTTGCCGGGGCGCCGCTCCCCGCGGCAGAATGACCGAGCGCGGAGCAGGGACGGGCCATTGCGTTTCTCCACGGGGACGGCGGTGCTCATCGCGGCGCTCCTGCTGGCGGGTGCCGCAGGGGCCAAGAGCCCGGACTTCCTGGTCAACTCGACCGTCGATCCGGGGGTCGGCGGCTGCGACGCAGGCGAGTGCACCCTGCGCGAGGCCATCCAGGCCCTGAACGCCCAGGGCAAGGGGTCGATCGGGTTCGACCCCGCGGTCTTTCCGGCCACCCCCGCCGCCCCCATCGCGCTGACGTCGGCCCTGCCCCCTCTGCGCGGCTCGAAGGTGAGCGTGGACGGCTCGAACGCCCACGTCGTGATCGACGCCGCGAACAGCGGCGGCGCCCCCGGGCTGACGTTCGACTCGGGGCCCGGCACGCCGCTCTCCGACGTGGTCCTGCGCGGGGTCACCGTGATCGAGAGTGCCGGGCACGGCGTCTGGATCTGCGGAGGGGACTCCGCGGCCACCTGCGATGAGGCCGTGTCCCGGATCGTGGTGGACCGGGTCGGCGTCTTCTCCCCGACTCAGGGCGGCGTCGTGATCGCCGGGAGCCAGATCGCGAAGCTGACGCTCGTCCGCAATGCCACCCGCCAGGCGGGCGGACCGGGCCTCGACGTGGACGCACTGGGACCGATCGGCGACGTCACGATCCTCGGCAACGTCGCCCGGAACGGAGAAGGGGACGGAATCCGCGTAGAGAGCAACGCTTCGCCGATCCGCAAGCTCAAGATCCTCGACAACGCGGTCGTCGCTCGCATCGCGGACGGGATCCGGGTCGAGACCGGCGCCGGGGTGGAATCCGTGTCGATCGTCGGAAACCACGTGACGGACGCCGAGGGCCACGGGATCCGGGTGCGCAGCGGGGGACGCGTCGAGGGCGGGTCCCTGGTCGACAACCTGGTCCAGGCCAGCGGGTTCGACGGCATCCGGATCGAGGCGGACCAGGGCGTCTCGGGCCTCAAGCTCGAGCGCAACACCTCCGACCACCACGCGCTCGCCGGCGGTGACGGCGACGCCATCTCGGTGCTCAGCGCGGCCGGCTCGCTGACGAAGACCCGGATCGCCGACAACCTCGCGTCCGGCGCCGGAAACGGGATCAACGCGGCGGCGGACGTGGAGCTGCAGCAGGTCAAGATCGAGGACAACACCGCCTTCGCGAACGACCTCAACGGGATCCAGGTCGACGGCAAGCCCGGCTCGAAGCAGGTCTCCATCGTCGGGAACCGGGCCGATTCCAACGGCAGCGTCGGAATCCTGATCGCGTGCGAGGCCGTGACCGCCTCGCGCAACGTGGCCATGGACAACGAAGACGGAATCCTGCTCGACGGCACGGCGGACAAGACCCACGACACCCGCGTGGAGAAGAACGCGGTCATCGGCAACAGGCACAACGGGATCTTCGTCGACGTCGGCGTGACCGGCGCCGTCCTCCAGAAGAACCGGGCGCGCGGCAACAACGCGGCCCTCGTCGCCGCCTTCGACCTGACGGAGCAGAGCGCCGACTGCGGATCCAACACCTGGTCGAAGAACGACTTCGGCAGCACCAACCAGACGTGTGTCGAGTAGGAGCCCGGATGTCCCTCGTCTCGCGACTCGTCCCCATCGCCTGCGCGGGCCTCCTGCTCGCCGCCGCAAGCGCCGCCGCCAAGGGGCCCGACCTGCTGGTGGACCAGATCGGCGACGCGGGCGGCGGCGGCTGCACCCCGGGCGCCTGCACCCTGCGCGAGGCCATCGTGGCGGCGAACGCCGGGGACGGGCGATCCATCGGCTTCGACCCGACCGTATTCCCCAGGTCGGGCGGCGCCCCGATCGTGCTGGTGAGCGCCCTGCCGCGGCTCTTGGGCTCGAAGGCCGGCGTCACGGTCGACGGGAGCGGCGCCTACGTCGTGATCGACGCCTCCGCGTCGTCCGGCGCGGCCGGTCTCACGATCCACTCACCGGGGAGCGCGCTCGCCAAGGTCGTTCTCCGCAACCTCACGCTGATCGACGCCGACGGCCGGGGCGTGAACATCTGCGGCGGGGACCTCGATCTGGGCTGCGATGCGGCGCTGTCCAAGGTGGTCGTGGACCGCGTGGCCGTGATCGGATCCGCCGGGCACGGTGTCTTCATCCGCGGAGACGGGCTCTCCGACGTCCAGATCCTGGATTCGGTGGCCAGCGACAACGTCGAGTCCGGCGTCTACATCGCCGGCGCCGGCGATGCCCACAAGATCACGGTGAAGCGCGGCGCCTTCAGCGGAAACGGCCAGCAAGGGATCGACATCACCGCGTCCGGCGATCTCGTGAAGGCACGGGTCGACGGGAACGTCGTCTCGAACAACGGAGGCGCCGGAGGCTGGGACGGCATCAAGACCAACTCGAGCGACGACACGCTGGGCCTGGTGGTGGTGGACAACCGGGCGGCGGGCAACGGATCGCGGGCCTTCAACCTGAACGCCAGCGACTCGCACCGCAAGGGATCGGTCGCTGGGAACGTAGGCCTCGGGTCGCACGGCACCGGAATCAACCTGAACGCCGGAGACGGGTTCTCCAAGGTCAAGGTCGAGTCCAACACGATGCTCCGCAACGGGTTCATCGACGATCGCAACGGCATCCAGCTGAACGCCGGCGACTTCGGGGAGAAGACCCGGGTGTCGAGGAACCGGACCCTCGGGAACGGCTGGCACGGCCTCGGCGTGAACTGCAGTCCTCTCTGCAAGGCGATCAAGGTCGAGGGCAACCAGTCACTGGGGAACCTCCTCAGCGGGATCCGGATCAGCGGCTGGGAGGACGGAAGAAAGCTCTCGGTGCTGAAGAACCGCGTCAGCGGCAACCACGGGCTGGGGATCGACGCGGAGGGAGAGGGGATCTCCCTCGTCTCCAACGTCGCCAATGCCAACGACGTGGGGATCTTCCTCGACGGCGTGAGCGACAAGACACGGGGTACGAAGGGCCAGAAGAACGTCGCCCTCGGCAATCTGGACTCGGGAATCATCGCCGACATCGGGGTCGCGGCCATCCGCTTCCAGAAGAACGTGGCGCGCCTGAACGACGCAGCGCTCGGCGGCGACCCCGACATCGACGACTCCAACCCCGCGTGCGGCACCAACGTCTGGCAGAAGAACGACTTCGGGTCGGCCACCGACCCGTGCGTCCAGTAGCCCCGACAACCGCGAGCGTCGGCCTGGCCGACATCCTGTCCGCCAGGTGACACCGAAGTCCGTCTCCGACCGGTACCTTCGACTGCCGGGCCGGAGGGCTGGCCATGTCTCGCGCAGGAATGCTCGCGGCCGCGGTGTTCGCGGCCCTGACCACGATCGCCGCTTCGGGCAGCGCCGTCGAGTTCGAGGTCAACAGCAGCGCCGACCCGGGCGACGGTGTCTGCGACGGGACGTGTACCCTGCGCGACGCGATCCTCGCCGCGAATGCGGCCGGGGGAAGCCGCGCGATCACCTTCGATCCGGACGTCTTTCCCCACGCGCCGGCGAACCCGATCGTGCTCGCGAGCGAACTCCCGTACCTCGTGGGATCGAAGCTCCGGATCGACGGATCCGGCGCCCACGTGAGGGTCGACGCATCGGCGGCGGGAGCCGGCGTCAGCGCGCTCGTGGTGCATTCAGGAGACGGCCAGCCGCTGAGCGACGTCGTGGTGCGCAGGATCGCCCTGCTGGGCGCGGACGGCTTCGGCCTCGCGGTCTGCGCGGGCAGCTTCCTCGCCTTCTGCGAGGAGTCCCTGTCCAAGCTACGGATCGAGAAGGTCGGGAGCTTCGCAAACGCGGCGGCGGGCATCATCCTGGTCGGCCAGTCGCTCTCGGGAGTCACGGTGAGCGACAACACGGCCGCGGAGAACGGCTTCCACGGGATCCGGGTCCAGGCCTCCGACGAGCTCTCGAAGGCCGCACTCGTCGGCAACAGCCTCCCGCACAACGACGGGGCCGGCCTCTTCGTCACCACTGAAGGAGTCGCCTCGAAGGTCAAGATCGTCGAGAACCAGGTGCAGCGGAGCCAGGGCGTCGGCATCTGGCTGCGGGCCGACGCCATGCAGGGCATCAGCGTCGCTTCGAATCGGGTCGCGGAGAGCGGAGAGGCGGGCATCCGCGTGGGATCGGAAGCGACCAGCAAGCTGACGGTGGTGGACAACGCCATCTCGGACTCGGGGCAGGACGGCATCCTCCTCGAGCTGGAGGGTTCGTCGAGCAAGGTTCGCGTGGAGCGGAACCGGGTCACCGTGAGCTTCGGCGAGGCCGGGCTGCTGGTCCGGACCACGACCCTCTCGAAGGGGAAGATCGCTCGCAACACGGCCTCCCAGTCCGCTGGCAGCGGAATCGGCCTCCACTGCCTCGACGAGGCCAGCGGCGTCGCCATCGAAGGCAACGTCGCCCTGGACAACGACGCCGCCGGCCTGTTCGCCATTGCGTCCCAGGCGTCGAAGAAGACGAGGCTGGCAAGGAACACCGCGGACGGAAACGGCGGCGCCGGGATCCACATCCGCGTCTCGCAGGCTTCCGTCGAGGCCAACGCGGTGCGCGGCAACAACATCGGGATCCGGGTCGACGACCCCGTGGCCGATGCGAGCGTCAGGAAGAACCGCGCCTTCGGGAACGAGAGGGCCGGCATCATCGTGCTGCAGGGGACGACCGGGGTCCGGGTCGAAAGCAACGCAGCGTGGGGCAACGCCTGGGGCGCCTTGCCCTTCGCAGACCTGGCGGAGAACACCATCGCGGGCTGCGTCGCCAGCTGGCAGAAGAACGACTTCGGGTCGGCCACCGACCCGAGCTGCATCCGCTGAACGGCCGCCCGGCCGCGAGGCCGGCTCTCTACGGCTGCTCCGTCCGCCAGCGCACCAGGGTGTCGTCGACCTCGGACAGGCTGCGGCGCCCGCTCAGGGCCAGGCTGCGGCGCGCGCCCTCCGCGAGGAAGTCGAGCACCCAGTCGACCCCCTGCTCGCCCGCCGCTGCCAGGGCGTAGAGGTAGGGACGGCCGATCATGCAGGCGCGCGCGCCGAGGGCCACGGCCTTGACGATGTCGCTGCCGCGGCGGATGCCACCGTCGCAGATCAGCTCCAGCCGATCCCCGACCGCCTGGGCCACGGGCCCGACCAGCTCGATGGGCGGGGGCGCTCCGTCGAGCTGCCTGCCGCCGTGGTTCGAGAGGGCCACGGCGTCGACGCCGGCCTCGGCGGCCAGCACGGCGTCCTCCACGCTCTGGACGCCCTTCAGCACGATGGGGCCGTCCCAGCGGGCGCGGAACCAGTCGATGTCGCTCCAGGAGAGGGCCGGGTCGAACTGGCTGTTGATGTAGTCCGCGAGGGCGACCGGGTCGCTGCCGTCGCCCACGCCCTTCCCCACCAGGTTGGCGAAGGCGATCGGCTCGGCGCGCACGAAGTCCCAGGTCCACGTCGGGTGCAACGCGCCGTCGAGGAGGGTGCGCAGCCCGAGCTTCGGGGGCAGCGTGAACCCGCTGCGCACGTCGCGCTCGCGGCGACCCAGCACCGCCGTGTCCACCGTGATCAGGATCGTCGAGTAGCCGGCGGCCTTGGCCCGGGCCAGCATGTCCTCGAGGAGGCCGCGGTCGCGCCACACGTAGACCTGGAACCACTTG
>JANQFA010000004.1 GCA_028278065.1 Myxococcota bacterium
GCGAGATCCGCGCGGCGCTCGATCGCGCCCTGGCTTCCGACCGCGTGTCCGTGGTCCACGTGCGCGTCGATCCCAAGGCCACCCGTGTGGGCGGCAGCAACTACCTGGCTTGAGCGAGGAGAGAACCGTGGCGATGCCCCTCGACGGAATCCGTGTGATCGACTGGACCATCTGGCAGCAGGGCCCGGTGGCGACCGCCATGCTCGCCGACCTGGGGGCCGACGTGATCAAGATCGAGGAGCGCGAAGGGGGAGATCCCGGTCGCGGCATCCTCCGGATCAGCGGCGTCGACCTCAGCGACCGCCCGAACTTCTACTTCGAGGCGAACAACCGCAACAAGAAGAGCATCACCCTCGACCTGAAGCAGCCCGAGGCGATCGAGATCGTGAAGGGCCTGGCGGCCGGTGCCGACGTGTTCGTGCAGAACTTCCGCAAGGGCGTGGCGGAGCGGCTGGGCCTCGGTGCCGTGGCGCTCCGGGCGACGAACCCGCGCCTGATCTACGCCAGCGCCTCCGGCTACGGGCCCGAAGGGCCCGAGAGCGGGGAGCCCTCCTTCGACCATCTGGGTCTGGCGCGCTCGGGGATCATGCTGGCGGCGGGCGAGCCCGACCATCCTCCCCTCGCCATCGCCGGGGGCGTGGCGGACCAGATGGGCGCCATCATGCTGGCCTACGGAGTGCTGGCGGCTCTGCTCGCCCGCGAGCGCACCGGCGAGGGACAGGAGGTGGACGCGTCGCACCTCGGCAGCATGATGATGCTGCAGGGGCTGTCGGTCGCGTCGCTGCTGATGATGGGGTGGCCCATCCCGAAGCAGTCGCGCTCCAGCACGGGGAATCCGCTCTGGAACCACTACCGCTGCGCGGACGACCGGTGGCTGGCGCTGGCCATGCTGCAGCCCGACCGCTACTGGAGCGACTTCTGCGACGCGGTCGGCCGCCCCGAGCTGGTGGAGGACGAGCGCTTCGCGACGCTCGGCCCGCGGGCCCAGAACGCGGCGGCCTGCATCGCGATCCTGGACGAGGTGTTCGCCTCGAAGCCCCGCGACGAGTGGCTGCGCATCCTGCGCGAGCACCCGGGCGACTTCATCTTCACCGTGGTGAACTCCCTGGCGGACCTGCCCGCGGACCCCCAGGTGCAGGCCAACGACTACATCGTCGACTTCGACCACCCGAGCCACGGGGGCGTCAAGATGCTGGGGGTGCCCGTGCGCCTCTCCGAGACGCCGGGCAGCATCCGGGCGCCGGCCCCGGAGTTCGGGCAGCACACCGAGGAGGTGCTCCTCGACCTGGGCTACGACTGGGAGCGGATCTCGGAGCTGCGCGAGAAGAAGGTCATCTAGCTGCTCGCCGCGTCGGCGCGCTCGAGGAGCACGATCGGGATCTCGCGTCCGGCCCGCTCCCGGTAGTCCGGGTAGTACGGGTAGGAGGCGTCCAGCTTCTCCCAGAGGGGCGGGCGCGCCTCCGGCTCCGCCACGCGCGCCCTCACCCGAAGGCGCTCGCCCCGGATCATCGCCGACGTTTCGGGGCGCTCGAGCACGTTCAGGAACCAGGCCGGGTTCCGGGTGTCGCCGCCGTTGGATGCGACGACCACATAGCGCCCGGCGTCTTCCACGAAGAGGAGCGGGGTGCGTCGCAGCTCGCCGCTCCTGCGGCCGACGTTGTCGAGGAGGAGCATCTCGATTCCGGCCATCCGGTGCCCGATGCGACCCCCGCTCTTGAGGAGAACGAAGCGGTGGATGTGTGTGATGAGCCGGATCAGCCAGCGGACGTTCGGCACGCCCTCTCCTACGGGTGTCGCGCGGATCGGATCTCGTCGACGAGGGTGCGACCGTAGGAAATCGTTCTTCGTTGCGCCTCCTCGACCTCGACACGTGGCTGCCAGCCGAAATCCCGCTTCGCCTTGTCGATGCGGTTGTAGTGGGTTTCCACGATCTTCTTCATCTCGTGGTGGCATAGGAAGGGGCGTGGGGTGCCCAGCCAGCGATGGGCGGCCTCGGCGGTCCAGGCCAGGCCCAGCCCGAGGCTCCCCGGCAGCCGCACCCGCGGCGCCCGGTAGCCCACGCCCTCCACCAGGGGCCGGAAGAACTCGAAGTAGTTCGTGGGTGCTCCGTCGCTGATGAAGTAGGCCTCGCCGCAGAGGGGCGCGTCCGGCTCGAGGTGCTCGGCCGCCGCGATGTGGGCGTCCACGGCGTTGTCGATGTAGACGTTGTCGCAGAGGGCGTCCGCGTCGCCGAAAGACGCGAGGTAGATGCCGCGCTCGCACGCCTGGTACAGGGACCTCAGCATCATCCGCTCGCCGGGTCCGTAGATCCCCGCCGGCCGGAGGGCGCAGGTGTGGAGGCCGTCCCGGCCGTCCGCTTCGAGGACGAGCCGCTCGCCCTCGATCTTGGTGCGGGTGTAGAGGTCCGGGGCCTGCGAGGCATAGGGAAGGGTCTCGTCGCCGTTCACGACCGGGTCGTCGAAGGTGACGTTGTTGCTGCTGGTGTGGACGAAGCGGCGGACCCCGGTCGTTCGCGCCGCCTCCAGCATCCGGACGGTCCCGCCCACGTTCACGCTCCAGGCCTCGCGCCGCTGGGCGCGCCGCGCGAAGCGCAGGAACTGGAAGCACGCGGCCGTGTGGAAGACCGTCTCCACCCCTTCGCAGGCACGCGCCGCGTCCGAGGGCTCGCGGACGTCGCCGATCACCACGCCGAGGCGCGGGTGATCGAAGCCGGGCTCGGCCCGATCGAGCACCCGCACGCGGTAGCCGAGCCGCAGCAGCTCGCGGGACAGGTGGCCTCCCAGGTAGCCAGCCCCGCCCGTGACGAGACAGGTTCCCAGCTCGCTCATTTCGCAGCGACTCCTCCGCGCAGGTCCAGCCTATCAGACAACGGCCATCCTCCGCGTCGGCCCTAGAATGGAGACCATGGACTGGCTTCCGGCTCCCCTGCACCGCGTCGGGCTGCGCGTCGCCTACCGGGGGATCCTCGTCTATCGGCGGGTCTTCCGGGCGCGCAGCCGCGGGGTCTGCGTGGTGGTGCGATGCGGCGGACGGATTCTCTTCGTGCGCCACTCGTACAAGCCGGGGCTGGGCGTACCCGCCGGCAACCTGCGCCGCGGGGAGCCGGCGGCGGAGGCCGCTGCACGCGAGCTGGGCGAGGAGGTCGGGATCCACGCGGCGCCCGCCGATCTGCGCGAGGCCGGCAAGGTGGTGTGCACGGAGCTCGGAGGGGAGGACCACCTCGACTTCTTCGAGCTGGTCCTCGCCGACGAGCCTCGGGTGACCATCGACGGTCGCGAGATCGTGTGGGCCGGGTTCCACGACGAGGGCGAGGCGCTCGCTCTCGACCTGATGGACGGGGTCCGGACCTGGCTGGCGCGCGGAGCCTAGCTGGCCGCCTTGAGCCGGCCCTCCAGTGCGTCGAGCTCGTCGGAGAGCGCCTGCGGCAGGCGCTCTCCGAACTCCTCGTAGTACTCGCGGATCAGCGGGATCTCGCGGAGCCAGCCGTCGATGTGGACGGCGAGGAGCTCGTCCACGTCGTCGCTCGAGATGTCCAGCCCCTTGAGGTCGAGGTCGCCGGGGACGGGCAGGTTCCCGATCGGGGTCTCCACCGCCTTGGCGTCGCCCTCCAGGCGCTGGAAGACCCACTTGAGGACGCGGCTGTTCTCGCCGAACCCGGGCCAGAGGAAGTCTCCGCCCTCGCTCTTCCGGAACCAGTTGACGTAGTAGATCTTGGGGAGCCGGGCTCCCTGCTTCGCGCCGACCGTGAGCCAGTGGTTCCAGTAGTCGGCCATGTTGTATCCGCAGAAGGGGAGCATGGCCATCGGGTCGCGCCGCAGCTCACCCACCTTGCCGGCCGCGGCAGCGGTCTTCTCGCTGGAGATGATCGAGCCGAGGAAGGCGCCGTGCTGCCAGTCGCGCGCCTCGTTCACCAGCGGGACCACGCTGGCGCGGCGGCCGCCGAACAGGATGGCGCTGATCGGGACGCCGTTCGGGTCCTCCCACTCTGGCGCCATCACGGGGCACTGGCGCGCCGGGGCGGTGAAGCGGGCGTTCGGGTGGGCGGCGGGCGTCGCGCTCTCGGGCGTCCAGTCGTTGCCCTTCCAGTCGATGACGTGGGCGGGCGGCTCGTCGGTCATGCCCTCCCACCAGACGTCGCCGTCGTCGGTGAGGGCGCAGTTGGTGAAGAGGGAGTTCTCGGTCAAGCTCCGCATCGCGTTCGCGTTGGAGTCCATCCCGGTGCCCGGCGCCACGCCGAAGAAGCCCGCCTCGGGATTGATGGCGTAGAGCTGACCGTCGTCTCCGAACTTCATCCAGCAGATGTCGTCGCCGACGCACTCCACCTTCCAGTCGTCCACCGTCGGCTCGAGCATGGCGAGATTGGTCTTGCCACAGGCGCTGGGGAAGGCGCCGGCCACGTAGTGGACCTTGCCCTCGGGCGAGGTCAGCTTGAGGATCAGCATGTGCTCGGCCATCCAGCCCTCGTCGCGGGCCATGCACGAGGCGATGCGCAACGCGAAGCACTTCTTCCCGAGGAGGGCGTTGCCGCCGTAGCCCGAGCCGTACGACCAGATCTCGCGCGTCTCGGGGAAGTGCACGATGTACTTGTTGTCCCCGTTGCACGGCCAGGGAACGTCCTGCTGGCCCTC
>JANQFA010000136.1 GCA_028278065.1 Myxococcota bacterium
CCCCCGTAGGGGGGCGCAAGGGGCCGCGCAGCGGTCCCGTCCAGTCCGCTTTGAGCGGCTCACCTGGATGCCCCCGGCTTTGCCGGGGGAGCAGTCACCTTCCCGCTCCCCAACCAGTGCAGGCGAAGCCCGACATGGGCGCGGTAGAGCCACGGCGCCACCTCGACCTCGAAGGCTGCGGCGGCCGTGTCCGTTCCGAAGACGTCGTCGAAGGACTCGCTGGCGCCGAACCGGAAGTCTCGGTCGCCCAGGACGCGGTACGCACGGGCCCCCAGAAAGAGCGAGGTCCCGATCGGCCCGAAGCGGCCGGTGTCGACCTCCACGTCCAGGGCGGGTCCGACCCCGTTGAAGCGCTGGGAATCCGAGGCTGTCAGGCTCGTCTCGCGGAGGAAGGCCGTCTGGTCGTTTCCGATGTCGACGCAACCGGAGGTTCCGTTGGGGAAGCGATCCGGATCCTGGACCGGAAGGCACTCGGCGTCGACTACGCGCCCGGCGGCGTCGACCTCGTAGTTCAGCCAGGCGACCGAGGGCTTGAAGCGGATCTGCCGGCCCCAGGCCTGGACCGGAAACGCCACGCCCAGGTTGGCGCCGTAGACCAGGGTGCCGATCTCGGCGGTGGTCTGGCTGCCCTGGCCGTTGGCGTTCTCGGCGGCGAAGGCGCTATCGCGGATTCCGGGCGGCTCGTCCTGCGCGCAGGGCGCCCCGGGCTCGGGTCCCCGCACGCAGTCCGGATCGCCCTCGAGCGCGAGCTTACGCGTCGACGAGAAGCTGGGAAGGATCTCGCCACCTACGAAGAACCGCGGGCGGGTGGCGATGGGAAGGGCCGGAGCCAGCACCTCCAGGGCGACGCCGACGAACGGCGCTACCACGATGTCGTCGCCGCTCACCGCGTCGCGGAGCGGAACGGGATCGGGATCGCCGTCTTCGAAGAGCAGGGAGACTACGCGTCCATCCTGCTTCTGGAAGTTCGCGCCGCCGCTGATCGACAGGGACGGGACCCAGCGCTCCTCGAAGCGCGAATCGTCTGCCTTGGGCGGAACGGCATCCGGAGGACCAAACTCGTCCGACTGAGCGCGTGCGACGAACGGACCGACGAGGAGAGCAGCGGCTGCACCCAGCAGCAGGAACCTGTTGACGCCGTTTCGCACGGGTATCTAGTATTAACACAATGGGCGAGCCAAATGGGTCCGCGAATCACGCGTTGGATCCTGGAACGAGCGGGAGTGGCGGGGATCCAGGGCTGGCAGTCGATCGTGGGCGCTCTCCTCGCCGCCCCCGTGTTCCTGGTTGCCCCGGTGGCCGCACCGCAGGAGCCGGAGCCGCAAGCGACGGGCTCCGGCAGAGCTGCGACCGAGGAGGAGCCGGCGGCGGAGCCGCGGCGGCCACCCGCCGATTCGGAGATCGAGGAAATCGTCGTGATGGGGGCGGAGTCGGAGTCGGCGAGCGACTTCGAAGCGGCCGATTCCGTCACGGGCTTCGGCGCCGAGGACCTGGCCGCGCTGGGCGCCCAGGACATCGCCGATCTGGCGGAGTTCACTCCGAATCTGGAGATCGTGACATCCGGCGCCACGACACCGACCTTCTTCATCCGCGGCGTGGGCCTCAACGACTTCAATCCCAATTCCACGGGCTCGGTGGCCGTCTACCAGGACGACGTGGTCCTCAACGCGCCGGCGCTCCAGCTCGGAGCGCTCTACGACACCGAAGCGGTCAACGTGCTGCGCGGGCCCCAGGGCACCGGCCTGGCGCGCAATGCCTCGGCAGGGGCGATCAAGATCTACTCGCGCAAGCCGACGGGGGAGTTCGGCGGATTCCTTCGCTCGGAGCTCGGAAATTTCGGATTCCGCGATTTCGAGGGCGCCGTCGAGGCCCCGATCTGGGAGGACCTGCTGGCCGGCCGATTTGCCTTCCGCTTCTCCGAGCGGGACGGCACCATGAAGAACCGCTGTGGCGACGCCCCCCCGATCGAGGAGCGCGACGAGGCGGTGCCGGGAGACCCGTTCGCCTCGTCGATCTGCGGTGAGAAGGTCGAGCGGATCGGCGGGCTGACCCAGTTCACCATCCCGGAGGGCCTGCCGACCCGCGTCAACGACATCGGCAACTGGGCGGCGCGAGGGACCCTGCTCTTCCAGCCCACCCTGGACATGACCTGGCTGATCAACGCCCACGGCTCCCGGAGGGACGAGTGGAGCCGCCTGGGCCAGAGCTACGGCACGGGCGGGTTCTTCTGCCTCGACGGCTACCTCGAGGACGGTCGGCCGGGGCGGCCCTGTCGCAGGCAGTTCCTGGCGCCGGACGGCTTCCGGATCGAGAACGTCTTCGCCGGAAGGCAGTTCGGTGACTACCAGACCCAGGAGGTTCAGCGGGCCCTGGTGGAGGCAGACCGGTGCCAGCAGCCCGGCGCGGACTGCACGCCGGCGGAGGCGGACGTCTCCGCGAACGATGCCAAACAGACGGTCGCCGGGGACGTCTCCCAGACCCTGGACTCCCAGCCCTGGGCCGGCGACTTCAACATGTGCACCGACACGGACCGGGAGACCCCGGGGACCCAGTGCCAGAAGGACTTCGGTCGGACGATCAACGACACCTGGGGGGGATACCTGAAGGGCGACATCGCCCTGCCCGGGGGAGTCCAGCTCACCACGATCACCGGATACGACACCTACGATCGCCTGATCGACATCGACCTGGACTTCTCGCCGGCGACCCTCTTCCAGATCCGCACCGAGGACGAGGGCTGGCAGGTCGTCCAGGACCTCCGCTTCCAGGGTCAGCTCGACGAGTTCCCGATGCGCTGGGACGCCGGCGGCGGCTTCCTGCGCGAGGAGCTCGACGTCTCCTCCGTCAGCGACCTCGAGGACCTGGCGCCGGCGAATCCCATGCGGGACTACACTCAGGATCTGTGGAGCGCCTGGGGCTACGTCAGCCTCTTCTTCGACTTCTGGGAGCGATTCACCCTGGACGGCGGCTTCCGCTACAACTGGGAGCAGAAGCAGCTCGACTTCCAGCTCTCCAACACCGACTTCGGCCCATGTCCGGCTCCCCCCGGAGACTCGTGCTTCGAGCGGCAGAAGCTGAAGGACACCTGGCAAGCTCCCACCGGGATGGTGCGCCTGACCTACCGCTTCCGGGAGGACACCCACGTCTTCTGGAAGTACACGCGCGGCTGGAAGCCCGGCACCTACAACGCGACGAGCGGGATCCTGAACGACTTCTTCGCCCCGGCGGGTGCGCTCCGGGCCAACGTCACGCTGGCGGACCCCGAGACCATCGACGCCTTCGAGACCGGCGTGAGCGGCAGCTGGATCGAGGGCCGCCTCGGCGTGGACTTCTCGCTCTTCTACTACAACTACGAGAACTACCAGATCTTCACGGCGCAGCAATTCTCCGGGGCTCCGCCGGAGTTCGTGATCCTCAACGCCAACAACGCCGAGGTCTACGGCTCCGAGCTCGATCTGGTGGGGCGCCCCTGGCCGGGAGCCTTCCTCAACGTCCGCTTCGGTTGGCTCGAGAGCCAGTTCCTCGACTTCGTGCAGCTCCAGCAGGAAATCGTCCGGCTTCCTCCCGTGAACGAACAGCGAACGGTGAACCGCGAACTACAGAACACCGGCAACCAGCTGCTCAACTCCCCGCGCTTCAAGGTCAGCCTTACGGCGGAGCAGATGCTCCCGCTGGGACGCTTCGGCTCCCTGACGGCGCGCTACGACGGGGTATGGACGGACACCACCTTCTTCGATGCCACCGAGGGTCGGGGCATTCCGAACGTGCAGAACATCGAGTTCCTGCCCAAGGAGACGATCGCCCAGCCCGCCTTCTGGCTGCACAACCTGCGGCTCTCCTACCGGGTCCCGGGGGGCCAGGTCGAGCTGGCGGCCTGGGTGCGCAATCTCCTGGACACGCCCTACAAGACCTTCGGCTTCGACGGCAGCACGTTCAGCAACACCACCATCTTCTTCGTCGGCGATCCGCGAACGTTCGGCGGCACCCTGAACGTCAGCTTCTGATCCGCCCGGCGCGGGTCCCGCTCAGGGGATGGCGTAGCCCAGGGCGCGGAGCAGCTTGAGTTCGAGTTCGTCGAGCTCCCGAGTGGGTGGCTCGCCCCAGACCGGCTCGCTCTCGGCGTAGGCCTCCGCCGTCTCGGCCAGGCGGGCCACGGTCCCCGGCTGCTCGGCGGAGCGATCGCGCAGCTCGCGAGGATCGTCGCTCGCGTCGAAAAGTTGCTCCAGGGGCCCCTCGGGCTGATCCGAGCGCACGTAGCGGAGCCGCCCGTTGGCCACCGCGATCGTCCGTGAGGGCTCCTTGCCGCGCTGCCCCCAGGTCCGGTCGAGATCGGCAATGGCGATCTCCTCGGACCGCGCTGGATGCTCGCCCCTGGCGGTGGCCAGGAGCTCGGCCCGGAGCGAGCGACCGTCGATGCCCTCCGGCGGCGCCAGACCCAGTAGATCGAGGACCGTCGGCCACACGTCGACGTTCCGGGTCCGACCCGTGACGACCACCCCCGGCTCCAGTCGGAACGGAAAGGCGATGACGAACGGAACCTCGGTAGACTCCCGGTACACCTCCCGCGCGTGGCCTTCGAAGCCGCGCTCGAGGAAGGCCTCGCCGTGGTCCGAGGTGACGACGACCAGGGTGCTCGAGAGCAGGCCCAGCCGCGCGAGGGACCAGAGTAGCGACTCGACCACGCCGTCGGTCCAGCGGATCGAGTTGTCGTAGATGTCCGAGTAGCTGGAGCCGAACAGGGCGGATTCCTCGTCGTAGAGGTACTCGTGGAGATCCATCAGATGTAGGTAGAGGAACCAGCGCCCCGTCGAGCGGGTGCGGAGGAACTCCAGGGCGTTTTCCACCAGCCCCTCGTCGGTGCCCTTGTTGCTGAGGGTCGGGTTGGCCATGCGCACCGCAGGCGGAAGCGGCCTGCCCGCCGGATGCTGGTAGACGTCGAAGCCCTGGTCGAATCCGAAGGTCGGGGCCACCCACCCGTTGCGATACAGCCCGACGGTCTGGAATCCCGCCTCCTTCAGGATCTCGGCGGGCATGCGAGCCGCGGACGGGATGATGTCGTCGTAGCGCGTGACGCCCGTTCGGGCGGGATAGTAGCCGGTCCAGAGCGAAGCCATCGAGGACTTGGTCCAGGAGGATTGGGCGAGATGTCGGGCGAAGCGCACCCCCGACGCCGCCACGCGATCCAGCGCCGGGCTGGTATCGCGCTCGTATCCGTAGCTGCCGAGACGTTCGGCGCGGAGGGTGTCGATCACGATGAAGAGGAGGTTCACGTCGTCGCGTCGGGCGAGCCTCTCGATGTCCTCGACGGAGCCGCGCGGTCGATCGTCCCAGTGGCCGGGGCCCAGGAGCCCAGCGACGAACCCTCCCCCGGCGACCAGCAGGAGCACCCCCGCGAACCACCAGGGCCAGCGGTTCCGGAATCGGCGTCGGGCCATGGAAGGGAGGCTAGCGCAGCGAGGGTCGTTTCGAGCCGAAGGGAGTCGCCTATACTCTCCTGCGTTCCCATGGGAGACGATCCTCGACCGACGATCACGAGATGGCTGTCGGGGTGTGCAGTCGCCGCGGGGCTCCTGGCGGGGCTCGCCTCCATCGCCTGCCAGGACGGCGACTCGCTGGCGACGATCCGCCAACAGCAGGCCGGCGGCGACCTCGCCGGCACGCTGGAACCCCTGCGCGAGCATCTCGCGCAGCATCCGGACGATGCGGAGGCCAACTACCTCTACGGACGCGCGCTCGCCCTCACCGAGCAGGGGCACCTGGCGACCTGGTCGCTCCGCAAGGCGATGGAGGATCCGCGATGGCGGGTCGCGGCCGGCCTCCAGCTGGCCTTTCTGGCGCTCTCCGCCTACGACTTCAACGAGGTGGAGAAGATCAGCACGCTCGTGCTGGAGCAGGAGCCGGAGAACACTTCGGCGCTGCTCATGCGGGCCAATGCGCACGCGCACTGGCGCAAGGACCCGGAGCGCGCGCTCGCCGATGCCGACCGGGTGCTCCAGCTGGACCCGGAGAAGCTCGAGGCGTACGAGCCGCGCATCCTCGCGCTGCTGGCGCTCGGGCGGGAGGCGGAGGCGCGGGAGGCGCTCGCCGAGGCGGGGCTCCGGCTCGCCGACCGGGGCGCCCCGGAGCAGGTCCTGGCCTGGCACTGCACCACCACGGCGGTCTTCCAGAGCCAGGGGGGCGAGCCGGATGCGGCGCGGGAGACCTGGGACCGCTGCCTCGAGGAGCATCCCGCCAACGTGGAGGTCGTCGCGGATGTCGTCTCCTTCCACGATGCCCAGGGAAACCGCGAGCGCTCGCTCGAGATCGTGCGGGCGGCGCACGACGCCGACCCGGCCTCCCGGTCCCTTCGAAACTCGCTCGCCGAGCGGCTGCGACTCGCCGGGGAACTGGCCGAGGCCGAGGCGATCCTACGCGAGGCGACGGAATCCCAGGATCCCGCGCTCGCGGCCGCAGCCTGGGCGGACCTGGCCAAGTTTCGCCAGGGCCTGGGGGAGTACACCGCGGCGGCGGAGGCGCTCGGACGGGCCGTGGAACTCGCGCGGAAGATCGGCGCGATCAACCCGCAGCTCGCGTTCGAGTATGCGGACGCCCTCGTCCTGGCCGGTCGGCTCGATCGCGCCCTGGAGGAGGCCGAGGAGCTCGAGATCGAGGCCCTCCGGCATCTGATCCGGGCGCGGGTTGCGCAGGAGCGACGCGAGCCCGCCCGGGCGCTCGAGGAGTTCGACGCGGGCTTGCGCCTCTGGCCGGACAATCCCTGGGCGCGCTACCAGGCGGCCACGGCCGCGCAGGAGCTCGGCGACTTCGAACGCGCGCTCGAGGAGTTCCGCTACTCGATCCGCATCTCGCCGGGAGCCACCGATGCCCGGACGCGCGCGGCGCGTCAGCTCTACGCCGAAGGCAGGCCGCGCCAGGCGCTGGAGGTGCTGCGAACAGCCGGCGCTCTGGTGCCCGTGGACCTGGAGGGCCAGCTGCTCACGGTTCGGGTCTCGGCCTTGCTCGGCGACATGATGGCGGTCCGCACGACGTTGGAGCGCCTGCACGCGGCGCACCCGGTCTGGGCCGCTCGGGCCCTGCGGGAGGCGGCGGAGGGGTTGGCTCGGCGGTCGGGCCCGCGGGTCGCCATGGGCATGCTGGGAACTGCCCCGGGAATCGACTACCGGCAGCCGGAATACGCCGAGGCCCTCCGTGCGTTCGTGCGCTTCGCCCACGCCGCCGGCGAGGCGGCCGCCGCCGACGCCCTGCTGGACGCGGCCCTGGAGCACCGCCCCGATTCGAGCGCGTTCGTGGCGATCCGGGGCCTGCACCTGGAGCTGTCGGGTGTGCCGGCCGAGTCGGTTCGGGAGGCCTACGCGCGGGCGGTGGAGCTGGGGCCCCGCAACGCCCACGCCCTGGCCGGTCTGGCTCGGCTGATGGTTTCCGACGATCCGCAGGCGGCTGTCGGGCTCTTCGATCGCGCTGCCGCCGCCGATCCGTCCGACCCGGCATGGGGGCTGGACGCGGCGCGCGCTCGGGCAGCGGCTGGAGACCCCGACCGGGCCGCGCGGCAGCTCGATGCGCTGCTGCTGGAGCATCCCTGCGAGGCGAACCTGGCCGTGGAGCGGGCCCGCCTGGACCTGGCGCGCGGGGTCGCCACGCTGCGCACCCTGGAGCGGGCGCAGCGCGCCGTCCGCTTCCGCGGCGGCGTCGAGGCCCTGGAGATGCTCAGCCAGGTCCACCGGGCGCGCAACGAGACCGATCAGGCGGCCGAGGCGGCGGAGCGAGCCCGGGTCCTGCGCGCGGCCCAGCGGGCCGAGAGCTAGCCTGGCGGAGCCCTTGGCCAGTCATGCCCGGCCAGAGGCCTTTCTCGAGCCCCCGTGGCGGGCCCGGATGCCCTCGGAAAGTTTTTTCCGTGTATCGGAAAGATCTTTCCTCGCGGTACCCGCCCGGGGGCACCCGAGAGCCAGCGAACTCAGACAGTTACGGGCGTTCGGGCCTCGGCACGACCCTTGCACATGGGACGCAACGTCAATGGTTCGTTTGGGGTGGGTCTGCGTGTTGCGTGGGGGCCCCAGGCTGAAGGAGGCCGATTCGATGTTTCTGAAGCGCCTGATGCTGCCCGTCGCCTGTCTGTTAGTTGCCCTCGGATGGGCAGGGGCGTCGTCCGCCGCCACCTATTCCCTCGGCGGGTCCTCCGGCGGGCAGCTCCAGATCGGGGGTGGCCTTCCGCTGCCGGTCCAGCTGACCAATCCCGCGGCGACGGGAACCGTATTTCCGACGCTCCTGGTTCCCCCGAAGCCCGGCGCCCTGCTGAGCGGCACGACGGCGATGACGATGAACCAGAAGCTGGTGATTCCCACCGCCGCGCTCTCCAAGCTGCCCTTTCAGAAGACCGTCGGCGTCTTCGGTCAGAATCCCGCGCTGTACGCGGTGGCGACCAACCTGAACTTCGTGTGGCCCACGGCGGCCGCAACCCTGTCCACCGGCGCCCGGACTGGCGCGGCGACCACGACATTCACCACCGCCCTGGGCAACAACATCGGCTACTCGGCTCCCGCGGCCGGGAAGTTCGGTGGGCCGGCGCGGTTCGCGATCAACTCGGTTCCCGGCAGCGGCGTGATGCCTGCCGTGGCGGTGACGATCTACGGGATCGCCGTCCCCGGGCCCGGCAACCCGCCGTGCACCCACACCGCTCTCACTCCGGTTCCTTTCCCGGGTCCCGGAACGGCCGCGTGTGTGGCGGGGCTCGCCCAGGCGATCCCGTCGGGCCCGGCTGCCCTGGGCGCCCCGGTGAACGCCCTGGTCACCACGCCGGGCGGCACCATGGCCCCCATTGGCCCGATTCCCGGAGCCGGCATCGGCAAGTTCGGTCCGAGCCCGACCGGCACCGTGACGTTCTTCGCGTTCACCCCGATGGGGACGGCGTCCGGCTTCACCAACATGGCGACCAGTTTCGGCTACCCGTTCACGGTCGGCCGGATCACGATCTCGGCGCCCTTCGCCGCCGGCGCGCCCGAGATCTTCACGATCACCGGAATGGACTCCCGCACGACCATGGGCGCGGGAACGATCCAGCTCGTCGCCGGCGCCCTGAGCCAGCGGACGCGCTCCGGCCCGAACGCCAACCGGGGCTGGGTCCGGCTGGATCTGTTGGAGGGCCAGGTGGTCCCGGCGATGTCCGGAAGCGGCATCGCGCTGGTGAGCGCCACCCTGCTGGCCCTGGGCGTCTTCGCGATGGCGCGGCGCAGCCAACGCGGAGAGAGCGACGCATAGCCAGCGTCGGGCGCTCCGGCACCGAAGGCTTCCCTCTCGAGGGCCGGGACGGGTCGAGGCAGATCGGTCCGTTCCGGTTTCGCGCTTCGCGGGCAGGATCCGCATGCGCACGGTGTCGCTCGCGCTCTGGGTGGGGATTGGCTGTGCGTCCGACGCGCCTTCTCCGCACGAATCGCTCGCGGCCGTCTGGACCGCCTACCAGGAGCTGCAGGACGAGCGCGCCTTGGCGATCGCCGGGGACCCCCGGCGGCACCGCTGGGTGAGCGCCGCGTCGGGAGGCCACGATCTCCGCAGCGAGGCCGAAGAGGGGGCGCTCACGGGCTGCCGGAGCCGACGGGCCGCCCGTCGAATGCAGGCCGCCTGCGTGCTCTATGCCGTGGGGGACGAGATCGTCTGGGACGGGCCCTGACACGCCTCTCGACGAAGAGCGCGTCTTTGGACAGCCGGAACGTCTCGACCCGATGGGGCCATAGATGGGATCCGCTCCAGAGCCGAGAGAGCGTCGGCGAGCTCTCCCCTCGTGATGACGTGTCGGAAGAGACGCCGAGAGGGCCGGTGAGTTTCCGCTGATCCGCGTCTTGGAAGGCTAGTGTTCTGAGTCAGAAGTTTCTTGAAACTTTTTGAGGCCCCACGGCATCTCTTCTTGCGTCATCCTGCAAGGGGGGGGAGAGATGGCGCGGCGCGGTCGGAAACTGGTTCCGCTGACGGTGACGGACGAGGAGCGCGAGGTGCTCACGCGTCTGGCACGGCGACGGAAGCCATCGCAGCAGCTGGCCAAGCGCGCTCGTGCGATCCTGCTGGCCGCGGACGGGGTGGCGAACCGAGAGGTGGCCCAGCGCGTCGGTGTCCACGAAGCG
>JANQFA010000014.1 GCA_028278065.1 Myxococcota bacterium
GGCGCTTCATCGAGACCTTCCAGCTGGGCGACGTGCCCTTCACCCCCGACGAGATCCTGGCGCTGGCCTTCGGCGAGGACCTCCTGCGTGTGCTCGAGGGAACGGTCTTCCACGACTCGGTGCAGTCCGCACTCGCCAAGATCCGCGCCGGGCTCTCGGCGGAGCTGACGGCCTACCTGGAGCGCCTGCGCGAGTCGTTCCGGGTGCTCCCGGGGCCCCACAAGCGCTACGCCGAGTACAGCGACACGATCGCGGCGCTCAACGAGGCGGTCCTCTCCCAGCGCACCGTCTCCATGCGCTATCGCACGGGCAGCACCGGCAAGCGCGCCACCCGCAGGCTGGATCCCTACAAGGTCTGGTACCGGGGCGGCGGGCTCTACGTGATCGGCCTCGACGACCGCTCGGGCGAGATCCGCACCTTCGCCGTCGACCGGATCGAGCAGCTCGAGCCCACCGAGCACCGCTTCGAGGTGCCCGAGGACTTCGACTTCGAAGCCCGCAGCGCCGGCGCCTTCGGCGTGGTGGCGGAGCCCGCCCTGCCCGTCCGCATCCGCTTCGCGAAGCGCTTCGCCACCTGGATCTCCGAACGCACCTGGCATCCCAGCCAGGTGCTCACGCCCCTGCCCGCAGGCGGCGTGGAGCTGTCGATGGAGGCCGGCGGCAGCGAGGAGCTGAAGAGCTGGGTGCTCTCCTTCGGGGGCGGCGCCGAGGTGCTCGAGCCCGAGAGCCTGCGGCGCGCCGTGGAGCGAGAGCTGCGCGCGGCGCTGGAACGCTACGAGCCGCCCGCAAAGCAGAGCGGGGCTGCGCGCAAGCGCAACCCCGCTCGGTCCTCACGGGCTCGCGCCGGGCGCTAGTTGGCGACCGGCCCGGCGACCTGCGCCCGCAGCTCGTCCAGGGTCTTGCGCCGATCGGTCATCATGCCGGCCTTGCGCCAGCCCTCCTCGGTACGCTCGGTGATGAGTCCCAGCCCCTTCAGGTTGGGAATCACGGTGTGCATGTACATGAGGCTGTTGAAATCGGCCCACATGGGCATCGCGAGGCCGACCTTCACGACGTTCTCGGGGTCGATCCCGTACTTCGGCCCCAGGACGCGCAGCATGTCCAGGTTCTGGTTGGCGTTCAGCGCCTCGAGGATGCTGAAGGCCCAGTCCTCCATGTGCTCCATCTCCTCGGGCTCCGCGCGCTTGACCACCCGTCGCATGGTCAGTACCCCGAAAGCGGCGTGGCGCGCCTCGTCCTGCTCGACGCGGCGGATCATGTCCGTGAGCAGGTCGTTCTTCGAGGCGCTGCGCAGCATGTCGAACACACCGACGGCGGTTCCCTCGAAGAGGCACTGCATGCCCAGGGTCTTGGTCTTGGCCTCCGGGGCCTGCAGGAGCTCGTCGAGAAGCACCTTCAGGGTGGCGCCGATCGGGTAGACCGTGCCCATCTTGCGCGAGAGGAACTTCGAGATCGCCTCGATGTGGCGCGCCTCGTCGATCACCTGGCTGGCCGCGTACCACTTCTCGTCCATCAGCTCGCAGACGTTGGTGAGCTGACCGCAGAGCTGGAGAGCGGCCTGCTCGCCGTGCAGGAGCTGCGAGAGGGTGAAGGCCAGCTCGTCGAAGGCGGCGGCCTTCTGGGTGGCCTCGTCGCCGCCCATCAGCGCGACCATCTGCGCCAGCATCGACGCGTCCTGTGCCAGGACCCAGTCGTCCTTGCTGACGGGGATCTCCCACTCGAGCTGATGCTCGGCGTTCCACTGGTTGACCTTGCCCTTCTCGTAGAGGGCGCGCAGCTCCTCCATCTCGGAGCCGTACTCCCACTGCCAGTGCACGTCGAGCGGCGCTGCGACGTCGATCTTGTCGCGCATCGACTGGATCTTCTCCTCGTCGACCCACTCGATCACCTCGAAGTCACCGAATCGCTTGCGCTGTTCTTCCATCAGCTTGTTCATCGCGGAACCTCCCTGGCTTCAAGAACCCGGCGTCGCGGGCGTGGCCGCGAGCCCGTGATGCAAGAGCGCTTTCACCTCTTGCTTCCGGCGACGCACCTCCTCCGACGAGAGGAGGGGGCCTCCGAGCAACGTCTCTCCGAACTCACCCGACGCGAAGTGGTAGATGGTGGCGCCGATGAGCGTCTGTACGGTGTGGGGCGTGGACACCCTGCGCAGCACGCCGGCGGCCACCCCTTCGCGCAGCAGCGCGTCCAGGCGCCCGACGATCGACTCGATGGCGCCCTCCACCGGCTCCGCCTCGGGCAGGGGCTCGGCGAAATCGTCGTCCTCGAAGAGGGCGCGCAGCAGCAGCCGGGCGCTGCCCGGGTGCTCGACCAGCTCGTCGATCAGCGCCTCGATGATCCGGTCGAGGCGCTCGAGGGGGCCGGCGCCGCCGGCGAAGATCGGCCGCAGGCGCTCGTCCATGCGGTCGAGGACGCGCCCCAGCACGGCGAAGTAGAGCTCGCTCTTGCTGCGGAAGTGGTGGAAGAGGGACGACTTCCCCAGGCCGGCGGTCTCGGCCACCTCGCGCAGGCCCACGCCGGCGTAGCCACGCCTCGCGAAGAGGGACTCGGCGACGTCGAGGATCTTCTCGCGGGATCCGATGGTGGGGGTCGGCTCGCTCATCGATCTCCGAGACCGGATCCGGCGATCCGGAGGCGAACCCGACCGATCGGTCGGCCGGGAAGAGGCCTTTATACCCGACCGATCGGTCGGTCTGCAAGCACGAACGCCCCACACCGGGCGCCGATGGCGCCAAGACGTCGCACCGTCCGCACCTGCCCGGGAAGCCCCCAGGGGCCTGCGCTATGCTCTCTCTCGAGGGTCCTCCGTCCCTTCTCGAGCCCGCCGGGCCGATCGGCCCCGGGCCTCCGGTTCGTGACCGGATCCGTCACGTCACCCGCCGATACTCGCGCGTGGAGGTGACGTGATGACCCCTGCGACCCTGACCTTCTTCCTGCTCGGCGCCGCCCTGGGCGGGGCCCTGGCCTGGTACCTGGCGCGCGCCCGCGCCGAGGGCCGCGTGCTGGCCGCGGAGGCCCGGGCCGACGCGCTGGAGCGCCTCGGCGTCTTCCAGCAGACGCTGACCGACGACTTCGACGGACGCCAGAAGGCCATCGAGGAGCTGGTGCGACCTCTGTCCGAGCAGCTCGCCGGCTATCGCGAGCAGACCGCCGAGCTGGAGCGGACGCGACTCGGCGACCTGGGCCAGGTGAAGGACCACCTCACGCGCCTCACCGACCACACCGCCCAGATCGCCGGAGCCCTGCGCTCGACCCACACGCGCGGTCGCTGGGGCGAGATCACCCTGCGCCGCACGGCAGAGCTCGCCGGCCTCTCGGACCACTGCGACTTCAGCGAGCAGGTGGGCGCCGAGGGCGGCAGGCTGCGGCCGGACATGCGCGTGCATCTGCCCGGCGGACGCGAGATCGTGATCGACGCCAAGGTCCCGCTGGACGGCTACCTGAAGGCCCTCGAGGCCGCCGACGACGCGGCCCGGGGCGCGGCGCTACGCGAGCACGCGGTCTATCTGCGCAGGCACGTGGACGCCCTGGCGGGGCGCGAGTACCAGTCGCGGCTGAGCGGCTCCCACGACTTCGTCGTGCTCTTCCTGCCCCACGACGCGCTCCTCGGCGCGGCCTGCGAGCACGACCGCGAGCTCACCGAGTACGCGCTGCGCAAGGACGTGGTCTTCGCCACGCCCACCACGCTCTTCGCGCTCCTCAAGGCGGTAGCCAACGGCTGGCGGGAGGCGCTCCTCGCCCAGAACGCCGAGGAGATCGTCGGCCTCGCCGAGGTGATGCAGGAGCGGCTGGTCACCTTCGCGGACCACTTCCAGCGCCTGGGTGGATCGCTCGGCAAGGCCGTGGACACCTTCAACAAGGCCCTCGGCTCGTTCGAGACGCGGGTGCTCCCCACCTCCCGACGCATTCGCGAGCTGGGCGCGTCGCGCGCGAAGCCGCTCCCGGAGATCGAGGCCATCGACGTTCAGCCCCGCGAGCCGCGACGTCCGGAGCTCTCGGCCTAGCGCAGGCGCCTGCGGTGACGCGAGCGATCAGCGAGCGCGAAGGTCGCCCTAAGGCTCGACCACGCGAACCGGTCCGAAGCGCTCGAGCTGGGGCTCGAGCTGCTCGGCCGGACCGACCACCACGATCGCCACGCGCTCGGAGTCGAGGTGGTCGATGGCGGCCTGGCGAACCTCGTCGTCCGAGAGCCGCGCGACACGCGTCCGGTAGGTGTCGAGGCTGTCGGGGGGCAGCGCGTAGACGTCGAGGTCGACGAGGCCGTCGACGATCGCGTCCGAGGTCTCGAGCCCCAGGGAGAAGCGCCCGACCGCCAGGCTGCGGGCGTGGGCGATCTCCTCCGCGGTGAGAGGCTCGCGGGTCGCCCGGTCGATCTCGTCGAGCAGCATGTCGATCGCGCGACCCGCCTCGGGCACGCGGGTTCCGGTGGCCGCCATGAAGTAGCCGCCCTGTCGGCGCTTGGCGAAGCCGGAGTAGGCGTAGTAGGCCAGACCCTCGTCTTCGCGCACCCTGCTCATGATCCGGGACGAGAAGCCGCCGCCGCCCAGCACGACGTTCATCAGACTGACGGCCACCCGGTCCGGGGCGGCTCGCGAGATCCCCGCCCCGCCCACCAGTACCGTCGCCTGACCGAGCTCGGGGCGGTCGACGATCACCACCTGCCGCGAGCGGGGCGGACCGGGCAGGGTCGAGGACTCCGCTTCGGGATCCTCGCCCCGCCAGCCTCCGAAGAGCGCCTCGGCGCGTGCTCGCACCGCCTCCACGCCCACGTCGCCGGTGGCGTAGAAGATGGCGCCCGCGGGCACGAAGAGCGCGGCGTGCGCGCGGCGCACGTCTTCGTCGTCGAAGCGCGCGACGGTCTGCGGCGTTCCCGTGCGGGGCAGACCGAAGGGATGCCCCGGGAACAGCGCCTCGCCGAGATTCCAGCTCGCCAGCGTGCGCGGATCGTCCTTGGCCCGCTCGAAGGAGGCGAGCTGCTGGGCACGCAGGCGTTCCAGCTCCTCCGGCTCGAAGCGGGGGCGCAGGACCACGTCGGCCAGGAGCTCCGAGAGCTCCTCGAAGTCGCGAGACAGCCCGGATGCGTAGACACCCGTCGAGTCCCAGTCGCCGGCCGCCGTCACCGAGCCGCCCAGGGAGTCCACCGCCTGGGCGAAGGCGAGCGCATCGCGCTCACCGGCACCGCGGTTCAGGAGCTCGCCGGTGAACGCCGCCAGGCCCGCGTCGGCCAGCGGCAGCGAGGCCGAGCCGCGCGGCACCACGAGACCCATCGATACCCGCGGGAGCCTGTGGTCTTCGAGCACGAGCACCTGCACGCCGTTGTCGAGCAGGCTGCGATGGAGGCGCTCCGCCGGGACGATCGTGCCCTCGCGCGGGGGAGGGGCGGGCTCCTCCCAGGCGGGTCGCGGCCCGCCCAGGACGCCGCAGCCGAGCAGCACCGGGAGGAGCAGGACAGTCCAGCGCGCGCGCATCAGGCGTCCTCCTCGGCGGCGGGCTCGGGAGCCGGCGGAACCACCCGGATCACGCTCCTGCCCTCGGGCTTCAGGTACTGTCGCGCCACCCGTCGCACGTCCTCCACGCTGACCGCCCGGATGCTCGAGATCCGCTCCTCGAGCGGACGCACGCGGCCGAAGGAGACCCAGTCGCGGCCGACCCGACTGGCCAGCTGATGGTTCGTCCGCAGGCGGCTCACCAGGTCCACCTCGATGCCTCGCTTGGCCTTGTCGAGCTCTGCCTCGCTGACCGGCTCCTGGCGAGTCCGCTCGATCTCCTCGAAGAAGAGCTCCTCGGCGCGGTCCACCGTCGCGTCGGGGCGCACGCCGACCATGCCGTAGAAGATGCCCGAGTCGAGCAGCTCCCAGTAGCCGCCGCTGGCCGAGAGCGCGGCCTGCTCGTCGTTGACCAGCCTTCGATAGAGCCGGCTCGAGCGTCCCGACGAGAGGATCACCGAGAGGACATCCAGGGCCGGACCGTCGGGGTGACCGGTGGGCGGGGCGTGCCAGGCCGTGGCGACGATGGGCGCGCGCACGTCGAAGTGGACGGTGCCGCGCCGTTCCCCGCGCTGCTCGGGCTCACGCGTCGGGTTTCGCGGCGTCGATTGGGAGGGCTCCAGCTTGCCGAAGCTGCGCCGGATGCGCGCGAGCGTCTCCTCCGTGTCGAAGTCGCCCGCCACCACCACCACCAGGTTGTTCGGGCCGTAGTAGTGGGCGAAGAACTCCCGGCACGCGGCCACGTCCACCGCCTCCACATCGCTTCGCCAGCCGATCACCGGCCAGCGGTACGGGTGCGCGGTGAACGACAGCGCCAGCAGCGCCTCGAAGGCCCGCCCCTGTGGGTTGTCTTCGGTGCGCATGCGGCGTTCCTCGAGCACCACCTCGCGCTCGGATTCGAGCAGCGGCTCGTCGACGACCAGATTGGCGAAGCGCTCCGCCTCCAGGTCGATCACCAGGGGAAGCGCCTCGCCGGGGACGTCTTCGAAGTAGACGGTGACGTCGCGACTGGTGAAGGCGTTCAGGCGCCCGCCGCGCGCCTCGACGTAGCGCGTGTAGTCCTCGGGTCCGAGGTTCCGCGTCCCCTTGAACATCATGTGTTCGAAGAGATGCGCGATCCCCGTGAAGCGGGTCTCGTCGCGCGACCCGGCCTTCACCCAGACCTGGAAGGAGGCCGTGGGGGTGCTCGAGTCCTCGAGGGTGAGCACCGTGAGCCCGTTGTCGAGCACGGTCACCCGGGTGCGCGCAGCGGGGTCTTCGAGATCGGAGAGGGAGTCCTGCGCCGGCGCCGCCGGCGCCAGGAGCAGGACGCCGACGACGAGGGCGGCGAATCGCATGGCGCCCAACGTTATCTGGCGGCAAGATGGGTGTCGAGGAGAGGCGGCGTGTCCGACGAGGACCGGGTCGTGCGGGTCTACTACGACTTCGCCAGCACGCTCTGCTACGTGGCACACCGGCTCATGGGACGCATGGGGGAGGAGCTCGACGAGCTGGGCATCGACCTGGAGTGGTCACCCCTCGACCTGTCGTTCCTCCTGGGCTGGACCCCCGGGCGCGAGGTCCCGGAGCTGCGCCGTGCCAACGCGGCGCGGGTGGCGCGCGACCTCGGGGTGGAGGTCCGTGTCCCGCGCCTCTGGCCCGACGCGCGCGCCGCCGACGCGGCGGCGCTGCTCCTGGATGATCCGGCGGCGGAAGCGACCTGGCGCGAGCGCGCCTTCTCGGCCGTCTTCGAGGAGGGCCGCGACCTGGGCTCGGCCGAGGCCGCCGCGGCCCTGGCGGCGGAGCTGGACCTGTCGCTCCCGGCGGCTGACATCGCCGAGGCCGGCGAGGAGCTGGAGCGTCGTACCCAGCTGGCCGCGGCCGAGGAGGTGACCGGGGTGCCCACCTTCATGCTCGACGCCTGGCCCTTCGGCGGGATCCAGGAGGAGCGCACCATGTCCTCCATCTTCCGCCGCTGGCTGACGCGCCGCGAGCGGAGCCGGCGCAGCAGCTGAGCGGTATCCTGGAGGCATGTCCCGAGGCTCTCGAGACGACGCCCGCACCGTCTGGTCGAGTGAAGGCGGCGACCAGCGCCGCAAGGGCCGCGGCCGCGAGCCGGAACGACCGCGCGCCCCACGCGGAGACGGAATCGTGCGGGTGAAGCGCGAGGTGGCCGGACGTCGGGGCAAGCCCGTAACGACCATCCACGGCGTACCGCTTGCCTCGGACCGCCTCCGCGAGCTGGCCGGGGAGCTCAAGCGGCGCGTCGGCAGCGGAGGCTCGGCCAAGGACGGCGTGATCGAGATCCAGGGCGATCACCGCGACGTGTTGATCGCCGAGCTGGAGAGCCGCGGCTACACCGTGAAGCGTGCCGGCGGATGAGGCGCACGGTCGGGCGGATGACGCAGGCCTGGAGAATGACGCGCCCGGTCGGGAGGATGACGCGCGCGGGCAGGAGGATGACACACCGCCCGTGACCGCCGTGTCGTTCGGAGAGCGCCTGCGTCAGCTCGCGGCCGAGGAGCCCGACGCGCCGGCCTTCGTGTGCGAGGGCGAAGCCCTCACCCGCGGCGCCCTGGAGGCGGCCAGCAACCGCGCCGCTCGCGCCCTCGCCGCCGAAGGGGTCGCCGAAGGAGATCGGGTCACCCTCTTGCTTCCGAACGGCCTCGAGCTCCTGGTCGCGATGATGGCGGCCTGGAAGCTCGGCGCGGTGCCCAATCCTCTCTCGGCACGCCTTCCCGAGCCGGAGCGCGCCGCGATCGTCGGACAGGCTCAGCCCCGCTTCGTCGTCGCAGACGGCTGGCGCCCGGATGCGGCGCTCGCCGACGCGCCGCTCCCGGACCGCACGCCGCCCCACGAGCGCGCCCTCGCGTCCGGCGGCAGCACGGGCCGCCCGAAGCTGATCATCCCGTCGAATCCCGGCGCCTACGACCCGGAGCGCCCCTCGCGCCTCTTCCACGCCGAGCGCGCGGCGCTGGTGACCGGTCCGCTCCACCACGCGGTGCCGTTCAGCGCAGCCTGGCAGGCGCTCTTCGGAGGAGCGCGGGCCGTGATCATGCGCCGCTTCGACGCCAGCGAGTGCCTGCGCCTCGTCGAGGCGCACCGCATCGACCGGATGTGTCTCGTGCCGACGATGATGCTGCGCATCTGGCGCCTGCCGGAGGAGGAGCGCCGCGCCAGGGACCTCTCGTCGCTGCGCTTCGTGATGACCGGCGGCGCGCCCTGCCCCGCCTGGCTGATGCGCGCATGGATCGAGTGGCTCGGCCCGGACGTGATGCACGAGGCCTTCGGCCCGAGCGAGCGGATCGGGGGCACCGTGATCGACGGGCGCGAGTGGCTGGAGCACCCCGGCTCGGTCGGCCGGGTCACCCACGGCGCGGTGCGCATCCGCCATCCGGACACGGGTGCGGATCTCCCGGCCGGCGAGGTGGGAGAGATCTGGATGCTCCCGGCCGGCGGCCCGGGCTCCACCTATCGCTACGTCGGCGCGAACGCGCGCCGCGCCGCAGACGGCTGGGAGAGCGTCGGCGACATGGGCCGGCTGGACGACGACGGCTACCTGTACCTGGC
This sequence comes from Myxococcota bacterium, assembly GCA_028278065.1. GTDB lineage: Bacteria > Myxococcota_A > UBA9160 > UBA9160 > JAFDET01 > JAFDET01. The sequence continues at coordinate 9,036 of JANQFA010000014.1, forward strand.
GGACCGCAGGGCGGACATGATCCTGGTGGGAGGGCGCAACGTCTATCCCGCCGAGGTCGAGGCCGTGCTCGAGAGCCACGCCGCGGTGCGCTCAGCCGCGGTGATCGGGCTCCCCGACGAGGATCTGGGCAGCAGGATCCACGCCATCGTGGAGGTGGCCGAGCCGCTCGACGGCGAGATGCTGCGCGACCACGTGGCCGCGCGCCTCGTGAGCTGGAAGGTCCCGCGCAGCGTCGAGATGGTGGGCGAGCCCCTGCGCGACGACGCCGGCAAGCTGCGTCGCTCGGCCCTGCGGGACGCGCGGCTCGAGGGGACGGGCTGCTAGGGCTCGCGGGAGAGCACGAACCAGCTCCCCAGGTCCTTGCCCTTGCGTGCCGCCGAGCCGATGGTGACATGCTCCGACACCCGGCGCAGCGTGTCGATCATGTAGCCATACACGAAGCGGTGCAGCTTGATCTCGTTGCGCTGCACGGCGGGCCACCCGTCCGGGAGGTCCGCGGCGCCGGCCTGCGGGACCCGGTTGTAGTCCACGAGAACCTCGGCGCGGTTGGGATCCTCCACGGCGACGAAGTAGCCCGGACCCGTGATGCCGGCCAGCAGCGGGGTGGGCTGGAAGTTGTACCCGTAGAGGGCGTCGGGCTTCTCGCCGTCGGCCCCCGCCGGACGCGCGAAGCGCTTCTCGAAGAGGGTGAAGGCCGGAAGGGTGTTGCGCCCGAAATGACGCACCGCCACGCGGTCGTCTACCGCCGGCGGGACCAGGTCGCGCAGGTGGACCTCGGCGAACCCGTCCGCCGCCTCGTAGAGCGCACGCTGCTCGCGGCGCCCCAGGCCGCGCACGGCGGCGACGCGCTCCTCGTGGGGCAGGCCGTCCAGCCAGCCCGAGATCTCGGTCAGGCGGGGCGCCGGCTCGCGCAGGCGGGCGCCCAGCTCCTCGACGGCGGTCGGCGATGCGGCCATGCTGCCTCCTCGGCGCAAGCGTAGCCCTCCCGGCCGAAGAGCGGGCGCCAGGGGGGCAGGCAGACACGCAAACGCCCGCCCTGTCGTGGCAATCGGTCGTCGGCTAGAATCCGGCCTCCGCTCGACAGCCCCAATTCCACCCCATCGGAGGAAGCCCCATGGCCGAAACCGCCCAGCTTCGCCTCGGCGAAAAGACCATCGACCTGCCCGTCATCGAGGGCAGCGAGGGCGAGACCGCCGTCGACATCCGGAACCTCCGCAGCGAGACCGGCGCGATCACCTACGACCCCGGCTATGCCAATACCGGGTCCTGCCAGAGCTCCATCTGCTTCATCGACGGAGAGAAGGGAATCCTCCGCTACCGCGGCTACGACATCCAGGACCTGGCGGCGAACTCGTCCTTCCTGGAAGTCTCGTTCCTGCTGATCTACGGAACCCTCCCCACCCCGAGCCAGCTCGAGTACTTCACCCGGTCCATCCGCATCCACACGATGCTGCACGAGGACTTCAAGGCGCTCTTCCAGTCGCTCCCCAAGGACGCCCACCCGATGGCCGCCTGCTCGGCCGCTGTGGGCGCCCTGGCCACCTTCTACCCGGACTCCCTGGATCCGCGCAACGACCGGCAGGTCGAGATCTCGGTGCACCGCCTCATCGCGAAGCTCCCCACCATCGCGGCGTACGCGTACAAGCACTCGCTCGGGCAGCCCTTCATGTTCCCGCGCAACGCGCTCAACTACGTGGAGAACTTCCTCCACCTCATGTTCGCCAACCCGTGCGAGGACTACGAGCCCGACCCGGTCGTCGCCAAGGCGATCGATCTGCTGCTCATCCTGCACGCGGACCACGAGCAGAACTGCTCCACCAGCACCGTGCGCCTCGTCGGCTCCTCGATGGTGAACCTGTTCGCGGCCATCTCCGCGGGGATCAACGCCCTCTGGGGCCCCCGCCACGGCGGGGCCAACCAGGAGGTCATCGAGATGCTGGCCGCCATCCGCGACGAGGGCATGACCGCCCGAGAGTTCGTGGACCGCGCCAAGAGCGCCGACGACACGTCCCGTCTGATGGGCTTCGGCCACCGCGTCTACAAGAACTACGATCCGCGCGCGAAGATCATCAAGGGCGCCTGCGACGAAGTCCTCAACAAGATGGGCGTCCACTCGAAGCTCCTCGAGATCGCCAAGGAGCTGGAGGAGATCGCCCTCAAGGACGACTACTTCATCGAGCGCAAGCTCTTCCCCAACGTCGACTTCTACTCGGGCGTGATCTACAACGCGATCGGCACGCCGGCCAACATGTTCACGGCGCTCTTCGCCCTGGGCCGGCTGCCGGGCTGGATCGCTCAGTGGGTGGAGTACCACGGCGACCCGGACTTCAAGATCGGGCGCCCGCGCCAGGTCTACGTGGGCGAGACCGCACGCAGCTACCAGCCGCTCGACGAGCGCTAGCCCCGCTTGCGCCGGGGCGCTCCGGACGCCTGCTACACGACGGCCTACGTCCGCGGCGGGCGCGTGCAGTGGCTGGAGGCGCACGTGGAGCGCCTGGCCCGGGACAGCGCCCGTCTCGGGCTGACCGCGCCGGAGCCCGAGGCCGTCCGCGCGCTCTTCCTCGCCCACGCGGCCGAGGACTTCCGGGAGGCGGATGGCGTGGTGCGCATCGAGGCACGAGCCGCCGAGGACGGGCGCACCGAGCTGATCGTCGCCACGCGCGGCCTGGGCGAGGATCCAGCGCACTGGAGCGCGGTGGTCGCGCACACGGTGCACCCGGGCGCGACGGCGCTCTCGGCCGCCAAGCTGAGCGGAGATCCTCCGGTGGTCGCGGCGCGACGCGAGGCCGAGGCGGCCGGCGCCGACGAGGCGCTCCTCTTCGACGCCAGCGGCTACCTCGTGGAGGGCTGTCGCAGCGCGATCGCGGTGGTGCTCGCCGACGGGACCGCTCGCACGCCCCCGCTCTCCCGCGGCGGCGTCGCGAGCCTGACTCGCGCGGCTGCGCTGGAGCGCTGCGCCGAGCTGGCGGAGGGCGACGTCACGCGCGGGGCCCTCGGGGCGGCTCTGGAGGTGGTGGCCCTGAACGCGGTGCGCGGCGCGCGCGCCATCGTCACGATCGACGGCGCGCCCGTGGGCCCGGGCGGACCGGGCCCGCTGGCCGTTCGGCTGGACCGGGCCCTGGCCATCCGGGATCTGTGAGGGAGCTATGCTCGATCCCCCGTGGAAACTCGAAGCGCCCTCTTGACCGGCGCCACCGGCCTGGTGGGTGGACGCCTCGCACCGGCCCTCCTCGACGACGGCTGGGAGGTCCGCGCGCTCACGCGGAGCACCGCAGCGGCGGCGGGCCGCATCGACCTGCGCGCACACACGATCCGCTGGGACGGCGTGAACCCGCCCGAGGACGCCCTCACCGGTGCGGATGCGGTGATCCACCTGGCCGGCGAGCCGATCTTCGCTGGCCCCCTCACCGCCGCGCGACGCAAGAGGGTGCGCACCAGTCGCGTGGAGACCACGCGGCGGATCGCGAACGCCATCGCCGAGCTGCCCGACGAGGCGCGACCGGCCACCTGGGTGTCGGCATCGGCTGTCGGCTTCTACGGATCGCGGGGCGACGTCGAGCTCGACGAGGACGCGCCGCGCGGCAAGGGATTCCTGGCCGAGCTCTGCCGTGATTGGGAGAGCGCCACGGATCCGGCGGCGGCGGCCGGGGTGCGTGTCGTGAACCTGCGCATCGGGATCGTCCTGGCGCGCGAAGGCGGCGCCCTCCCGATGCTGCGACGGATCTTCCGCCTGGGTCTCGGGGGACGTCTGGGCGACGGGCGCCAGTGGGTCCCCTGGATCCACGTCGACGATCTCGTCTCGCTGATCCGCTTCGTGCTCGACGACCCGTCGCTGCGCGGACCGCTGAACGCCGTCGCCCCCACGCCGGTCACCAATGCCGAGCTCACGCGGAGCCTCGCCCGGGTGGTTCGGCGCCCCGCGCTGCTGCCGGCCCCGGCCTTCGCGCTGCGCGCCGCGCTGGGCGACCTCTCCGGCGAGCTCCTGGGAAGCCGGCGCGCCGTACCGGCGCGCGCGAGTGGCGCCGGGTTCTCCTTCGCGTGGCCGAAGCTGGAGGCCGCGCTGCGCGCGGAGCTGGAGCCCGGATCCTCCGCCTAGTGGGTGGAGGTGCCCGGTCCGGGGAAGACGGCGGGCAGCACTTCCTTCACCGACAGCTCCGCGCAGCCCGGCTCCACCTGGTAGAAGCCCATGACCGGGGCGGCCGGATGGACGGAGGGGAAGCGACCTGCGAAGTCGTCCAGCAGGCGCCGGACGATGCCGTCGGCCTGCTCGCGGTCCACGTCGGCCAGGAAGAGGACCGCCCGGTCCCGCGTCATGCGGAAGATGCTGTCCTCCACGCGCAGGGCGCTCTCCACGAAGCTGAGGAACTCGGGGATCATGCGGTCGCCGGCGCGACCCGCCACCCCGACGACCACCGAGGGCAGCCCGTGGGTGTGGGCGAGATGCCGCGAGCGCATGAGATGCTCGCGGATCTGGCGCGGATCGTCGCCGATGCTCCGATCGGCGTCGGGCCGACGCGTCGTGGTCGGATCGGTGGGATCGGGAGGGGTCATGCCGTGCCTATCGTACCGACGCTCCCCGACCTGTAGCCCGTTCGCCGACGGTCTCCTAGTCGCGGGTGCCCCGGTCGAGGACCGCCACGGCGGCCGCGGCGCAGGCCCCCGTCAGCACCACGAGGAGAGCCACCGAGAGGCCGACCGGCACCTCGTTCACTCCGAGCAGGCCGTAGCGGAGCAGGTCCACGCCGTAGGTGAGCGGGTTGGCCCAGGAGAGGAGCCGGGTAGCCGCAGGCAGGGTGGAGACCGGGTAGAAGATCCCGGACAGGAAGTAGAGCGGCACGGTCACGAAGGCCGCGATCAGCCGGTAGCTCTCGGCGCTGCGCAGGGCCGTGCCGAGGGCGATCCCCAGGGCGACGAACACCACCGTGATCCCCACCACCGCCACCAGCGCAGCCAGCGGGTGCGGCGCCGCGACGGGCGTGAAGACCGCCAGGATCCCCACCAGGATGCCCACCAGCATGAGCGACGCGAGCACCCGCGCGAGCACCTTGCCCGCCACGATCGCCGCTCGCGAGACCGGCGCCACGAGGAGCACACGCAGGAAGCCGCTCTCGCGATCCTGGATCAGCGTCATCCCGCCGCCCACTCCCGACGAGCCGACGATCAGCGCCAGCATCCCCGTGGCCAGATGCCCCAGGTAGTCGGCCCCGGTCGGCAGGCGCACCACGTCGTTGAGCCCGAAGCCGATGAAGGCCACGGCCACCAGCGGGAAGGCGAGCTGGCCCACCCAGTAGGCGCGGTCGCGCCGGTAGCGCATCACCTCGCGCAGGAAGACGGTCCACGAGTCGACCCAGACCTGGCTCACGCGAGCTGCTCCGGCTCGAAGGGATGGCCGGTGTGGTGCAGGAAGACGTGCTCCAGATCGGGGCGGCGCAGCTCCACGTCCACCACGCAGAACGGGCGCAGTGCGTCGAGGAGGGCCGGAAGCCGCCGGGTCCCCTCGCGCACCGTGACGCGCAGCCCCGAGCCGTGCCGGCTCACGTCCCGGACGCCCTCCACGGAGCGCGCCGCCGCCAGCGCGGCATCGGGCGCCTCGCCCGGGTCGGCCGACCCGCCCGCCGACCCGTCACGCGGATCGAGGGAGAGCAGGACGACGTCGCCGCCCAGGTCCTCGACGAGGCGCGCGGGCGTTCCCTCGACGATGCGACGCCCGGCATCGATGATGGCCACCCGCCCGCAGAGGGTCTCCGCCTCCTCCATCGAGTGGGTGGTCAGGAAGATCGTCGTCCCGCCTGCGGCGTGCAGCGTGCGCAGGTGATCCCAGACCGCCGCGCGGGAGGCCACGTCCAGGCCGAGGGTCGGCTCGTCCAGGAAGAGGATGCGGGGGCGGTGCAGGACGCCGCGCGCGATCTCGAGGCGACGGCGCATTCCACCCGAGAAGCCGCGCACCGGGCGGTCGGCCTCGCCGGCCAGCCCCACCCGCTCCAGCGCCTCGCCCACCCGGCGGCGACGCTCGGGCAGCCGGTAGAAGCGGGCCTGCAGGTCGAGGTGCTCGCGGGCGGTCAGCTCCCGATCCAGGCTCGGCTCCTGGAAGACCACGCCCAGGGTGCGCCGCACCTTCTCCCGCTCCCAAGCGACGTCGAAGCCCGAGACCCGCACGCTCCCCGCGCCCGGCCGCGCGAGGGTGGTCAGGATCGAGACCGTCGTGGTCTTGCCCGCCCCGTTCGGCCCCAGCAGGCCGAAGAAGGTCCCCGCCTCCACGCGCAGATCGAGCCCGGCGAGGGCGACCTGTTCGCCGTAGCGCTTCTGGAGGCCTGCCACCTCGATGGCGAACTGGCTGGGGGGGGCGTGGTCCATCGATCCCGGTCCATTAGTTTTGGGAGGCCGTAACGTAAGGACCCCACCCCCTGTCGTCCAACCTCCCGTCCAGCTCGCCCCCCGATCCGGCCGCAGCGCTCCGCCTCTCGCGGGCGTTCTTCGCACTGATCGTCGCGGTCGTCGGCCTGATGGTGCTGGGCGCGCTGGTGCGAGCCCACGGTGCAGGCCTGGCCTGCCCGGACTGGCCGCTCTGCTTCGGCCAGGTGATCCCGCAGATGGACCTCAAGGTGGCCTTCGAGTGGAGCCACCGCGCGGTGGCGGGCGGCGTGGGGATCGTCTTCGCGGTGCTGGCCATCCTGTGCCTGCGCAGGCCCGGCCTCGCCCGCCGGGTGCGCGCCACCCTGCTGGCCGCAGCGGTCCTCCTGGGCGTGCAGATCCTGCTCGGCGCTCTCACCGTCTGGAAGCTGCTGGCGGTCTGGACCGTCACCGCCCACCTGGTCACCGCCAACCTGTTCGCGATGGCCCTCCTGATGGTCACCCTCCAGCTGCGCGAGCTCGCGGGCACCGGACACGAAGCGCCACTGGCGGCCGCGCGCGAAGCGGCACCGGCGGCCGCGCGCGAAGCGGCACCGGCGGCCAGGCGAGGCCCCGGGCGGTTCTGGGTGCCCGTGTCCGCCTTCCTGCTGGCGGTCCAGATCGTCCTGGGTGGGCTCGTATCGTCCTCCTACGCGGGCATGGCCTGCCCGGAGTGGCCGGCCTGCATCAACGGAGAGTGGTTTCCCGCCATCGGAGGCAACGTCACCCTCCACCTCCTCCACCGCACGAACGGCTATCTCGTCTTCGTCGCCCTGGCGGCGGCCGCCGTCGTGTGTCGCGGGAGGCAGCCACTCGCAGGGCTCACCGCCGCCGGTCTCGCCCTGGCCGTCGCACAGGTGGTCGTGGGGGTGCTGAACGTGCAGCTCGGCCTGCCCGCCGAGGTCACCGGCCTCCACTCCCTCCTGGCCGCGCTCCTCGTCCTCACCCTGACGGCGGCCGTGCTTCGGGCCTTCGCCGTCCCCTCCCCCGCCCGGGCCTGATCCGCTACAAAGGGCCCGCCCGAAGCGGGAGGTGAGAGCGCGTGCGTTCGTACCAGGTGTTCGCAGCGATGTCGCAGGAGATGGCGGAGCGGTTCCTCGCCACGCTCGGCGAGGGCGCCCCCGGTGCTGCGGCCCAGGCCCTGGCGGCCGCAAGCGCCGCCATGAAGGCACGGCCCAAGTTCATGGCCAGGCAGCCGGCCGAGCGTCAGGCGGCCGCGGTGCGGCGCTGCCTCGCGCGGGTGGCGGCCAGCCCCCTGGCCGAGGAGATGCTCGCGGTCTACTTCCTCGAGTGTCGCAAGGAGCTGCTCCTCGAATGGCTCGACGCCACGGGCGTGAAGCACGAAGACGGCGCCCTCGAGGAGGACGACCCCGCCGAGCCGGACGCGGAGCGCCTGGAGGCCGCCGTGGCCGGATTCCGCAAGGGAGACGGGCCGGAGGAGCGGGAGCTGCTCCTGTGCGCCTTCGCGGCCCAGAGCGCGATCGACTGGCCGCGACTGGAGGCGCTGGTAGAAGCCGCCGACGCCGGCGATCCGGCCTAGGAAGCCGCCCGCGAGCGGCCCTGGACCACCGCCCGGGAGCGCCGGCCTAGGCAGCGCAGCACCTGCGGTGCCATACTGCGGCCCATGGCGAGGCTGGCCCCGCGCCGCGACAACACCCTGTCCCGGGTGCTGGTCCCCTTCCTGGGGCTGCTCCTGGCCGCCGTGGGCCTGTTCCTGGTGACCGCGGGGGTCGAGGGCAGCTCCATAGCGTGGGGAGAGGGCCCCGGCGGGTGGCTCTCCCGGCTGGACACGCGCGCGGCGCTGGAGAGCATCTCGAACGCCGCCGAGGTCGTGGCGGCGGTTCTCGGAATCGCCATCACGGTCGTCGCCATCGTCGTGGAGCTCGCCGCCAACCGCTACACGCACCGCATCACCGAGCTCTTCGTCAAGGAGCCCGTCAACGGCCTGGTGATGGGGTTCTTCGTGCTGACCGCCGGCTACTGCGTGTGGATGTCGGCCACCCTGGGCGGGCGCGAGGCCCAGGGCGGCGACGTTCCCTATGGAGCGGTGAGCATCGCCCTCGCCATGGTGACGCTCTCGCTCCTCCTCCTGCTCCCCTACTTCTCGTTCGTGTTCGCCTTCCTGCAGCCGGACAGCGTGGTGGACCGCATCCGCGCCCACGCCCTCAAGGTGGTGCGGCGGGCGGCCCGCTCCTACCGTCCCGGCCTCCGGTCCGAGATGGTGACCAGCCTCGAGCAGCTCGAGGACGTGGCCATGAACGCGATGGAGAACAAGGACCGCGGCATCTCGATCACGGCGGTCGACGCCCTCCACACCTTCATGCACGACTACTGGACGCTCCGCGATCGGCTCGATCCGCACTGGTTCTCGATCGACGGCAGCCTGGCGCGCGACCCCAGCTTCATCGCGATGACGCCCCGTGCCCGCGAGGCCGTGGCGCGGCGCCGACAGTGGGTGGAGATGAAGGTCCTGCGCCAGTACCACACCCTGTACGTCGAGGCGCTCGGCGAGATGCGCAGCGTCGCCTACCTGGTCTCGCTCAACACCCATCGGCTGGGGACCGAAGCCCTGCGCGCCGGGCGACTGCCGATCTTCGACCTGTGCGTGCGCTTCTTCAACAGCTACCTGCGCGCGGGCATCAACGGACGTGACGTGCGCACCGCCTACTACACCCTCCACCACTACAGAGGGCTGGCCGAAGAGGCGATCGCGGCAGGCGAGGCCGAGCGCGCCCTCGAGGTGGCCAACTACTTCAAGTACTACGGGCAGCTCGGATTCGCGGAGCGCATGCCGTTCGTCCTCGAGGCCGTGGCCTACGACATGGCGCTCATCTGCGAAGCGGCCTTCGAGGCCGACAGCAGCGGAGCCGAGCGGCTGCTCGATACCTTCCTCACCGTCGACAAGGAGAGCGAGTCGCCGGAGCAGGAGACCAGCCTGCGCGGCGTGCGACGCGCCCAGGTCCAGCTCGCCACCTTCTTCCTGGCCCGCGGCGACGAGGCGCGCGCCCGCCAGATCTTCGAGGACATGGAGCAGGAGAGGCCCGAACGCCTGGCTTCGATCCGCGAGGAGCTACTCTCGGAAGTCTCACCGGACTACTGGGAGATCACCGATCGAGGCGTCAACTTCGGCTACCTCCCGCCCGAGCGTCGCGCGCGGGTCGAGGACTTCTTCGACTGGTTCGGAGGCCGTGTGCCGCCCGTCGACGAGAACGGCCTGGTCGCGCAGGATCCGGCCCCCGCACGTCCGGCGCAGATCTCGGTCCATCCGAAGGCGAGCGCCCGCTCCTAGGTCCCGGTCCATCCGAAGGCGAGCGCCCGCTCCTAGGTCCACCCGAAGACGGGTGCCCGGCGCTTCCGGATCCGACTCGAGCGACCTCTGGAACCCGCGCGCTCCCACGGCATCGGAGGAAGCGTGAAGAAGGTCCTCCTCGCCGCCGTCGCCCTGGCGGTCGTGTGGCTCGCCGGGCGCAGCCTGGGCGGGGCGGTTCCGGCGTTCGCCGCATGGGTCGAGGGCCTCGGAGCCGTCGGCCCGCTGGTCTTCATCGCCGGCTACGCGATCGCCACCGTCGCCTTCGTGCCCGGCTCCATCCTGACCCTCGCCGCCGGCGCCATCTTCGGACTGGCCGCGGGCGCTCTCTGGGTCTTCTTCGGGGCCCTGCTGGGCTCCACGGCCGCCTTCCTGGTGTCGCGCCACGGGGCCCGCAGCTTCGTCGAGCACCGCATCGAGGGTGACGCGCGCTTCGCCGCCATCGACCGGGCCATCGCGCGGGAGGGACGCCGCATCGTGTTCCTCCTGCGGCTCTCGCCCGCCTTCCCCTACAACCTGCTCAACTACGCCCTGGGACTCACGTCGATCGGGCTGCGCGACTACGTCATCGCGGCCCTGGGCATGGTGCCCGCGATCGTCCTGTACGTGTACTACGGAACGGTCGCCGGAGAGGTGGCGGCGGTGGCTTCCGGCAGCGGACCCCAGCGGGACGCCGGCTCCTACGCCGTGCTGGCCGTCGGACTCGCAGCCACCATCGTGGTGACCGCCCTGGTGACGCGCACCGCCCGGCGTGCGCTGAACGAGGCGACTGGAGGTCCGACGGCGGCATCGTGAGACCCGTCGACCGGCACGACGAGGCGCTCCTCGCCAACGTGCGCCCCGCGGCCTGGAGGAATCCGGAGCCGCAGGAGCGCTACCACCTGGTGGTGGTGGGCGCCGGCACGGGCGGGCTGGTGACCGCCGCGGGCGCAGCGGGACTGGGCGCACGCGTGGCGCTGGTCGAGCGCGGCCTGATGGGCGGCGACTGCCTGAACGTGGGCTGCGTGCCATCCAAGGGGGTGATCGCCGCCGCGCGCGCCTTCGCCGCGGCGCGCGGCGGGGGCCACTTCGGAGCACCGGTGGCGGACGGAGCCGGGGACTTCGCGGCCGCCATGACCCGCATGCGGCGGCTGCGTGCCGGGATCAGCGCAATCGACGGAGCCGAGCGCTTCGCCGGCCTCGGCGTGGACGTCTTCCTCGGCGAGGGGCGCTTCAGCGGACCCGACCGCGTGCAGGTGGGGGACGCGACGCTGCGCTTCCGGCGCGCCGTGATCGCCACCGGCGCCCGGGCGGCCCTTCCGCCGATCCCGGGGCTGGCCGACGCCGACCCGCTGACCAACGAGACGCTCTTCTCCCTCGAGGCGCTGCCGCCGCGCTTCGTGGTCATCGGCGCGGGCCCGATCGGCTGCGAGATGGCCCAGTCCTTCGCCCGGCTCGGCAGCCGCGTGACCATCCTCGACATGGCCGAGCACGTGCTGCCGCGGGAGGACGCCGACGCCGCGGCGCTCGTCCAGGACGCGCTCCTCCGCGACGGGGTCGAGTACCTGCCGGGAAGCGCGATCACCCGGGTCGAGCGCGAGGGTCCCGTACGACGCGTTCACTTCGCGCGGCAGGGAGGCGAGGAGAGCCTGGAGTGCGACGAGCTCCTGGTGGCCGCAGGCCGCGCCCCGAACCTGGAGGGGCTGGGGCTCGAGGAGGCCGGCGTGGCGTCCGACGCCTCGGGCGTGGAGGTCGACGACCGTCTGCGCACCGCGAACACGCGCATCTACGCCGTGGGCGACGTGGTGCGCTCCTACAAGTTCACCCACCTGGCGGACGCCCACGCCCGGATCGCGATCCAGAACGCCCTCTTCCCCTTCCTCCCGCCCTTTGCGCGCCCCCGGGCCTCCCGACTGGTGGTTCCCTGGTGTACCTATACCAGCCCCGAAGTGGCCCACGTCGGTCTCCATCCGCACGAGGCCGCGAATCGCGGGCTGGAAATCGATACCATCACCGTGCCGTTCTCGGACGTGGACCGCGCGGTCCTGGACGGCCAGAGCGAGGGCTTCCTGCGCGTGCATCTGAGGAAGGGACGGGACGAGATCGTGGGCGGGACCATCGTGGCCGAGCACGCCGGCGAGATGATCGGCGAGCTCTGCCTGGCGGTGACCCAGGGGATCGGGCTCGGCGCCATCGGGGCGACGATCCACCCCTACCCCACCCAGGCCGAAGCCCTGCGCAAGGCGGCCAACGAGTGGCGCCGCGGGCGACTGACCCCGACGGCGAAGAGGATCTTCGATACATGGTTCGGGATGTGGCGATGAACGATGCGGTGACCGACGCCCTCGAGCGCTGGAGCGCAGAGGAGGGCACGCGACGGCTCTGGGAGCGCGACGCGTCGCTCTGGACGGGCGGCGACGAGCCCGCCTGGCTGGGCTGGCTGGATGCGCCTCGTGAGCAGCAGGACCAGCTGGCCTGCTACCGGGCGCTGGCCGAGGGCGTGCGCGAGGATGGCATCCGCCACGCGATCCTGATCGGCATGGGCGGCTCGAGTCTCTGCTGCGAGGTGCTCGCCGAGACCTTCGGCCCGACGGCGGACCGCCCCCTCCTCCACGTGGTGGACTCGACCGTCCCCGGCCAGGTGAAGGCCGTAGACGCCCGCATCGACCCGGCGAGCAGCGTGGCGATCGTGTCCTCCAAGTCCGGCGGAACCCTGGAGACCGACGTCCTGCGCCGCCACTTCTTCGAGCGCATCGACGATCCCAAGCGCTTCATCGCGGTCACGGACCCCGGGAGCTCCCTGGAGGCGCGCGCCCGCGAGGAGGGCTGGCGCGCCGTGGTACACGGCGTGCCCGAGATCGGCGGGCGCTTCTCGGCCCTGTCCGCCTTCGGACTGGTGCCGGGAGCGGTGATCGGGCTCGACGTCGACGACCTGCTCGTGCGCGCCCGCCGCCTGGCCGAGAGCGACGATCCGGGCATCCGCCTGGGCGTCTCCCTCGGCGCCCTCGCGCGGGCCGGGCGCGACAAGCTCACCATCGTCGCCTCGCCCGGCGTCGCCAGCCTGGGCGCCTGGCTCGAGCAGCTCATCGCCGAGTCCACCGGCAAGAACGGGCTCGGCATCGTCCCCATCGACGGCGAGCCGCCGGTGAGCCCCGATCGCTACGGGAGCGACCGCGTGTTCGCCTACGTGCGGCTCACCTCCGCCCCGGACGCCGCCCAGGACGCGGCCATCGAGAACGTGCGCGCGGCCGGCCACCCGGTCCTGCAGGTGGACGTGGCCGAGCCCGCCGAGATCGGGGCGGAGTTCTTCCGCTGGGAGATCGCCACCGCGGTGGCCGGCTCCATCCTCGGTGTGAATCCCTTCGACCAGCCCGACGTCGAGGCCGCCAAGGTCTCGGCGCGCGAGCTGATGGCCGCCTACGAGAGCAGCGGATCCCTGCCGGAGTCGCGCCCTCGGCTGGTCGACGGCGATCTCGAGGTCCACACCGACGACGCCAACGCCGGCGTCCTCGGCCAGCCCGCCGATCTGGTCGAGGCCCTGCGCACCCATCTCGGACGTCTCGGGCCGGGCGACTACCTGGCGATCAACGCCTTCGTGGAGCGCACGGACGGCAACACCCGCCCGCTCGACCGCCTGCGCGGCGTCGCCCTGCGCGGGACGGGGGCCGCGACCACGCTGGGCTATGGCCCGCGCTTCCTGCACAGCACCGGCCAGCTCCACAAGGGCGGTCCGGACAACGCGGTGATCCTCGAGATCACGGCGCACGACCCGGAGGATCTCTCGATCCCGGGCCTGGGCTACACCTTCGGCGTGCTCAAGGACGCCCAGGCCCGCGGCGACTTCGACGTGCTCTGCGAACGCGGCCGTCGTGCCATCCGCGTCCACATCGGCTCGGGCCACGTGGCGGCGGGCCTCTCCACGCTGGCCGACGCCGTGAGCGCGGCCGTCGCGTAGGGATCGCTCCGCCCTAGCCCTTGCGCCGCGCCGCCAGGATGGCCTCGACCAGGGCCTCCGGAGCATCCTCCGGGGGCGGACCTTCTCCGTCGCGGCAGAGGCATCCCAGCCGGATCGTCTCCTTGTAACTGTCGAGGTAGTGCACGCACGGGGGACAGATGCCGATGTGCTCCTGGAACGCTTCGCGCTGCGCCTCCGGCAGGTCGCCGTCGAGATAGGCCATGATGAAGTCGGCGAACTCGCGACAGGTGAGCATCAGGCATCCTCCCGCAGTGCGGGGTCGAGGGTCTCCCGCAGGGCCTGGCGGGCCCGATGGAGGCGGGTCTTCACGGCGTTGGTCGAGATGCCCAGCATCTCCGCGGCCTCGGCGGTATCGAGCTCCTCGATGTCGCGCAGGAGGATCACCTCGCGGTAGGAGTCGGGAAGCCGGTCGATGCCTCCCGCAACCAGGGAGCGGAGCTGGTCGCGGTCCAGCAGCCGCTCCGGGGACCACGGACCCGGCGTCGCCTCGGGGTGCCCGTCGTCCTTCCAGTGCGGGAGCAGCTCGTCGATGGACTCCTCCGGCTTGCGCCGACGGGTACGCAGCTTCATCAGGGCCGCGTTGACCACGATCCGGTGCAGCCACGTCGAGATGCGCGCCCCGCCCTCGAAGTTGCCGATCGCGCGGAACGCCGAGACGAAGGCCTCCTGCACCGCGTCTCGCGCGTCGTCTTCCTCGCGCAGGAAACGCCGCGCCACCGCCAGCATCCGGCCGGAGTGCTCGCGCACGAGCTTCTCGTAGGCGGCGTCGTCTCCGGACTGCAGCGCTTCGACGAAGGCTCTCTCGTCCGCGTCGCTCATCGCGGCGAGCTTAGCAGGCGGCTAATCCAGGACCTCGAGCACGTCCTCCGGCGGACGCCCGACCCGAGCGCGCGCACCGTTCACCACGACGGGACGCTGCAAGAGGATCGGCTCGGCGGCGATTGCGTCGAGGACGGCATCGTCGGCGGCGTCCCTGCCCAGGCCCGAGGCCTTCCAGGCCGCCTCGCCGGTTCGCGTGAAGCCGATGGGGGGAAGTCCGAGCCGTCGCCCCAGATCCGCCAGCTCCTCCCGGCTGAGGGGATCCTCCAGGTAGAGGCGCTCGTCGAACTCGACGCCGCGCTCCTCGAGGAGCGCCCGGGTGGCGCGGCTCTTGGAGCAGCGCGGGTTGTGGAGGAGGACAACGCGGTCGTCGGGCAGGGCCATCGGGATTCTCCCTTGCGGATGCGGGCGGGAGGCTACCACGATCGCCTCGTCGTCGGCGTCGTGCGCGATCGTCTGGCTCGGCGGCCCGGGATGGGCGAGACTCCGGCCGGGGGAGGAGAACGGTGTCCCTGCTGCGTTTCCTGGGCCTCGGCGGAAGCGACGAGGGCGCC
Source organism: Myxococcota bacterium (assembly GCA_028278065.1). GTDB lineage: Bacteria > Myxococcota_A > UBA9160 > UBA9160 > JAFDET01 > JAFDET01. The sequence continues at coordinate 24,062 of JANQFA010000014.1, forward strand.
TCCGCGGATGCGGAGACCGAGACGGTCCGGCGCATCGCGGGACGCCTCGAACGCCTCGACCCGGCCAAGGCCCGCTTCCTGGCCGCCTTCGCGTACGTTCTGGCGCGGGTCGCCAATGCCGACCTCGAGATCGACGCGGAGGAGACGCGCGAGATGGAGGCGCGGGTGCGGGAGCTGGCGCATCTCTCCGCCGAGGAGACCGCGCTGGTGGTGGAGATCGCCAAGAGCCAGAACCGGCTGCTGGGCGGGACCGAGAACTACGTGGTCACGCGCGAGTTCAAGAGCATCACCTCGGCCGAGGAGCGTCTCCAGCTGATCGCCTGTCTCTTCGCGGTGGCCGCCGCCGACGGCAATGTCTCGTCCACCGAGAGCTCGGAGATCAACGCCATCGCGGACGAGCTCGGCCTGTCGCGGCCGGAGGTGGCGGCCGTACGCTCGCGCTTCCGAGACAAGATCGGCGTGCTGCAGGGGATGCCGGAGCGGTGAGCGCGGCGGCCGTCGCCGTCGTGGGGATCGACGCCGCGACCGACGCCCGGCGCACCGGGATCGCCTTCGCCACCTGGCGGCCCGGGGGAACCCACGTAGCCGCGGCGCGCGTGGGAGAGGACCGCGACGACCTGGCGCGCACCGCGGCCGCCTGGGTCGCGGACTCCAGACGCTGGCTGATCGCAGTCGACGCGCCCCTGGGCTGGCCCGTCCCCCTCGGCGAGCGCCTCGCCGCCCATCGCGCGGGCCAGCCGGTGGGCGCGGGCTCCGATGCCCTCTTCCGCCGCTACACGGACATCGCCGTGCGCGAGCGGATCGGCAAGACGCCCCTGGAGGTGGGCGCGGACCGGATCGCGCGCACCGCCGTGTCGGCGCTCGATCTCCTCGCCGCCATCGCCAAGCGGACGGGGTTGGAGGTGCCGCTGGCGTGGAGCCCGAGCTGGCCCTCGGGCGGCGCCGCCATCGAGGTCTACCCCGCAGGCACCCTGCGCGCCCACGGCCAGCCGTCGTCCGCCTACAAGGGATCCGGGGAGAAGGACCTGGAGCGCCGCAAGCAGCTGATCCGCGCGCTGGGCCGCAAGCTCACCCTGCCCCAGGACCGCAAGGTACTGCGCGAGGAGCCGGACGTGCTGGACGCCTGCCTGTGCGTGCTGGCCGCGTCGGACTTCCTCGATGGCTCCGCGCCCGGCCCCGAGGACCGCGCGCTCGCCGAGCGCGAAGGCTGGATCTGGGTGCGCGATCTGCCGCCCGGCTCGGCCGTCCGCCCGCGGGCCCGTCGCTCTACCTAGAGCGACGATCGACCGCCGCCTGGCCCGCGCGGCGCTCCACGAAGCGCCGCCAGGCCGGGGGCGGAAGGAAGGCCAGCATGATGGTGATCGCCGCCGCGCAGCCGAGCGCCGAGATCAGAAGGGCATGGGCGCCGGCCAGGAAGTCGATGGGGCTGTCGCCGAGGAGTGCGTGTCCGGCGACGAAGTAGATCGCCACCTCGGCGCTGGCCGCCAGGCCCCAGCACAGGAAGCGCGTCGCCAGGAGGGGGGACTCGAGGCCGAGCCTGCGACGCCGCTCGGCCCGCCGCCAGGCCAGAAAGCCCTCGCTCGCGGCCCACAGCATCGTTGCGATGCGCGCGCTGTAGCCCACCCAGAACCACGGCGCGCCGAAGCGCTCGGGAGCGAGCTCGAACAGGCTCGTGCGGAGCTCGCCCAGCCAGCCGACGACCAGGGCCGTGCCCCCGACGACGACGGCGGCGAGGGCGACCCGACTGTGCGGCCGGAACACCCGCCAGTTGAAGATCAGGTAGCTCAGGATCGAGACCGCGTAGCACAGGTTTCCTGCAGCGCGGGCGGCCCACGCGCCGCTGGCGCCCAGGTAGCCCCCTGCGAAGAGCCCTGCGAACTCGAGCGCGTAGCCCGCGATCAGGAGCAGGATGTGGCCGCCCAGGGCCAGCTCGGGGATCTGTCCCGTCCGTCGCGACAGGGCGACCATGCGCAGGCCCACCGTGAAGGCGACCACGGCGAGCGCGACCGTGCCGGCCAGGCGCAGGGCGGTGACGGGAAGGCTCGCCTCGGGCATCCCCGTCCCATCGGCGTCTTGGGGGGCCGGGTTGAACCGCTAGTTGCGGATCAAGAGGAGGCTCTTGGGATCCAGCGCGACGTGCAGGTCGGAGACGTCGGGGTTTTCATGGTCCTTGAGCGCCCGCAGACCCACGTGGTCGGCGTCGGGCTCGAGCGCCAGGACGACGCTCACCGCCTCGCCCGCCGCACTCACAGCCTGCGGGGCGACCACCTCGCCGTCGCACGGGGCGGAGAGCCAGAGCTCGAGGTCGAGCTCGCCGGCCAGGGCCTTCAGATCGGCCAGGGTCTCGGCACCCCCGTCGTCGAGGTCGAGGCCCTCGATCACGATCAGGGAGGGACGGGCGCCGGACTCGCTCTCGAGCTTCACCGCCTCGCGCAGCTTGGACGGGTTGAAGTCCGCCGGAGCGTAGGCGCGGATGCGGCGACCGCGGTCCAGATCGGCGTGCACCCGTGCAGCGTCCTCCAGATGGGTGCTCGAGGCGAGGTCGTCGAAGACGGTGTCGTAGTAGGCCCGCACGTGCGAGACCGTCTGGTCCAGCGCCACGTGCAGGACGGGCTCGCCGCGCATCAGGTCGTCGAGCGCCACCCCCACGAGGAATGCGGTCTTGCCCGCACCGTGGGGGGCGACGATCACGCCGACGTTGCCGCGGCCGAGTCCGCCGTGGAGACCCTTCTCCAGTAGACGGAGCGGGCTGCGGGCGTTGAGGAACTTCCTGTACATCGGGCTACGCCTTCGCCTCCTTCTCGCGGGCCTTCTCCACCAGCTCCGTCTGCACGTCGGCCGGAACCGTGAGATACCTCGAGAACTCCATGGTGAACTCCGCCTTGCCCTGGGACGCCGACCGCAGATCGGTGGCGTATCCGAACATCTCCGCCAGCGGCACCTCGGACTCGACGCGACAGAAGCCGCCCTCCTCCGTGGTGCCGATGATGGTACCGCGCCGCTGCATGATGCCCTTGATGTAGGCGCCCTGGAACTCGTTGGGGCCCTCGACCTCGAGCTTCATGACCGGCTCCAGGATGGCCGGCTTCGCCTTGGGATAGACGCCCTTGAAGGCATCCCTCGCGCAGATCTGGAAGGCCATGTCCGAGGAGTCGACCGAGTGGCTGTTGCCGTCGTTGGCGACCACGCGGACGCCGATCACCGGGAAGCCGATCAGGCCGCCCTTGTCCATCGACGCCTGCATGCCCTTCTCCACCGCCGGGATGTACTCCGTGGGAATCGCGCCCCCGCGGATCTCGCTCTTGAACTCGAACTCGGTGCCGTCGTCCAGGGGCTCGACGTAGCCGGCCACGCGGGCGTACTGACCCGAGCCGCCGGTCTGCTTCTTGTGCGTGTAGTCGAACTCCGCCCGCTGCGAGATCGTCTCGCGGTAGGCCACCTGAGGCGCACCCGTCTCCACGTCGACGTTGTACTCGCGCTTCATGCGCTCGATGTAGACCTCGAGGTGGAGCTCGCCCATGCCGCTGATCACGGTCTGGCCGCTCTCGTCGTCCACGCCGGCGCGGAAGGTGGGATCCTCGCGCACGAAGCGGCCCAGGGCCTTGCCCATGTTGTCCTGGGCCTTCTGGTCGGTGGGCTTGATGGCCAGCGAGATCACCGGAGCGGGCACGTGCATCGAGCTCATGGCGATCTGCACCGACTCGTCGCTGAAGGTGTCACCGGAGGCACAGTCGATCCCGAAGAGCGCGACGATGTCGCCGGAGCCGGCCGACTCGATGTCCTCCATCTTGTCGGAGTGCATGCGCGCCAGGCGGCCGACCTTGACCCGCTTCTTGGTGCGGGCGTTCACGATGCTGCTGCCCTTGGCGAGCGTACCCTGGTAGACACGAACGTAGGTGAGCTGCCCGTAGCGGGTCTCGTCCAGCTTGAAGGCCAGCGCCACCAGGGGCTTGCCGGAGTCGCTCTCCAGGACGATCGGGGCCTCGTCGGCGGAGAGATCCACACCGGTGTTCTCCACGTCGAGCGGGCTGGGCAGGTAGGCCGTGACCGCGTCGAGGAGCGGCTGTACGCCCTTGTTCTTGTACGCCGAGCCCATGAACACGGGGCAGAGCTCCAGCGACAGGACGCCCTTGCGCACCGCCTCGTGGATCAGCTCCTCGGTCACCTGCTCTTCGAGGATGGCCTCGGTCAGCTCGTCCGAGAAGAGCGAGACGGCGTCGAGCATGTTCTCGCGAGCGGCCTCCGCCTCGTCGCGCATGTCGGCCGGGATCTCCTCCTCGAGCATGTGCTCGCCGTTGTCGCCCTCGAAGCGCAGCGCCTTCATCTTGACCAGGTCGACCACGCCCGCGTGGTCCGCCTCGAGGCCGATCGGCAGCTGCATCAGCACCGAGTTCAGGCCCAGCTTGTCGCGCAGCTGCTCGGAGACCTTGGCCGGGTTGGCGCCAGAGCGGTCCAGCTTGTTCACGAAGGCCAGGCGCGGCACGCGGTAGCGGCGCATCTGGCGGTCGACGGTCATGGACTGGGACTGGACGCCCGCCACGCCGCAGAGCACGAGGATCGCACCGTCCAGCACGCGCAGCGAACGCTCCACCTCGATGGTGAAGTCGACGTGCCCGGGCGTGTCGATGATGTTGACGTGGTGATCGTTCCAGCTGGTGTAGGTGGCCGCGGAGGTGATGGTGATCCCCCGCTCCTTCTCCAGCTCCATGTGGTCCATGGTCGCACCGGTCCCCTCCTTGCCCCGCACCTCCTGGATCCGGTGGATGCGGTTCGTGTAGAAGAGGATCCGCTCGGTCAGGGTGGTCTTCCCCGAATCGATGTGCGCGGAGATCCCGATGTTTCGGATGCGCGAAAGGTCCTTCAGCATGGCGGCGGCGCAAGTTAGCGGCGGGTCGTTCGCCGGGCGACCCCGTGCGGGGATCCACCCAGCCGATCCGCTGCCCCCCGTGGTGGGGTGGTCAGTGCTTGAGGATCTCGTCGATCGTTTCCAGGACCCGAGCCACTTCCTGGAAGGCGCGCAGTGTGGTCCGGGCTCCCTCCGGGTCCCCTTCCCGGACCCGCCCCGACCGCTCTTCCTCCAGGGCCTCGAGGCGCTGAATCACGGCGGTTCGGAGACTCTGGAGGCGCTGTACTTCGCTCACCGCGAGCTCCCCCTCCATCCCAGCGCCCGATCGACACCGTGGGCGCGGAAGTTAACACCTCGATTCAGGATTTCCGGCCCGATTGCCCCGAGTCCGGCCGCAAAAAACCCCGATCCGGATGGGTGGAAGACCGGGCGCGGAGCTGGGCTCGGCCGCCCCCCGAGGGGAACGTGCCCTAGGCGAGGTGCTGACCGGGCTCCAGGCCGGACTGGGCGGCCGCCACCTTGTCCCCGTCCCCCACGCGGGCGCGGCCGATGCGCAGAGCGCCGCCGCTGGCCGCGATCACGACCGCGTCCCCGTCCCGGCGCACGATCGTGCCGGGCGCGGCCTCGGACTCCTCGGCCAGCAGCTCGGCCCCGAAGAGGCGCACGACCCGGTCGCCCAGGCTGGCGTGAGCGCCCGGGGAAGGGTCGCAGCCGCGCACCTGGCGGTCGAGCGCCTCGGCGGGCTGGGACCAGTCGACGCGCGCGTCGGCGTCGTCCAGGAGTCCCTGGTGGCTGGCCCGCGCCTCGTCCTGGGGCGCGTAGACCGCCGTTCCGGCGTCGACCGCGGCCACCGCCTCGACGATGGCGTCCACGCCCAGGGGGTAGAGCTTGTCGTAGTAGAGCGACGCCGCGGTGTCGGTCGGGCCGATCTCCACGCCGCCCTTCTGCACGACGACGGGGCCCGTGTCGATCCCGGCATCGGGCTGGAACACGGTGACTCCCGTCTGCGTGGCCCCGAGCATGATCTGCCACGGGATCGCCGACCCGCCCCGGTACTCCGGCAGGAGCGACGGGTGGAAGCAGAGGGACTTGTGCTGCGGAGCGTCCACGATCTCGACGGGCAGGATGACCGTCACGTAGGCGAGCACGTTCAGGTCGGCGCCCCAGGCCGCGTACTCCGACACGATCTCCGGGATCACCTCGCCCCGGCGCCGGAAGCGCTTGTGGCGCATGAGCGGGATTCCGCGCGCAACCGCCTCCTCCGCCAGCGGATCCGGCCGCCGCCCCTCCGGCGGTGTGTGGACGCCCACCACCTGGTGTCCGGCGTCGAGGAGGCGCAAGAGCACGTCCTTGCCGAAGGGGGCCTGGCCGAAGAGCGCGATGCGCAGCGACATGCCGCCACGGTAGCTCAGCGCGTCTGGCTGCGGTCTCCGACCGTCCCCCGCGCTTCCGCCGGGGCGCCGAACGCGAGCGTGTGATCGGCCACGTCGCGGGTGACCACCGAGCGGGAACCGATCACCGAGTGCGCTCCGATCGTCACCCCCTTCAGGACGGTCACGTCCGATGCGACCCAGCTGCACTCGCCGATGTGGACCGGCGCGCACTGCTCGGGATGCGCATCGTCGAAGTCGTGCTGATCCGCGTCGAAGACCCGCGAGCCGGGCCCCACCATGGCGCGCCGGCCCAGCACGACCTCCTGCTTCGCCGAGATGTGACAGCCGTTCAGGAAGCTCGCCTCCCCCAGCCGGATCCGCGCCCCGTCGAAGGCGATCACGTTGACGCCCCCCAGCTCGGTACGCAGCCAGGCTTGTGCCCCCACCTCCACCTCGGCCCCCGCGCCGACCTCGAAGTGGAGAGCTCGGGGATTGCGGTCGGCCGCGACGCCCGGGCCGATTCGCAGACGCGCGCCCGGCGCCAGCACGAAGCGCGCTACGGCCAGACTGCTGCTGGCACTCGGGTGGATCTCGAGACCGGGGTGGAGCCACTGGAGGAGGCGCAGCCAGAGCCGGTCGCGTGCCGCGACCAGCCGCATCCACGCGATGAGGACCCTACGCTGCGTCCTGGCCGTCCCGGCTGAGCACCCTACGGTGCGTCCTGGCCTTCCCGGAGCCGGAAGGTGATGAAGCCGTGGGTCGGGTCGTAGGGCGAGAGCCCGACCTGGACCCGGTCGCCCGGAATCACGCGGATGCGAAAGCGACGCATGCGGCCCGAGAGCTGGGCGGTCACGGTCTGGCCGGAGTCGAGGGTGATCTGATAGCGCCCGCCGCCGAGGATCTTCTCGACGTTGCCGGTGGTCTGGATCAGATCGTCTCGCGCCAAGCAGTCGGCCTCCGGCGGCGCACGGTACCACAG
>JANQFA010000034.1 GCA_028278065.1 Myxococcota bacterium
CTCGCGCTCGAAGTGGGAGAAGACCCGATCGATGGGCCGGCCCAGCTCCTCGAGCACGACGCTCTGCACGTGATCGAAGGGCTCGGGGGTGACGCGGTCGCGGCAGCGCTTGAACTCCGTCACCAGCTCGTCCGGGAAGACCCCCTGACCCGAGGAGAGGATCTGGCCGAGCTTGATGTAGGCAGGGCCCAGGCCTTCGAAAGCCAGGCGCAGCCGATGCGAGAGGCCGGTGCGCGACGCGCCGCCGCCCAGGCGCCGCTCGCGAAACGCCCAGCCCAGGAGTGCGCCGCCGATGAGCCGGGTGGTGCGTCCCATGCGCCCGGCAGGGGGCTTCCAGTGCCGCTCCACCAGCCCGGGGACCTCCGCCGCGGTGCGGCTGCGCAGGGCGTCCACCCCTTCGCACCAGGTGATCCGCTCCGGATCGAGAATCCAGGGTCCGTCGGCGCTGAAGACGCCGAGCTCGAGGTCGCAATCGGCCTGCTGCAAGTTGGGCTCCGCGGGCGCGGTGGGGGGAGTCTAGCTCCCCGGCGTGTTCTTCTTCTCCTGCTCGGCCACGTGCTTCTGCACCTCCTGGCCGATGGCGCCCATCAGCGCGCCGATGAACTTCGCACTGTTCGTCTTCGCCCAGGCCAGGCTCTCGATGCGGTTCTCGTTCAGGCCCTGGAAGCGGGGAGCCACGTGGCGGGCGAAGAGCTCGTAGCTCTTCTTCGTCGCGTCCCAGGGCGCCGCGTTGTGGCCGAGGAAGAGGAAGGCGCCGAAGCCCCCGCTCTGCTTCTCGAGACGCTCGATCTGGGCGGCCGCGTCGTCGGGCGTGCCGATGCAGCCGATGCCCCGCTCGTTCATCTGCTCGATCGCCTGCCGGGTGGTGAGGTCGGCGCCGATCGGGATCGGCAGGATCTCCCGGAAGTAGTGGAGGAAGTCGAGGAGCCCGTGCTCCATGTCCCGCTCGGCCTGCTCGCGCGTCTCCGCCACGTGCATGGGGCCCACCAGCCGCCAGTCCTCGCGCGACACCGTGTGCCCGTGCTCGGCCGCCTTGGACTCGTAGATGCTCCAGTGGTTCGCCAGCGCCTCGAAGCCCTGCTCGCTGGTCGCCGCCACCGAGAGCATCCCCGTCCCGAAGGTGCCCGCGCAGCGCGGCCCCGACGGTGAGATCGCCGCCGCCACCGCCATCTCGACGCTGGGCCGGCTGTACGGCGTCATCTGCAGCTGCGCGTCGTGCAGCTCGAACCAGTCGGAGGTGTGGCTCACCTTCTCGCCGCGCAGGAGCGGGACGATCACGCTCATGGCCTCGTTCATCCTGTCCCGCGACCGGTTCACGTCGAGGCCCATCAGGAAGGCGTCCGAGGGGAGCTGGCCGGGGCCCGCGCCGAAGATGACGCGCCCGCGCGTCATGTGGTCGAGCTGGTTGATGCGCTCGGCCACCATCAGGGGATGGTGGTAGGGCAGCGAGACCACGCCGGTGCCGAGCCGGATGTTCCGCGTGCGCTCCGCTGCGACGGCGATGAAGAGCTCGGGGGAGGCGATGATCTCGTAGCCGGCCGAGTGGTGCTCGCCGATCCAGGCCTCGTCGTAGCCGAGCCGGTCCATCCACTGGACCAGCTCGAGGTCGCGCTCGATGGCCAGGGTGGGGTTCTCGGTGACCGGATGGAAGGGGGCCAGGAAGGCCCCGAAGCGCATGCGCCGGGGGAGCATCGGAAGGTCTCCTCGGGTTGGTTCGCCGCCCAACCATAGGAATTCACGGGCAAAGAAACAATCAGTCTTGATTGTTTCTTTGTGGCGGGCTAGCTGTCTCGCGTGTCCCGACCCGAGTCGGCAGCCCCCCTGCGACCCCGCGAGCGGCGCACCCAGGCGGAGCGCAGCGCGCACACCCGCGAGCGTCTCCTCGACGCCGCCCTGGAGTGCCTGGCGGAGCACGGCTGGGCCGGGACCACGACCGCCCGCGTGGCGGAGCGCGCCGGGGTCTCGCGCGGCGCCCAGCTCCACCACTTCCCCACGCGCCAGGAGCTGGTGGCGGCAGCCGTCGACCACCTCGCCGTGCGTCGCATGGCCGAGTTCTCCCGCGCCGTCTCCCAGCTGCCGGCCGGAAGCGACCTCCTCTCCGCCGGCACGCGGATGCTCTGGGACGTGGTCTCCGACCCCAACGCCTATGCGCTGCTCGAGCTGGTGGTGGCCGCGCGCACGGACCCGGAGCTGCGCGCCAGCCTGGCGCCCGTGTCGGCTCGCCTGGAGCAGCGCTTCGCGGACTTCACCCGGGAGATCTTCCCGGAGCCCTACGCCAGCCACCCCCGCATGGAGCGGCTGCGCAACGTGACCTTCCTGCTCCTCCAGGGGCTGGCGGTGTCCTGGATCCTCGATCCGGACGAGGCCCAGCGCGACGCCCTCCTGGACGAGATCGCCGATCTGGCGCGCCGCACGTTCGCCTCGATCGAGAAGGAGACTCCATGAGCTTCCCCGAGCCGCGCCGCGTCGAGCTCGCCACCGGCATCGCGCTCTCCGTGCACGAGCAGGGCGCGGGACCGGCCGTCGTGCTCTGCCACGGCTTCCCCGAGCTGGCGTTCTCCTGGCGCAAGCAGATGCAGCCCATCGCCGACGCGGGCTTCCGCGTCATCGCGCCCGACATGCGCGGCTACGGCGCCAGCGACAAGCCCGAAGCCATCGACGCCTACGACATGGACCACCTCTGCGGCGACCTGGTGGCCCTCCTCGACGCCCTCGATCTGGAGAAGGCGGTCTTCGCCGGACACGACTGGGGCGGCTTCGTGGCCTGGGGGATGCCCGTCCTGCACCCGGAGCGAACGGCGGGGGTGATCGGCGTCAACACGCCCTACATCCCCTTCCCGCACCCGGACATGCTGCGCATGGTCGCGGGCGGCGACGACGAGCGCGTCTACATCCTCTGGTTCCAGGAGCCCGGGGTGGCCGACCCCGTGCTCCACCGGGACACGCGCCTCCTGTTCGAGAAGATCTTCCTCCCCGGGATCGATCCGGCGCAGGCCGCCGCGCGCATGATGGAATCGGGCCAGCTCGACATGAACCCCTTCCGTCGCCTCGGCGAGCTGGAGCCGCTGGGCGAGTGCATCCTCGACGCCGAGGAGCTCGAGCACTTCGTCGCCACCTTCGAGCGCACCGGCTTCACGGGAGGGATCAACTGGTATCGCAACATCGAGCGGAATCAGCAGAACCACCCGGAGATCGGGACCCAGAAGCTCGCGCTGCCCTGCCTGATGGTCACGGCGGAGTGGGACCCTGCCCTGAATCCCGCGCTGGCCGCCAACATGCCCAGCCTGTGCAGCGACCTGGAGACGAGGATGATCGAGAAGTGCGGGCACTTCACCCAGCAGGAGCGGCCCGACGAGCTGAACGCGATCCTGGTCGACTGGCTCGTCCGGCGCCGCGGTGATCTCGCGTGAAGGCGGTCGTCCTGGGCGGCTCGATGGCCGGACTCGGAGCGGCGCTGGCGCTCTCGCGGAGCGGCCACGACGTGGCGGTCGTCGAGCAGGACGCGACCCCGCTGCCGCCGGATCCGGTGGAGGCGTTCTTCTCCTGGGATCGCCACGGCGCGCCCCAGGTGTGGCACTCCCACGCGTTCCTGGCCCGGCTGCGCAACCTCCTGCACGAGCGCGCGCCCGACGTGCTCGAGCGTCTCCTGGCCCACGGCGCCGAGGAGATGGCCTTCGGCGACAACCCGCCTCCCGAGTTCCAGCCCTTCGAGAAGGTCCCGGGCGACGAGGAGCTGGTGATGCTGGCCTGCCGGCGCATCACCTTCGAGTGGGTGCTGCGCAGCGTGGTCCTCGAGCTGCCCCACGTCGCCTGGCACGGCGGCGTCTCCTGCCGGGGCCTGGTGGCCGTGCCCGACGCGGAGGCCGGCGTGCCGCGGGTGACCGGTGTGCGCCTCTCGGTGGACGGGGATGAGGAGGTCTGGGACGCCGACGTCGTCGTCGATGCCACCGGTCGTCGCTCGGTGCTGCCCCGCTGGCTGGAGGAGATCGGTGCGCAGCGTCCCGCCGAGGAGCGGGTGGACTGCGGGATCTTCTACACGTCGCGTTTCTACCGCCTGCGCGAGGGCCAGGAGCCGCCCACCTCGCAGGGGCTCGTCGGGATGGACCTGGGCTACCTGAAGTACGCCATCTTCCCGGGCGACGCGGGCATCTTCTCGGTGACCCTGGCCGCAGCCAAGGACGATGCGCCCCTGCGCGGGGTCATGCAGGAGGCGCTCTTCGAGGCCGCCGCGCGTCAGCTCCCTCCCGTGCGCGACTGGCTCGACCCCGCGCGCTCCGCGCCGGTCACGGACGTGATGAGCATGGCGAGCCTGGAGAACCGCCGCCGCTTCTTCGTGGACGATGGCCGGCCTCTCGCCCTCGGGGTGCACGCCGTGGGCGACGCCTCGATGTGCAGCAACCCGATGTACGGGCGCGGCTGTACGCTGGCGATGGTGCACGCCTATCTGCTGGCCGATGCGCTCTCCGAGCACGGCGCGGACGCGACGGCGACGGCCCTCGCCTTCGACGCGGCGACCCGTCGCGAGCTGGATCCCTGGTACGATGCGGCGGTGATCGCGGACGCGGATTCCCTCGACGCGATGGCGGCCGGGCGCCGGGGCGAGCCCTCCGCGCTGGACGAGAAGCCGGATCCGAACGCGCCGGACGAGAAGCCGGATCCGAACGCGCCGGTCGACCCCCGGGCGTTCATGCGCTCGGTGCTCCAGGAGGGGCTCTTCCCGGCCATGCGCAGTGACATCGTGGTGCTGCGCGCCGTGGTGCGCAGCATCAACCTGCTCGACCCGCCCCAGTCGCTCATGACCAACCCGGACGTGATCGGGCGCGTGCTGGCCGTGTGGCGAGATCGGGGCAAACGCGAGAAGCGCCAGTCCGAGCTCGGCCCGCCGCGGGAGGAGATGCTGAAGGTCCTGGCCGACGCGGCCTGACGCCATCGCCGGCCACGGCTAGTCTCGACCGGATGTCCAAGCTCGCCATCCACGGGGGAGACCCGGTCTGCGGCGATCCGCCCGCGGCGCGCTGGCCCGAAGCGGGGGAGGCCGAGCGCCGCGCCCTGCTCGCGGCATTCGAGGAAGGCGACTGGGGCGGCTATCCCGAGCCCGGCCCGCGGGCGGCCGCCTTCGCGGAGGCGTTCGCGCGCAGCCACGACTGCGCCCACGCGATCTGCGCCGCCAACGGATCGGTCACCCTGGAGGCGGCGCTCGTCGCGCTGGGCGTCGAGGCGGGCGACGAGGTGATCGTGCCGGCCTACACGTGGATCGCCACGGCCGCCTGTGCGATTCGCACGAACGCCGTCCCGGTCTTCGTCGACGTCGAGCCGCGCTCCTGGTGCATCGACCCGGACGCGGTGCAGGCCGCCGTCACCGAACGCACGCGAGCGATCATCCCGGTGCACCTGGGGGCGTCGCTGGCCGACCTGGACCGTCTCGTCGAGATCGCCGAGCGCCACGATCTGGCGCTGATCGAGGACTGTGCCCATGCCCACGGCGCGCGCTGGCGGGAGCGCGGGGTCGGATCCTGGGGCGCCGTCGGCTCCTTCAGCTTCCAGACCAGCAAGCTGATGACCGCCGGCGAGGGCGGAGCGCTGGTCACCAACGACGCGGAGCTGGCCGCGCGCTGCCACTCCGTGATCAACTGCGGCCGGCACGAGGGAGGCTACGCGCATCTCGACGAGTGGATCTTCGGGATGAACGCTCGCATGACGGAGCTGCAGGCCGCGCTGCTGTGTGCCCAGCTCGAAGCGCTTCCGGCGCTGACCGCCCGACGGGCGGCGGCCATCGAGCGCCTGAGCGCGCCCCTCGCCGAGCTCGGGCTGCACGCGTTGCCGCGCGACGTGCGCGTCACCACGCAGGCCGCCTACCAGTGGGTGCTGCGCTACGACGGGGACGCTTTCGCCGGCGCATCCCGCGACCGCTTCCTGCGGGCACTCCGCGCCGAGGGCGTCGACGCCGCGGGCCCCTTCTACGTACCCCTGCCCGACCATCCCCTCATGAACGCGCGCAGCGCGCAGTGGCCCCAGCTCCGCGCGCGCTACGGCGAGGGGATACGGGCCCCCGAGACGCTGGAGAAGCTCTCCTTCCCGGTGACGTCGCGCGCGGCCTACGAGGAAGCGGTGTGGCTGCACCACGGCATCCTCCTGGCCGAGCCGCGTGATCTGGACCGGGTGGTCGATGCGGTCGCCAAGGTGAAGCGGCACGCCGCCGAGCTCTAGTCGGGTGCCTGCTCCCATGGAAGAGCTCTTCGAGACCGTGCGCGAGGAGGCGACGCGGGCCGCCTGGTCGAGCGGCGTGCAGCTCGCGCGGGGTGGCGCCGTGCAGGGCGAGAGCCGCGACGAGGCGGAGTGGCTGCTGCGGGTGTCCCAGCGTCGCGGGATGGTCGTCAACAAGGTGGTGCTCTCTCCCGCCCAGTCGGACTGGTCGTGCGACTGTCGGGGCAACGAGGATCCCTGCGCCCACGTCACCGCGGCCGTGATCGCCCTGCGCCGCGCCGGCGAGGAGGGCCGCGACCTGTTCTCGGCCGAGATCGCCGCCCACGGTCGGGTCTCCTACCGCTTCAGCCGCAGCCAGGGACGGCTCGCGCTCGAGCGGGTGATCGAGAGCGGCGGCCGCAAGCACGTGCTCGCCTCGACCCTCGCCGGGATCGCCTCCGGACGGGTGGCCGGTCCCGAGTTCAGCGCCACCGCCCAGGACATCGATGCCGAGCGCGCCCTGGGGACCCGCCTGCGCGGCGTCCTGCCGCCGGGCACCGTCAAGGCCCTCTTCGCCGCGCTCGAGGGAGCGCCGGACGTGCGGCTCGACGGCGATCCGGTCTCCACCTCGGGGACTCCGCTCGGCCTCGAGGGCCGGGTCGAGGACGCCGGCGAGGGATTCCGGCTCTTCGTCGAGCCGGTGCCGCCGATCGACGAGTCGTTCCACAACGGTGCGATCCTGTCCGGGACCACCCTGCATCCCGTGGGCGAGACGCGCCTCAGTGGTCGCGAGCTCGAGGAGCTCCCGGGCGGCCGGGTGTTCGGTCCGCACGAGGTGCTCGAGCTGGTGAGCACCGTCCTCCCCGACCTCGAGCGACGCATCCCCGTCGAGGTGCGCACCGCGCGGCTCCCCGACACCACCACCCGGGAGAGGCCGCGCATCCGCGTGGAGGTGGCGCGCGATGGCGACCGCCTCGCGGTCTTCCCCACTCTCGTCTACGGGGATCCGCCCAGCGCGCGGGTCGATGCGGGAAAGCTGGTCCCGCTCGGGGGCGCGGTGCCCCTGCGCGACGTGGAGGCGGAACGCGCGCTGGTGCGGCGTCTCCAGAACGATCTCCAGCTCGCGCCGGGACGCCGCCTCCTCCTGGCGGGGCGCGAGGCGATCGACGTAGCCGAGCGCCTCGAGCGTTTCGGTGCCGACGTGTACGGGGACGCCCACCGGCAGTTCACCGTGGCACCCGCCCTCGAGCCGCGCATCGAGATCGGGGACGACGACTTCGAGCTCTCCTTCGTCTCGTCCCACGAGGGCCGGCAGCGCGAGGCGGATCCGCGCGGGGTGCTGCGCGCCTGGCGGCGCGGCGAGCCGCTGGTGCCGCTCTCCGGGGGCGGCTTCGCCGAGCTGCCGAACGTCTGGCTCGACCGGGTGGGAGAGCGGGTCGCCGATCTCCTGGCCGCGCGCAGCGAGGCAGCGGACGACTCGCTGCCGGCCGCCCTGCTTCCGGATCTGGCGCGGCTGGCCGAGGAGCTGGGCGAGCCGCCGCCTCCGGACTTCAGCCGTCTGCGCGGTCTGATCGAGGGCTTCGACTCCCTGCCCGAGACCGAGCTGCCCGCCGATCTCGCGACGGAGCTGCGCGGCTACCAGCGCGAGGGCGTACGCTGGCTGGCCTTCCTGCGCAGCGCCGGTCTGGGCGGGCTCCTCGCCGACGACATGGGGCTGGGCAAGACCGTGCAGGCGCTGTGTGCCCTGCGCGGCCGCACCCTGGTGGTGGCCCCGACCAGCGTGCTGCAGAACTGGAGCGAGGAGATCGCGCGCTTCCGGCCGGCCCTGTCGGTGTGCCTCTACCACGGCCCCCGACGCAGCTTCGAGCCCGCCGACGTCGTGCTCACGACCTACGCGCTCCTGCGCATCGACGCGGAGCTCCTCGCCGCCGAGGACTGGGGCACGGTGATCCTGGACGAGGGACAGAACGTGAAGAACCCGGACAGCCAGGTGGCGCGCGCGGCCCACCGCCTGCGCGGCGACTTCCGCATGGTGCTGACCGGAACGCCGGTGGAGAACCGACTCGAGGAGCTGTGGAGCCAGCTCCACTTCGCCAATCCGGGCCTGCTGGGCGGTCGCAGGGACTTCGACGAGCGCTACGGCCGGCCGATCGCCGACGGGGACGACCTGGTGGCACGGCGCCTGCGCGAGCGCATCCGGCCCTTCGTGCTGCGACGCAACAAGGACGAGGTGGCCCCCGAGCTGCCGCCGCGCACCGAGCAGGTGCTGCACGTTCCGCTGAGCGACTCGGAGAAGGCTGTCTACGAGGCCGTGCGCGCCGCGACGGTGCCGGATGTGGTGGCGAAGCTGCGCGCGGGCGGCAACGTGATGGCTGCCCTGGAGGCGCTGCTGCGCCTGCGCCAGGCTGCCTGCCACCCGGGTCTCGTTCCGGGCCAGGAGGCGGAGACCTCCAGCAAGGTGGCGCTTCTGCTGGAGGAGGTGGAGACGGCGGTGGCCGAAGGCCACAAGGCGCTCGTCTTCTCCCAGTGGACCTCGCTGCTGGACCTGGTCGAGCCGCACCTGCGCGAGGCGGACGTGGACTTCACGCGCCTCGACGGCTCCACCCGCGACCGGGGCGCCGTGGTGGACGCATTCCAGTCTCCGGACGGTCCGCCCGTGCTGCTCATCTCGCTGCGCGCCGGCGGGACCGGGCTGAACCTGACCGCCGCCGACTACGTCCTGCTCCTCGATCCCTGGTGGAACCCGGCCGTCGAGGACCAGGCCGCCGACCGCGCCCACCGCATCGGCCAGGAGCGGCCCGTCATGGTCTACCGCCTGGTCGCGGAGGGCACCGTCGAGGAGCGCATCCTCGCCCTGCAGGAGCGCAAGCGACGCCTGGCGGAGGCTGCGCTCGGCGAGGCGGATGCCGCGGCCTCCCTCAGCCGCGACGATCTCCTCCAGCTCCTCGACGAATGACGCCGCTGGGCTCGTGCCCCTACACCGCGCCATCTGTGCTTGGATACGGACCCATGCCCTCCCTGCGTCACACCTGGGACGTGAGCGTCGCCGAGGCGCGCACCATCCAGGAGCAGCTCTGCGAGCGCGTGGAGGAGCGCGACCGGATCGGCCCGGTGCGTCGCGTCGCGGGAGCCGACGTCTCCTACGATCGGGGCAGCCCCATCCTCTATGCGGCCGTGGTCGTCCTCGACGCTCGCACCCTGGAGGTGATCGACCGCGGGTCCGTGCGCATGCGGGCCGGCTTCCCCTACGTGCCCGGCTACCTCTCGTTCCGCGAGCTGCCCGCGGTGCTGGCGGCCTTCGAGAAGCTCGCGGCGAAGCCGGACCTGATCGTCGCAGACGGTCACGGACGGGCCCACCCACGTCGCTTCGGGATCGCCTGCCATCTGGGTGTCGCGCTCGATCTGCCGACGATCGGCTGCGCCAAGAGCGTGCTGGTGGGCGAGCACCGCGAGCCGGGCGCACGGCGTGGATCGCGGGCGCGCCTGGTGCATCGAGGGGAGACCATCGGCCAGGCGCTGCGCACCCGCCAAGGGGTGAAGCCCGTCTACGTCTCGGTCGGCCACCGCGTGTGCCTGGACACGGCGCGCCGCTGGATCCTCCGACTCGCGCCCCGCTACCGCCTGCCGCAGACGACCCGCGCTGCCCATGCGGAGGTCAACGCCCTCCGCCAGCGCGACCCGCGGCGCCGCTGACCGCTCAGGCTCGGGCCGGCGGAGCCCGCTGCCGCCGCTCAGGCAGCGTCGCGGGCCGGCGGAGCCCGCTGCTGCCGCTCAGGCAGCGTCGCGGGCCAGGCGGAGCCCGCTGAACTGCCAGCGCTGGTGGGGCTGGAAGAAGTTGCGGTAGCTGGCTCGCACGTGGCCGGCGGGCGAGACGCAGGAGCCGCCGCGCAGGACGATCTGGCTCGACATGAACTTGCCGTTGTACTCGCCCAGCGCGCCCGCGGCGGGGCGGAAGCCGGGGTAGGCGGTGTAGGGGCTGGCGGTCCACTCCCAGACGTCGCCGAAGAGCTGGCTCGGCACACGGCCGGGCACGGCCGCGGCGGGACGCAGCCTTCCGCTCTCGACGAAGTTGCCGCGCAGGGGCGTGCCGGCGGCGGCCACCTCCCACTCGAACTCGGTCGGAAGTCGCGCGCCGGCCCAGGTGGCGTAGGCATCGGCCTCGTAGTGGCTCACGTGGCAGACGGGCTCGGCGTCGCGCACCGGCTGCACGCCCGCCAGGGTGAGCGCGGTCCATGCTCCGTCCTCGCGGCGCCAGTAGAGGGGCGCGTGCCAGCCTTCGGCGCGCGCCGTCGTCCAGCCGTCGGAGAGCCAGAGCTCCGGCCGCTCGTAGCCACCATCCTCCATGAACGCGCGCCACTCGCCGTTGGTGACCGCACGCGAGGCAAGCTCGAAGGCCCCGAGCTGCACCCGGTGGCGGGGGAACTCGTTGTCGAAGCCGAAGCCCTCGCCCGGGTGTCCGACCCAGCGCAGCCCCTCCTCGAAGTGGTGCCACTCGAGGGGAGGGGCCGTGGCCGCCTCCTCCGACGCGTCGTCGGAGCGGTACACCGGGTCGAGCGAGTTGCGCGAGAACAGGTGCTTCAGGTCCGTCAGGATCAGCTCCTGGTGCTGGCATTCGTGATGGAGGCCCACCTCGATCACCGCCGCGAGCTCCTCGTCCACCGCCTGGTTCTCGAAGAGCTTGGCTACGTGCTCGTCCACGTGGTCGCGGTACGCGTTGACCTCGTCCAGGGAGGGGCGCGTGAGCGCTCCGCGCTCGGGGCGCGGGTGCTGCTCGCCGACGCTGTTGTAGTAGGAGTTGAACAGGACGCGGAAGCCCGGGTGGAAGGCGCGGTAGCCGGGCTGCGCCCGCTCCAGGACGAAGGTCTCGAAGAACCAGGTGGTGTGGGCGAGGTGCCACTTGGCCGGGCTGGCGTCCGCCATGGACTGGCCGCCGCAATCCTCCGGCGAGAGGGGCTCCACCAGCGCCCGCGTCGCGTGGCGGACGGCGCTGAACGAGCGGGCGAGCGGGTCGCCGGACATGAGGTCCGACCCTAGGTCGCGCGCTCCCCGCTTTCAAGCGGGGAGCGCGGCTCGCGGAGCATGCCGAAGATCGGCGGACCGCCGCCGGGCAGATCCATCTCGACGGTGACCGCGAACCCGAAGCGCTCGTAGTAGGGGACGTTCTCCGGGCGGGACGCCTCGAGCCAGGCCGGCAAGCCGTCCTCGTCCGCGCGGGCCAGCACGGGCTCGATGAGACAGCGCGCCACGCCCCGTCGCTGGTGGGGCGGATCGGTGCCCAGGACTCCCAGGTACCAGTGCGGGCGCGGGGGATGCAGGCGCTCGATCGCCTCGAAGGCCCGGATCGCGCGGGGGATCCGCCAGCCGAACGGCGGCAGCATGCGCAGCCCGAAACGCACGCGGTCCAGCACGCCCAGTGAGGGTGAATCCGGCCCGTTCCAGATGGCTGCTCCCTCCAGCGCGTCGGTGGTCAGCACCGTCTCCTGGGCGAGGGTGTCGTCGAGGAGCAGCCGGAAGCCCCGCGCACTGCCGCGTCGCCAGGCTCGCTCGCTCGGAAAGAACCAGCGGTGGGTGGGATCGTCCCGGAACGCGCGCGCCAGCACCTGGGCGAGCTCTGCGACTTCCTCGCGCCGCGGCAGGTGGACGCCGACCGGGAGTGCGAGCGGCTTGCGAACGGGGCTCACCTCCACGTCGCCACTCTAGCTCCGTCGGCGGCCCAGCCGCACCGGGCCACGGCGTCTCCGTCGCTCGCGCGCCGGCAGGCCCCGGTCCCCGCTCACAGGAGCGGAGCGATCGCGTCGAGGGTGCGCTCGAGCTCATCAGGCGCTTCGCTCGTCGGGACCAGGATGACCTCGTCCGCGCCCGCATCCCGGGCGGCCGCGAGCGACTCGCGCAGACGCCCGACACCCGCGGCCCTGCAGGTGCCGGCGAGAGCGCGGGCCGGCTTCTCGCCGAAGACGCGCAGGTAGCGCGTGGCGTAGTCGACCAGCCGGGACTCCGCGCCCTCTCCGAGGGCGTACCAGAAGCTCGTGACGAGGTAGGGTGGCGCTTCGCGGCCCAGCGTCGCCCACGCGCGCTCGGCGCGCCGGAAGTCCGCGTCGATCTCCCGTGGATCGGGCCCCATGCTGTAGCCGGCGAGGCCGTCCGCCCAGCGCGCGGCGCGCAGGAGCGGTTTCTCGCCGGAGGCCGCGATCCAGAGCGGCGGACCCCCGTCCTGCGCGGGCGCCGGGCCGACGGGCCCGGCGCCGGGGAAGGGCGGCTCGCCCGACCAGAGGCGGCGCAGCTCCGCGACCTGCTCGTCCATGCGCGCGTGTCGCCTCGCGAAGGGGACGCCGACCGCGCGGTAGTCCTCCTCGCGGCCGCCGACGCCCACTCCCAGGGTGAAGCGCCCGGCCGAGAGCCGATCGAGGGTCGCGACCTGCTTGGCGATCCAGGCGGTCGCGTGCATCGGGAGCACGAAGACCGTCGCGACGATGCGCGTGCGCTCGGTCACGGCGGCGGCCGCCGAGAGGGTGACGAGGGCCTCCGGGTTTCCGAAGGTGATCCGCTCTCCCACCGCGAGGCTCGCGAAGGGCCCGGCGTCGATGCGGCGGCACCAGTCGAGCAGGGTGTCGCGGTCGGCCGCGGGCACCATGGTGGGGAGCGTCATCCCGATCTTCAAGGCAGCCGCCCCACCACCTGCGCCAGCAGCGCCGGGTCGACGTTGCCGCCCGAGAGGAGCACTCCGCAGCGGCCGCTTCCCTCGCGCAGGGCGAGGGCCAGGGACGCCGCGCCCGACGGCTCCAGCACCAGGCCCAGCTCGCACAGGGCGAAGGCCATGGCGACGAGCATCTCCTCGTCGCTCACCAGCTCGATGCGTGCGACGCGCTCTCGGAGCACGGGAAAGGTGAGGGCGCCAGGAGTCCGCACCCGCAGGCCGTCCGCGATGGTCCGGGGCGGCGGCACCGAGAGGCGCTCGCCCGCCGCCAGGCTGCGCCGCGTGTCGTCGGCGTCTTCCGGCTCGCAGCCGACGATCTCGGTGTCCGGGGAGAGGGTCGAGATCGCGGTGGCGCACCCGGACATGAGGCCACCTCCGGAGATCGGTGCGTAGAAGCGGTCGAGGCGGTCCGCATCCTGCGCCAGCTCCAGCCCCGCCGTGCCCGCGCCCGCGGCGATGAGGGGGTGGTCGAAGGGTGGCACCGGGACGAAGCCGCGCTCCCGGGCGATCTCCTCCGCGCGCCGCGCACGCACCTCGCTGTCGGGATCGACGAGAACCACCTCCGCTCCGTCGGCCTGGCTGCGGGCGCGCTTGGTCTCGGGCGCGTCCCGTGGCATCACGACCACGGTCGGGATGCCGAGAACGCGCCCGGCGCGGGCCACCGCCTGGGCGTGATTGCCGGACGAGTGCGCCACGACCCCCGGAACGTCGTCGGGGAGGGTCGTCATCAGGCTGAATGCGCCGCGGATCTTGAACGATCCGGTCGGCTGGAGGGACTCCGGCTTCAGCAGCAGCGTGCAGCGCTCGTGCTCCCGGACGAGAACGGGCGTGCGCAGCACGTGCCCGGCGATTCGCTCGCCCGCCGCCCGGATCGCATCGAGGTCCAGCTCCGCCAGCACGGCGCGAGTCTACACTGCCTCGAAGGTCGCGCGGATGCGCGCCAGCTCCCGCGCCCGGTCGCGCCCTCCGGGAAGCTCATCGCCCGCCCAGTCGCCGGAGAGATCCCAGGCGTAGACCTCCACGTTCTTCATCAGCACGAAGACGGGCAGGGCGGCCTCGAAGACGGGCGCGAACGGGCGCTCCTCCCGGTAGCCCGCGAGGAGGGCCTCCAGGCAGCCGGCGTAGGCGTCCTGCTCGGGGGTCAGCTCGCGGAAGGGCCGCGCCACGTCGGCGGCGAACCAGTGGAAGGTCGGCTCGTCGAAGTCGATGATCCAGACCCGGCTCCCGTCGAAGAGCGCGTTGGTCCGGTTGCAGTCGGCGTGGGTCATGCCCTGTGCGCCGCGCTCCCGCGGCAGCGGCGCGAGGTTCGCCTCGACCGCTCGCAGGGCGCGCCAGGCGGCGCGCTCCTCGGCCGGCAGGCGCGCGCGGGTCTCCTCCCAGCCGACCCGCCAGTCGCGCAGGCTCCCATCGTCGGGAAGGGCGAAGCCGTCGGTCGCCCGGTGGAGCCGCGCCAGGGCGCGGCCCCAGGCGGCGTACTCCTCGGGGCGGGGCTCCACCGCCCGGCCCGGGACTGCGCGCACTGCCGTCGCCACCACGGGCTCGCCGCCGACCTCGAAGTCCTCGACCCAGCGGCCCCGCCCGCTCTCGAGCGCGGGCGACACGGGGGCGCCTCCGGCCTCGAGGTGGCGCAGCCACGCCACGTTGGCCGCCAGCTGGTCCGGCGTCCGCTGGGTGGCGTGATTGAGGCGCAGGTACACCGTCCCGCGCGGGTCCTCGCCGCGGAAGACGAGGTTGGCTCCCGCGCTCACCGCGACAGGATCCGCAGCCAGTCCGAAGCGCTCCGCGGCCCGTGCCGCCGCCTGCCCGGCGTCGATCGCCGCGAGCCTCTCGTCCCAGGCGCGGCTCAAGCGGGGCTAGCCCTCGTCGGAGAAGTGGCTGGGCATCCAGTCGGCTCGGCCCTCAGGCGTCAGGTCGAGGACGTTCCAGACCGGGTTCAGGAGATCCATGGCGCGATGATGCCGCTCGGCGAGCGAGCCTTCGCTGGTCCAGCGGTGGAGGAGGCCACCGTCGGCGCCGCGGGTGAAGACCGAGAGTGCGGGAAGCTGGCGGTCCGTTGCGAGCTCCGTACCGAAGTCCGCGTTGAATGTGCTGTCGTGGCTCGAGAGGAGGCGCACGCGCCGCCAGCCGCGCCGCTGCCCCCACTCTCGCAGTCGCGCGAGAGGTGCGCGTGCGACCACGGCGAAGTCGACCCGCTGCGCCAGATGCTGCGCGACGCCGTCGAAGCCGTCGACCCACATGCTGCACATGGGACAGCCGCGCTCCTGGCCGGGCGCGAACATCATGTGCTGGATGACCAGACTGCGGTGCGGCGCGCTGAAGAGATCGGAGAGCCGTGTATCGAAGAAGTCGTCCTCCGCGTTGCGCGACAGGTCCGCGGGTCCCTCGCGCAGGACGTAGTCGGAGACGGGGGTCGCCGGCAGGCCGCGGCGCAGCTCGGCCACGCGCTCGCGTTGCTCGGTCAGGGCCTGCTCGGCCGCGAGCAGCTCGTCGCGGAGCTTGCGGTACTCCGGACTCTGCAGCTCGCGGATCTGCGGCACGGCGGGCTCTCCTCAGGTGGGGAAGAAGGCCGGCCACACGAGCGCGTCGAGGAGCGCCGTCTGCAGACAGAAGAAGAAGGCACCCAGGAGCGCCGCGCGGCGCCATGCGGGAGCGTACCTCGGATCGAGGACCCACAAACCCCAGAGAATGCCCAGGGAGGCCGCCCCCACGGCGAGGAGATCGAGGCGGATCAGCCACCAGAGGCCGGCGCCGGGGCCGTCGAGGTAGCGGAAGGTGAGAGGCAGCCAGGCCGCCGAGCAGATCAGCACCACCGCCTGGAGGACGATGAAGAGACGGTATCCGAAGCGCCCCACGCGGGCCGCGTCCGGTCGCACGGCGAACAGGATATAGCCGGTGAAGACGAGCCAGCCCGCGGCCGCCAGGAACATGTTGATCGTGTAGAGCGGGCGCAGCGCATCCGGAACCTCTCCCCAGACGAGGCCCCGCGTCTCGGGATGGCCCGCCAGGCCGTGGACGTAGCTGCCCAGCACGGCGAGACCCCCGAGGACGAGGAGGGCGATGAAGCGGATGCGGAGCGCGTCCATGGGGGGAGCCTAGCTGGGTGCGCCGCCCCGGCCAGCAGGGCGCGGCTCGACCCCACCGGGAGCCGGCGGCTCGCTCGGGACGGGGTCGCCAGCGGGGCGCGGGTCAGGTCGCATCCGGCTCCGGGGTGCGGGTGAGCAGCCAGCCGGCCCAGAGCGCGCAGGCGGCCTCGAAGCCCAGGGCTCCGGCGGTGTAGCCCGACAGGCCCCCGTCGAGGGTGACGCCGGCCAGCCGGCCCAGGAAGAGCCCGGCGGGCAGGAAGACCAGCGCGACCACGGCGGGACGTACCAGGCCGGGGCGCAGCAGCGCGGCCAGGGCCAGCGCGCCGATGGCGGCCTGCAGCCCGCCATACATGGCGCGCAGCTCGGTGCTTCCGGTCGGGGTGGAGGACGCGATTCCAGCGGCACCCTCCAGGAACCCCGGCTGGAGGAGACACCAGAGGCCGTAGGGAAGCCACACGATGACGGAGAGCACGAGGAAGACCCGGGTCGCCATGCCCACCTCCTGGCCGCTGTGGGCCCGCGCCCGGAGGGTACGCGGCTTCAGCCGCTCTCGCCGCGGCCCCGGTTCCGCGGCAGCCAGACGACGGCGTAGTCCACCGCCGCACGCTGGGAGAAGAGCCTCGCCTCGGCGTGACCCACCCGTCCGACGCTCGCCGAGCCGGTCTCGCGCTCGAACTCCTCGCCCAGGCGTGCGAAGTCCTGGTCTTCGGTGGCCGGGGACTCGAAGCGCACCCAACGGCGTTCTCCCCGCTCGTCGACGAGCGGCGCGCCGTCCGGGACCAGGCGCTTGCCCGGCCAGTCGGCGCGGTGCTCGGCCAGGTGGAGCGATGAGTTGTTGGCGTGGGTCACGCCCAGGAGCAGGACCCGCGCGTCCAGCTCGTAGAGACGTGCCAGGGGAGAGCCCTCGCCCAGCTTGGACTCCAGGACGTGGCCGTCGGTGATCTCTCGCGCGCGCGGTCCACGCGCGCAGAACGAGGCGTGCGGGTGTTCGCTGCGCACGGTCCCGTGCCAGCTCCGAAAGCACTCCGCGATCGCGCCCATCATCCGGGTCGGAGTCAAGTCGCGCACGAAGGCCGGGGTCTCCTCGCGCAGCGTCGGCCACCACGACTCGGGTACGGGCGGGGCCTTCCACTCCGCCGGGTCGGTGAGATGCATGGAGAACGCCGGCATCACCAGGGTACCGCTCTCGCCGAGAGCCTCGGCCAGCGCCATCACCGCCGCCTGGGCCTTCCCCGCCACCCAGCCGATCTTCGAGAGCGAGGCGTGCACCAGCAGCACCTCGCCCTCGCGAACGCCGAGGGAGCGCAGATCCTCGAGGAGTCGGCGGCGCGTCACCGGCCCCTGCGCCGCGCGCTGGATCGAGCGGCGCTCGCCGGCATGGGGGTCGGGATCGGTCACGGGAGCCTCCGCTGTCAGGGCCGCTCGAGCTCGTAGTCGAGGAGGGCGCGGCCGTTCACGACCCTGCGTCCCGTGCGCCGCATGCCCAGACGCTCGAGGACGCGCACGGACGCCTGGTTCGGCTCGTCCACGTCCGCCTGGATGCGGGCGAGAGCGGGACGGGAGAAGGCGTAGCCGATCACGGCGCGTGCGGCCTCGGTGGCGAGGCCACGGCCGAGCCGGCCCGCGTCGAGACCGTAGATCAGGTTGGGTGCGGACTCCGAGGGAAGGAAGCCCGCGAAGCCGACCAGCGCCTCGCCGTCCGCTTCCCGGGCGACCCACAGCCCGAGTCCGCCCTGCGCGAAGCGCGCGCTGCTGTCGTCGAGGAGCCCCTGCGCCGTCTCTCGCGATACGAGCTCGACCCCGTCGAAGAGGTGCTCGCGCACGTGCGCCTGGTTCCAGAGCGGGAGCAGGGTCGCGAGGTCGCCCGCCTCGGCCGCGGTCAGGCGCAGCCGCGCGGTCCGCAGCGCGCGCGAGGGCCTCATCGTGCCGCCGGCCTGTGCAGCACCCGCTCGACGAAGCCGTCGAAGGACACCTCCGCGACCGGGGAGAAGCCGTGGCGGGCGTAGAAGCGCACGTTCGCGTCGCTGGCCGTGTCGAGGAGCACGCCGTCGGACGCAGGATCCGCGTCGGCCAGCCCGGTGACCCAGCCGACGAGCCGCGAGCCGATGCCGCTGCGCTGGGATGCGGGGTGCACCCCCACGATGGCGATCACGTGATGGCGCCCCTCCGGCGTCACGCGCTCGACCTCCTCGTTGTAGCGGCGGAAGCGCTCCGTGGCCCCTGGGCCGCAGGCCCGCTGCAGCTCGCTCCACAGCGAGTCGACCAGCTCGGCCGGGGGGTCGACGTCCGGCAGCATCGCATAGCAGGCGGCGACGAGGCGCGCGCGCTCGAAGGCGCCGAGTGCCGGATGGCCCAGCGAGACGTGCCAGGCGTGGCCGACCTGGAGGTAGCCGCGCAGCCTGTCCTCGTAGCCGCTCTGCTCGGCCGCGAAGCACCAGGACATGTTGGGATCGTCCCGGAAGGCAGGCACCAGGGCGTCCGCGGCACGCGCGGCGTCGTCCGAGACGAGGTGAGAGAGCCGCACGTTCAGCCCGCCCGTCCCGCCTCTCGCGCGCGTCCGGTCAGGATCGCCGAGTAGAGGATGCCCCCCGCTCCGAACAGCAGGAGCGGCACGAGCAGGAGCGGGTAGGACGCGACGGCACTGAGCGGCCAGCGCAGCGCCGCGACGAGGACGGTCTCGGGAGCCGGAGCGAGTCGCAGCAGTGCACCGTCGCGCAGTGCGTGCACCGTCCCGTCGGCTCGGCGGTGCGTGTGGTCGTGCTCCGGTCCGATGCGCTCAAAGGCGTCCGGGTCCTCGCGGGTCTCGACGAGGCCGCCCTCGCGCCCGTAGACGTGGAGTCGGCCACCGCCGCGCGAGGCCACCTCGAGGCGGTCCTCGGGCGCGAGCGCCAGGCGCAGATCGCCGACGGCATCGGGTACGGTCCAGGCACCGACCAGGGTTCCCTTCGCGTCGTACACGAAGACGTCGCTGGCGCGCACCCCGCAGAAGATGCGCCCCGTGTCGTCGACCACGATGCCGTGAGGCGAGCTCAGCATGGGCCCCGCTGCGATGGCGTGACGCAGCTGGGAGGCGCCCAGGCCACCCACCACGAGTGCCAGCGCCGAGAAGCCGCCCAGGAGCACGGCGCGCAGGCGGCCGTTCACGGGCTTTTCCCACGCCGGGCGCGCAGGCGGCCGCTCACGAGCCTTCCCCGGGCTCGGTGCGCAGGCGGCCGCTCACGAGCCTTCCCCGGGCTCGGTGCGCAGGCGGCCGTTCACGAGCCTTCCCCGCGCCCGGCGGCGGCCAGGCGCAGCAGCAGGTGGTGCTCGGCCACCGAGACGCCGCCGTGGCGCAGCGCATCCGGCTCGACTCCCCAGCACGAGAAGCCGAGCGACTCGTAGAGCCCGCGCGCCTCGCCCGCGCTCTCGGCGACCGCCAGGTGCAGTGCGGCAGCGCCGCATTCGCGCCCCCAGGCGATGACCGCCTCCATCAGCCGGCGGCCGAGGCCGGCGCCTCGCGCGTCTTCACGCACGTAGAGCCCGAAGACGTTCAGCTTGTGGGCGGTCTTCACGTGGGATTCGGGAACCACGCCCACCATGCCGACCAGCTCCGGGGCGAAGGCGCCGAAGGTGGCGGATCCGTCGTCGGCGCCCAGCCTCGCGCAGACGAGCTCGAGCCGGCTCGCCACGTCGTCGTCCGGCGACGACGCGAACGCCAGCGGTGCCGCGAGCAGGGCCTCGCGGCGCAGGGCGATGAGGGGGCGCGCCTCCTCGACACCGAGCCGGCGGATCGACGCATCCTTCCCGCTCATTCCGGCGCCTCCCAGCGGTTGCCCAGGGAGAAGCCCGGGCGACGGGAGTCCGCCCCGGGGAGGAGGGGACCGCACGCCCCGGGAAACCCGCTCTCGGACAGGTAGCGATCGCTCGTCGGGTGATCCAGCCGCCAGGTGCTCGAACGACCGCGGTCCGAGCTGGGCGAAGCGGTGGCCGCCAGCCTCCGGCACACCTCGGTCTCTCCGGTGCCGGGCACCCCGGTGACGATCGCGGTCCCGTTCATCGCCTCGCCGGCTGGCGCTGCCATGGCACGCGGTCGGCGGGAACGGTCAAACGAGGCTCCCTTCGATGGCGGGAAGCACCCTTCCCCCCACGCGCACGTCGGCCGTTCCGTCGCTGCGCCGCGCCGCGCGCAGGTGCAGGATCGAAGGACGCCGGATCGCGAAGCCCTGCTCGATGCGCAGATCGAGCGGACCGTCGCCGAGGAATCGGTGCTCCAGCAGGTAGACCCCGAGCTGTGCGGCAGCGCTACCGGTCGCGGGATCCTCCCGCACGCCGCCCGCGTCGAAGAACATGCGCGCGTGGATCGCGTTCTCTCCCGACACCGGCTCGGTGCAGAAGAGGTAGGCCTGGGCAGGCTGGCCCGGCCGACAGAGGCGCGCGAAGGCGTCCGGGTCGAGCCGGCTCCGCTCCACGGCGTCGCGCTTCCGAACCGGCACGAAGGTGGTGATGATCCCCGCGTCCAGGGTCTGCACGGGACCGCGCTGGTCCAGATCCGCCGGCTCGAGGCCCAGGGCGGCGGCCGCGACCGCGGCGGGATGCGTCTCGGCGGGTTCGATGGGCGGCGCCTCCAGCCAGGTCAGGTCGTTCTCGAAAGACACCGGGACCGTCCCCACCGCGAGGGACAGCTCGATGCGTGCGCCCTCGTCCGCGCACAGGTGACGCCGGATCACCCAGGCGGTCCCGAGGGTGGGGTGTCCGGCGAAGGGGAGCTCCGCCCAGGGCGTGAAGATGCGCACGGGCCAGCCGTCGGCGCCGGGCTCGCGCGCCGTCACGAAGGTGGTCTCCGAGTGGTTGGTCTCGAGCGCGACGGCCTGCATGGTCTCCGCCGACAGGTCGGCTGCGTCGAGCACGACCGACAGCGGGTTTCCCGCCAGTTTCCGGGGCGCGAAGACGTCCACGACGTGAAGGGGGTGGGGCATGCACCGAAACGTAGCGGGGAGGCGCTGCCGCGAGAACCGGATCGCCGTACTAGTCGTCGGCGCTCAGCTCCAGGCGCATCGCCACGCGCTTCGAGAGACCCTGGGCCTCCTCCTCCTCGAGGACCTCCGCCAGGCCCTGGGTGATCTCCCCCTCCTCGAGGATCCGGAAGCCCGCGCTCGCGTAGAAGGGTGCGTTGAACGGCAGGTGGCGAAACGTGGTCAGGGTGACGGCTTCGTAGCCCCGGCTGCGGGCCCAGGCGACGACGCGGGCGACCAGCGCGCGTCCGAGCCCCTGCCGCCCGTGATCCGGATGGACGTCGAGCTCCGCCAGGTGGGCG
>JANQFA010000039.1 GCA_028278065.1 Myxococcota bacterium
CCGCATCGGTCCTTCGAGGGGGGACAGCGCACCATCGCCCAGCCGGTACACGGTGGACAGGTCCGCCCGTGTCACGGTCAGCGACGGCATCGCCTCCGCTCCGGTCACGAAGGCCTTGCGCTCCTTCAGCGACACCACCCGGTTGACGAGGGCATCCAGCCCTCCGTGCACCGGAACCAGATCCAGCTCGTTCTCCACGCTCACATCCGCTCCTTGAGTTCCGGCGCGCAGGCCGCGGGGCCGGTCCAGGAAGGGCGCCTACCATACTGGATTTGCGGCACCTCCACCCTCCAGCAGCAGGCGGTCCCCAGTGCCGTCGATCCGACGCAGGCGCAGGCGCTCCCGCCCGAGCTCCTCTTCGATGTAGGCCACGAAGCGGCCGTCCGGCGAGATCGCGGGCGTGATGTGATCCCAGCGCTCCACCGCGCTCTTGCGACCTCCCAGAACGTACTTGCCGGTGCCGTCCGGGTTCATGCGCCAGATCTCGCGGGCCCCCTGCCAGAGACCGCTGTAGACCACCGTCCCCCCGTCCGGGCTGAAGACCGGGTCCGATCCGCGGGCGATGATGCGGCCCGGCTTGCCGTCCAGCTCGACACGGGCGATGGCGTCGTTGCCCGAGGCCATCAACGTGTTGTAGAGGATCGCATCGCCGTCGCGGGAGAAGACGGGTCGCCAGTCCCTGGGTCCGCTCGTGACGGGGCGTGTCTTCCCGTCCCGGCCGAGGAGCCAGATGCGCGAGCTGGCGTCCCTCCCCGAGCCCGTGACGCGGGAGAACGCGACCACGCCGTCCGGGCCGACGCTGGCGAAGCCGTGCGGCCAGTTCCCGCTGGTCAGGCGCTTGGACTGCTCCGCCTCCACGTCGTACTCGAAGACCTGGGGGCGCCGGTTGATCAGCTTGCGGTAGACCAGGCGTCCGTGGTCCATGGACCACTCGATGGGCCGCGACCCCTGGCGCCCGAAGGACGCCGGCGTGACCTCTCCCGTGCGCGGGTCGAGGAACGCCATGCGCCCCAGGGTCTCGATCATCTGCTCGGTCTCCTCCGTTCCGCTGACGTAGTCGAGCAGCGTCTTCATGCGCAGCACGGATCCGATCCGGGAGGTGCGCGAGGTCGGCTTGGCCGCGGGCTCGAGGATCTCCGCCCGGCGCTTGGCCTCCTCGGTCGTCCGGTAGATGAACGCGATCGGCTCCCCGGGGAGATCCTCCAGGGGGATCCCCGTCGCGCAGCCCAGGGCCGCCGCCATGAGCAGCGGCGCGAGAGACCGGTGCGGGCCCCTCATCCGGCCGAGGGATCGAGCGCGCGGCCGACGAAGCCGTCCGGCGAGCGCTGGAAGAGGCCTGCGCCGGGCTTGCCCTGGACCGACACCACGATGTGGTCTGCGTCCTTGAAGTCCGCATCCTCCTGGAACGCGGCGGCGTGGCCCTGGTCGAGCACGGAGAAGTAGACGCCCTGGACCGGATGGGAGTGGTAGACCGCCGTCACCCACTCGCCGTGTGCCCGCGCGTCCTCGATCGCTGCGCCCTGGTCCGCGGCGTTCATGTGGAAGGCCTCCCGGGCGTCGAGCGGATAGCGCACCGGGTCCAGCTCGTTCATGCGGGTCATCTCGTTCCGGCAACGGTGCACACGCCTGTAGCGCACGAGGTGATCTCCCGAGACCAGGCCGCAGCACTCCTCCGGGAGCGTCTCGCGGGCGTGGCTCCACATCTCGTTCAGCACCCGCGACGGGATCTCGAGGACGGGCAGGTTCGGATCGATCTCGACGTTCGGCATCGAATGAGAAGCGCGATCACCCCGGGGGCCCGATACTAGACGAACCGGCGCGGGGCCACTAGCAGCTCCGGCGGGGCGGCGCCTTGCCGCTCCCAGGCCCCGCAGGATACCCTGCCCGGCTCAGTGCAGGGTGAGATCGCCGCGGCGCGCGGTGCCGTCGAGGAGCTCGAAGTAGAGGAGCACCATCACGTACTGCACGCAGCGCGGCAGCGCGGCGATGTAGCAGCGCCCTGCGTCCGCGTCGGGAAGCGCCATCAGCCTCTCCACGGCTCCCTGGATCGTCTCGATCTCGAGATCGACCACCTCCCGGAGCTCCTCCGCGCTCTGGGAGAAGGCCTCCGCGATCACCGCGTGATCGAAGAGGAGGTGGGTCCCGCGCAGACCGGAGGCCAGCAGGCGCTGCGTATCCATCCTCGTCTCATCGGCAGGACGCGCCCGCCGGTTGAACCCCGCGGAGTGGACCGGTGAACGTGCAACGGCTGCGCAGCTTCTTTCCCGTTACCCGTGAGCTGGCCTACCTGAACCACGCCGGCGTCGCGCCCATCTCGACCCGCGCAGAGGAGGCGCTGCGCCGCTACGCGCAGGAGGCCACGCGCCACGGCGCCCTGCACTACGACGCCGTCTACGACGCGGAGGTGGAGCGGGTCCGCGATCGTGCGGCGCTCTTGCTCGGCGCTCGCCGCGAAGAGATCGCCTTCGTGAAGAACACCACCGAGGGCCTGGGCCTGGTGGCCGCGGGACTCGACTGGCGCTCGGGGGACCAGGTCGTGACCTGCGATCTCGAGTACCCGTCCAACGTACACCCGTGGCAGGCGCTGCGCGCGCAGGGCGTGGAGACGATCCTGCTGCGCGGCGAGGCCGGGCGGCTTCCGATCGGGCGCGTAGCCGAGGCGTTGGAGAGCCGCCGGGTGCGTCTGCTCGCGTTGTCCTCGGTGGAGTTCGGGTCGGGAGCCCGGAACGATCTCGATGCCCTCGGTGGGCTCTGCCGCGAGCGCGGAGTCCTCTTCTGCGTCGACGCGATCCAGAGCCTCGGCTGCCTGCCGCTCCGCCCCGAGGCGTCGGGGGTGGACTTCCTCGCAGCCGACGGCCACAAGTGGCTTCTCTCCGTCGAGGGATGCGGGATCTTCTACTGCAGACGGGGCCTCCTCGACCGCCTGCGCCCCCGCATCGTGGGCTGGCGCAACGTGGCCGACAACCGGGACTTCGACACCTACCAGAGCGAGCTCCAGGAGAGCGCGGTGCGCTTCGAGGAGGGCACCCCGAACACACCGGGGATCTTCGCCCTGGGCGGCGCCCTCGACCTGATCCTCGAGCTGGGGATCGATGCGATCGCCGCCCGGGTGCTCGGGCTCACCGACCTGCTTGCCGACGGACTCGCCGAACGCGGCGCCACCGTGCTCTCGCCGCGCGCACCGGGCGAGACGTCGGGCATCGTCTCGTTCCGCTGGGGGGACGAGGCGCCCGAGAGAACCGCAGCGCGCCTGCGCAGGGCCGGCGTATTCTGCGTCGCGCGCCGCGGCGGCGTGCGCGCGTCGCCGCACTTCTACAACGAAGAGGCCGAGATCGCGGGGCTGCTGGCGGCGCTGGACTAGATGCCATCCGGGTTGCCGTCCCGGATGGTGAGCTTGCCGCGGCGACCCCCATCGCGGAGGCGGATGTAGTGGTCGCCTTCGCGCACGATCACGTCGCACTTCGTCTTGTCCTTGCCCTCGGGACGGAAGCAGTGGCGACCGAGCGGATCCACGAACCAGACGCCCTTCCCGATCCAACCCTTCTTGGTCTTCATGCGGTAGCTGCCGTCGGCTTCGTAGTACGCGTTGTAGACGCGCCCGGTCGGAACGCCGCGCTTCATCACCTCGTTGGTCTCGGTGTTGCCGGTGAAGAGCGCCTGAACCTCCTCGGAGGAGAGCGGCTCTCCAGTCGGTCCCTGCTCGGCGGTCCTCCCGGCGTCGGCGGCCTCATCCTGTGCGGCGACACCCCCGGCCGCGAGACCCAGCAGCGCAGCGAGCATGAGCGAGACGAGAATCCTGGTCATGGGCTTTCGATCCCCCCGAATCGAGAACTAGACGTGGAGCGGCCGGAACATAGCAAGCAAGCGCCCCCCTGATGAGGACGCGAGGCGGCGGCCCGAAATTCGCCCGCGGGCCGACTCCCCCTGGGGACAGGCCGCTCGGTCAGGCGAGCCCTCGCGCGCGGGGTACCCTCCGGCGCCGTGCTGCTGCGTCTGGACCAGGTCGGCCGCTCTCTCCCCACCCGGCGCCTCTTCGGCGGGGTCGATCTCGAGGTCCGCGCCGGCGACCGGATCGGCCTGGTGGGGCCGAACGGCGCCGGCAAGACGACCCTCCTGCGCATCGCCGCCGAGCTCGATCCGCCGGACGACGGGCGCGTGCTGCGGCCGCGCGGCGTGCGCGTCGGGCTGCTGCGCCAGGAGATCGACCCGGGCGGAACCCGGGCCGTGCGCGAAGAGGCCTCCACCGCCTTCGCCCACCTCGACGCACTGGAGGAGGAGGTCGCGCGGATCGAGGCCGAGATCGAGCGTCTCGGTCGGGCGGGGGACGCACCGGACGCAGCCCTGGCCGAGCGCTACGACCGCGCCCGGGGCGCCTTCGAGCTGGGCGGCGGCTTCGAACGCGGCGCGCGGGTCGAACGCGTGCTCGCCGGGCTCGGCTTCGACGAGGAGGACCGGGGACGCCCGCTGCGGAGCTTCAGCGGAGGCTGGCTGATGCGCGTCGAGCTGGCCAAGCTGCTCCTGGCCGAGCCCGACGTCCTGCTCCTCGACGAGCCGACGAACCACCTGGACCTGCCCTCGATCGAGTGGTTCGAGTCCACCCTGACCGCCTTCCGCGGCGGCGTCATCGCCATCTCCCACGACCGCACCTTCCTGCGCGGCTTCGCCAATCGCGTGGCCGAGCTCGCCCTGGCGCGCTTCGCGGTCTGGGAGACGGGCTGGGACCGCTACCTCGCCGACCGGGACCTGCGCCGCGAGCAGCTCGCGGCGGCGAAGAAGAACCAGGACCGCAAGATCGCCGAGACCGAGCGCTTCATCGAGCGCTTCCGCTACAAGGCCAGCAAGGCGCGACAGGTGCAGAGCCGGGTGAAGGCCCTGGAGAAGGTCGAGCGGGTGGAGCTCGACGAGGGTCCGCGCTCCCGCATGCGACTGCGCATTCCGCCCGCCGCCCGTGCCGGCGACGTGGTGATGCGCCTCGATGACGTGCACAAGCGCTACGGCGACACGATCGTCTATCGGGGCGTGGACCTCGAGATCCGGCGCGGCGACCGGGTCGCCCTGGTGGGCCCGAACGGAGCCGGCAAGTCCACTCTGCTCCGCATCCTGGCCGGCGAGCTGCCCTTCGACGCGGGCGAGCGGCGCCCGGGACACAATGTGCAGATCGCCTTCTACGCCCAGCACCAGCTCGAGGTGCTCGACCCGCGACGCACGGTGGTCGAGGAGCTGGCTGCGGTGGCGAAGACCGACGACATCCCGCGACTGCGCGGTCACCTGGGCGCCTTCCTCTTCTCCGGGGACGACGTGGACAAGAAGGTGTCGGTGCTCTCCGGCGGCGAGAAGGCGCGCCTGGCCCTGGCGCGGATGCTGCTCCGTCCGGCCAATTTCCTGGTCCTCGACGAGCCCACCAACCACCTCGACGTGGAGGCCTGCGAGGTGCTCGAGAAGGCGCTCGCAGCCTACGACGGGACGCTCGCCCTCATCTCGCACGACCGCAGCTTCATCGACGCCGTGGCCGACCGCGTGGTGGAGGTGCGGGCCGGCAGGCTGCGCGAGTTCCCCGGCAACTACTCCCAGTACCTGCGCGCGGCCAGCGGCTCGGCACCGACCGGTCCGGCGGCCGTCGCAGGTCACGGCGACCGGGCGCTCGGGGGGGAGGCTCCGTCGCCCCGACCGGCCCCGACTCCGGCCGACAAGACCGCGCGTCGCGAGCAGCGGCGCGCCGAGCGCGAGCGCCGCAAGGCCCACGAGCGCGCCACCCGCCGGGTGGGGCGGCTCGAGGAGGAGATCCTGGAGCGGGAGACCCGGCTGGAGTCCCTGGGCTGGAAGCTCGGCGACCCCGAGGTGGCCCGCGACCCCGAGCGGACACGCACCCTGTCCGCCGAGCGCGACGCGCTCAAGCAGGAGGTCGACGGCCTCTACAAGGAGTGGGAGCGGCTCGCCGCCGAGATCGAGTCCCACACGCAGGCCGAAGCCGGCGATCTCTGAACGCCGGGCCCAGCCCTCGGCGGGCCCGAGCGCCGGGCTGTTCCGGGAGGGCGCCGGCGCCCGAGCCGCCGCTCAGCCGTTTCCGGACGCGCCCGCGACGAGCCCGAGGTTGATCCAGGCCTTGACGCGATCCACCCCGTCCACGCGCACCCGCACCCGGTCGCCCAGCCGAAAGCGCCGTCGGGTGCCGCGGATCACCAGGGCGTGCGCCCGCTCGTCGAGCTGGGCGTAGCCCTCGAGGGTGGCCACGTGCACGAGGCCCTCGACGAAGAAGGGGTCCAGCGTCACGTAGAAGCCGTGCCGGGCGACGCCGCTGATCGTCCCGTCGTATTCCTCGCCGACCCGCTCCGCCATGAAGGCGCACTTCTTGAGATCCACCATCTCCCGCTCCGCCGCCTCCGCGATCCGCTCGCGCATGGAGACCCGCGCGGCCAGCGCCGCGAGCCCCTGCCCCCGGCGCGCCGCCCGCGCCTCCGCCTCGGCACCGCCCTCCAGCAGGTCGCGCAGGGCACGGTGTACCACCAGGTCCGCGTAGCGCCGGATCGGAGAGGTGAAGTGGGTGTACGACTCGAAGGCCAGGGCGAAGTGGCCGATGTCCCGGTCGGCGTAGCGCGCGCGCTTCATGGCCCGCAGGGCAACCATGTTGACGAGCCGTTCCTCGGGCCGTCCCTCGACCCGGCGCAGCGCCTCGGCCACCTCCGCGGGCGCCAGCGGGCCGTCGTGTCGACGCCTGGACAGCAGGCCGAAGGAGGCGAGCAGCTCGCGCAGATCCTCGGCGTCGGCGGGCGACGGCGTCTCGTGGACGCGGAAGAGCGCCGCGGCACCGCCGCCGGTCAGCGTCGCCGAGACCGCGCGGTTGGCGGCGAGCATGGCCTCTTCGATGGCGCGGTGGGCCGCGCTACGCGGCTCCTGGACCACGTCCACGGGCATCCCCTCGGCGTCCAGCACCACGAGCGCCGCGGGCAGCTCGAAGTCGATGGAGCCCGCGGCGACGCGCTGCTCGCGCAGAGACCGGGAGAGCTCGGCCAGCCGTCGGAGCTGATCGCGCACCTCGGGGGCGAGGCCCGCGGGCTCGCGTCCCTCCATCTCCTCGGCAGCGGTCTCGTAGTCCAGGCGCGCGCGGCTGCGGATCACGGCGGAGTGGAAGCGCGCGGCCACGCTTCCGTCGCGCTGGATCTCGAGCTCGGCGCACATCGCGTAGCGATCCACCTCGGGTCGCAGGGAGCAGAGATCGCCCGACAATCGTTCGGGCAGCATCGGGATCGCGCGATCCGGGAAGTACACGCTGTTGCCCCGCCGCAGCGCCTCGCGATCGAGCGCCGAGCCCTCGGGCACGAAGTGCGAGACGTCGGCGATCGCGACGCTGAGACGCACCCCCCCCGCGGCGAGCGGCTCGACGCAGACCGCGTCGTCGTGATCCCGCGCCGTAGCCGGATCGATGGTGATGAAGGGCTTGTCGCGCAGATCGCTGCGCCGCTCGAGCTCGCCGGGCTCGATGCCCGGCTGCCAGCGCTCTGCCTCGGCCAGCACATCCTCCGGGAACTCCACGGGCAGCCGCCGGCGCCACACCACGGCCCGGAAGTCCGCCTCGGGCGACCCGGGTGGCCCGAGCACCTCGACCACCCGACCCATCGGCTGGCCGCGCCGACGGCCGCGCAGGGTCACCACCACGACGTCGCCGTCGCGCGCTTCCCCGCAGTCCGCACGGTCGACCCGGATCCCCCAGCTGGCGTCGTCGCGATAGGGCGTGACGAAGCCCCCCGTCGCCTCCCGGTCGAGAATCCCCACCCAGATGGGGCGATGGGGAGTGAGCACGTGGATCACGTCGGCCCGTCCATCCGCGCGCAGCTGGACGAGGACCCGATCGCCGTCGCCTCCCCCGTCGGCGCCGGACGCCACCGGGTGGATGCTCCCGGCGTCGTCTGCGACCCGGTCGCCCTCCGGCGCGCGATGCAGCGTGGCCTCGACGAGCCCGTCCTCGCGGCGCGCGCGGTAGCGCCCCTCGAGCCGCTCGACGCGGCCTTCGCGCAGCAGCTCGCGCAGCACCCGGCGCAGCTCGCGCAGCTGGTGGCGGTGCAGGTGCAGCTCGCGCAGCAGGGACTTGGGCGTCCAGGCGCGCCGACCGCTCCGCTCGAGGACCTCGAGGACCTGCTCCGCCGTGATCCGCATCGTGCGACGGTTACCGCACGCCCGCCCACGGCGCCGCCGACGACCACCGCACGCCCGCCCACGGCGCCGCCGACGACCACCGCACCGCCGACCACGGCACCCCCGACGACCACCGCACGCCGCGCTCCGCGCTGCGTTGACGCGCTCCCGGCGGGGGCCTAGCCTCCGTGCCCACGCCCGGGTGGCGGAATTGGTAGACGCGCTAGATTCAGGTTCTAGTGTTCGCAAGGACGTGCTGGTTCGACTCCAGTCCCGGGCACCACTCTCCCCCCTCCCCATCACCAGGAAGCGAGCCGCCCTCGCGAGAGCCTGCGCCGTGTCGCACTCCCGTGTTGGAAGGCGCACGGGTATGCTGCGCTCGCCGGGATGCTCGCCGTGCACCGTCGGCGCCCTGATTCTGGTCCTCCTGGCTGCGATCCCCGCCGCCGCGGAGAGCACGGGATCGCCCTGGACCCTTCCGGGCGAAGGCGCCTGTGCGGCCGCGCGGCCGCCCGCAGCGGAGGACGTCGCGGAGCTGCCGTTCTCGCCGGGAGATCGGGTTCCGGTGGAACGCCTCGAGCTCCTGCGTCCCTTCCTGGCGAAGGACGTGTGGAGCGTGCGCACTCAGCTCTTCGCGCCCGGGACACACATCGAGATCGGGCCCTGCTTCCGCCGCTATCCTCCGCCGGCCCACTTCGTCGAGGCGACCGCTCGTTACGCCGGCCGCGCGAAAGTCCTCTCCGGGGGCGGCCTCGAAGGCGTTCCGGCCGGGCTCCCCTTTCCCGCGGAGTCCATCGCCGTGGACGATGCGGACGCCGGCACCAAGTGGGCGTGGAACGCAGTGCGGCGCTACCGGGGCGCCGGGCGCTGGGGTGAGGTGCGGCTCACCTACATCGACGCGGGACAGGAGACCGCC
The DNA here is from genome assembly GCA_028278065.1 of Myxococcota bacterium. Classification (GTDB taxonomy): domain Bacteria; phylum Myxococcota_A; class UBA9160; order UBA9160; family JAFDET01; genus JAFDET01. The sequence goes on from JANQFA010000039.1 coordinate 9,047, forward strand.
CACCTCGAGGGCGATCACTTCGTGGCCTGGCTGCTCGGGCGCAGCGATCTGCCGGCGCCCGAACATCGACCGTCCTGGGCCCGGAGAGACCGCTGGGTCTCGGGAGGCCGCACGCGAGACCCGTCCTCGAGCTACCGCTGTGCCTTCCGGCACGCGCGACGCGCCAGCGCCGAGACCGGTGACGATGCGCCCGACGATCTCTTCTTCCGCAGCTCCGCGATGCGCCGGCCCAGCCGCGTGGCCTGGGATCCGGAGTTCCCGCTGCTGACCTGCGCCTTCCAGCGCGGCTACTACCTGCCGCGCGGCGGCCGGGTGGCGCGACACCGCTGGCGCGTCGCCGGGGTCCGCGACCTCCTCGCCCCGATCAACGTCTCTACCCCCGCGTTCCCGACGGACGACGCGCGCGATTTCGGACCCTCGGGCGCCGCGCTGGGGGCCGACCGCTGGGAGCTCCGTCGCACGCTGACGATCGAGGCCGATGGAGGCTCGATCCGGCGGACCGTCGACCTCGAGACCCTCTTCCCGCTGTTCCACGCCGAAGGGGGTACGCAGCCGTCCGTGGTGATCGTCCAGACCGGGCGCTGGAGCGAAGACCGCGTGGACTACCCCGCCGGCGCCGACGGGAGCCCCGTTCAGGTGGTCGACCCGGCGGTCCGCGTGCTCATCTCGCCCGGGAGCGGCGAGGTGGTGCGAATCGAGACCTACGAGACCCGAGCCGTAGCGCCGCGCGGCAAGGTGGAGCGCCGCGTCATCTCGTTCTCCGCGCTCGAGCGCGAGCGCTAGGAGAAGCACGATCGCTCGGGGAAGCACGATCGCCAGGAGAAGCACGATCGCCAGGAGAAGCACGATCGCCAGGAGAAGCGCGAGCGCTGGGGGACGGGCGAGCGCCCGGCCCGCGGCTCGACGCGCTTCGCCGGAGACCCGCTCAGCGCGCCAGGCTGCGGATGTGCGCGCGCACCGCGGCGAGCTCGCCGGGAGCGAGGTCGGGATGCGCGGGCATCGCCGGCGACAGCCCGAGCGGCGGACCGCCCCCCGCGATCACCTTCTCGATGTGGTCGTCGCTCACCTCCGCCTGCCAGTCGGCGTCGCCGAAGTCACGGGGCGCAGGTTGGAGACCCGCTGATGCCGGACCACGCCCGTCGCCGGTCTCGCCGTGGCAGGTGGCACAGCGCACCCGGAAGATCGCCGCGCCGTCTGCCACCAGCGGCTGCTCGGGCGGCTCGGGAGCCGTCTCCACAGGCGCCGCGGGCGGCGGCGTACGGGGCGCCTCGGCCCGAGGCGTCTCGGCCGGGGGCGTCTCCCCGCTCTCCCCGCAGGCCATTGCCAGCGCAGCCGCCAGGGCGAGCCCGGCGGCGGATCGGATCCGCATCGATTCTCCTCCCACCCCGTCTCGTCCCCAGCGTAGCCCGGATCCCCTGCGGGGACAGGCATTTGACGCCGCCCCGTCCGTGCATAGCTTCGCGAAACGTGTCCCAGGCCGATCCCGAAAACCAGAGTGTCCGCGTACGCGTGGGGGGTGAGGCGCTCGATCTGCCCTCGAGCCTGCCGGTGCTTCCGGTGCGCAACGTCGTGGTCTTCCCGGGAGCGACCGCCTCCCTCATCGTCGGTCGGGCCCGCTCGCTGGCGGCCATGGACGAGGCGGGCCAGGGGGGCTTCCTGGTCATCGCGACCCAGCTCGATCCGGCCCTGGACGACCCCCAGCTGGCCGACCTCCACCCCGTGGCCTGCATCGCGCGCCTGGCCCGGGTGGTCCAGTCCGGCGGCGACGAGCGCCACGCGATCGTGGTGGGCGCCGCGCGGACCCGCCTGCGCCGCGTCACGGGACTGGAGCCGGCGCTGCGCGTGGAGGTGGATCCGATCGTCGAGTCGCAGACCATCCCGCCGGAGCTGGAAGCCGCGCACCGCCGGGTGGTCGACCTGGCCCACGCGGTGATCGACGCGCGCGCCGACCTCCCTGAGGAGTGGAAGACCTTCGTCGCCGACGTGCCCGAGCCCGGCCTGCTGGCCGACCTGATCGCCCACACCCTCCCCCTTCCCCTCGAGGAGCGGGTGACCCTGCTCGCCGAGATCGATCCGACCCGACGCCTCGACCGCATGGCCGGCCACCTCGAGCGGGAGCTCACCATCGCGCAGGCCCAGCAGGCCCTGCGCGACGAGAGCGAGGGCGAGGAGATCGATCCTCGCCGACGCGAGCGGGTGCTGCGCCGCCGCATGCGCGACATCCAGGCCGAGCTCGGCGAGGGCGACGCCGGCGGACGCGAGGTGGACGAGCTGCGCGAGAAGATCGAGGCAGCGGAGCTGCCCGACGAGGCCGAGGCCCAGGCCGAGCGCGAGCTCCGTCGCCTCGCCGCCCTGCCCCAGCATGCGCCCGATCGGCACCTGATCCGGTCCTACCTGGAGTGGATGGTCGAGCTGCCCTGGTCCAAGGAGACCGCCGACCACGTCGACCTGAAGCGGGCGCGCGAGGTGCTGGACGCCGACCACCACGATCTGGACAAGGTCAAGGAACGCATCCTCGAGTATCTGGCGGTCCGCAAGCTGGCGCCGACCGCCAAGGCGCCGATCCTCTGCTTCGCGGGCCCTCCCGGCGTGGGCAAGACCTCGCTGGGCCGCTCGATCGCGCGCGCCATGGGTCGCGAGTTCACCCGCGCCTCGCTCGGGGGTGTACGCGACGAGGCCGAGATCCGCGGACACCGCCGCACCTACGTCGGCGCCATGCCGGGCCGCGTGCTGCAGAGCCTGCGCCGCGCGGGCTCTCGCAACCCGGTCTTCCTGCTCGACGAGGTGGACAAGCTCGGCGCCGACTTCCGCGGAGATCCCTCCTCCGCGCTGCTCGAGGTACTGGACCCCGAGCAGAACCACACCTTCAGCGACCACTACATGGAGGTGCCCTTCGACCTCTCCAAGGTCCTCTTCATCGCGACCGCGAACAGCCTTGCCACCATCCCCCCGGCGCTCCTCGACCGCATGGAGGTCATCGAGCTGCCCGGCTACACCGACGCGGACAAGACCGCGATCGCGCGCCGCTACCTCATCCCGAAGCAGATCGAGGCCCACGGACTGGGCGAGGACCGGGTGAGGGTCTCCGACGAGGCCCTCGACGTCGTCGTGCACGAGTACACCCGGGAGGCCGGGGTGCGGAACCTGGACCGCCACGTGGCCAGCCTGCTGCGCAAGGTGGCCCGACGCATCGCGGAGGCGCGAGCCCGTGGCGAGGAGATCGACGTGGACGTGGACGCGGCCTTCGTGCGCGACGCCCTCGGCCCGCCTCCCCACCTGCCCGAGACCGCGGAGCGCACCGAGATGCCCGGGGTCGTCGTGGGCCTGGCGGCGACCGCCCACGGCGGCGACATCCTCTTCATCGAGGCGACACCCCTGGCAGGGGGGGAAGGCGTCCGCCTTCGGCTCACCGGCCAGCTCGGCGACGTGATGAAGGAGTCGGCGGAGACGGCTCTCTCCTGGGTGCGGGCGAACGGGGCCCCTCTGGTGGGCGAGGCGGCGGCACTCGCCAACGGCGAGATCCACCTCCACGTTCCGGCGGGCGCGGTGCCCAAGGACGGACCGTCGGCGGGCGTCGCCCTGGTGACCGCGCTCGTCTCCGCGCTGTCCGGGCGCCGGGCGCGGGGCGACGTGGCGATGACCGGCGAGATCTCGCTGCGCGGCCGGGTGCTGCCGATCGGCGGCGTCAAGGACAAGGTGCTGGCCGCGTCGCGCGCGGGAATCCGCACGGTGATCCTGCCGCGCCGCAACGAGAAGGACCTGGTGGACGTCCCGCAGGACGTGCGCGAAGGCCTCGACATCCAGCTCGTCGACACGATCGACGAGGTCCTGACGGCAGCACTCGAAGCAGCGGGGTCGAGCTAGGGGTGCCAGTGGAGGAGGTCGTCGACGACGCCCCAGTCGTCTCCGTCCACGTCGAGTCGCCCGCCCTGCACGAAGTAGTCGGCGACGCGTCGGTCGATCTCCTCGGGATCCTCGATGCTACCCGACCGGGCCATCCTCTTGCGCAGCGCGATGGCGCCGAGGAGCAGTCGGCCCAGCGCCATCTTGGCGGGGAACTTCACCGATTGAGGGATGTGCGCCTTCAGGCCGTAGGCGCGCTCCAGGAGCCCGGGCCCCGCCTCGGCGCTGGCGAAGCCGGCGTCGAAGCTGCGCCCCTTCAGCAGACGCTCTCCGAGCTCTGCGATGGAGAGCTCGCTCTGCACCGCGAGCGTGCGCTCCATCAGGGCGCCGAAGTCCTCGGGGATGAAGCTCTGCTGCATGCGCGCGCTCTCTCGCCCGTACTCGGCCACCAGGTCCCCGTAGATCGCCACGTAGCGCGCGATCTGCTTCTCCAGGTCGAGCTCGGCCCGCACGAAGTCGGACGCGCTCCGCCCCAGTGAGAGACGCAGGTCCCGGTCGAGCAGTCGGCGCAGCGCCGCCGCGATGCCGCCCGCATCCCGCTCTTCCACCAGGAAGCCGGTCTCCCCATCCCGGACCACCTCGACGATGCCTCCGTGCCGGGTGGCAACCACCGGCAGCCCGGTGGCCTCCGCCTCGACCACGACGTTGGGAATGCCCTCCTTGTCGCCGTCCTGGCCGGTCACCGACGCGTGGATCAGGATGTCGGCTGCCTCCATCCGGGTGCGCACGCCCTCGTGGTCCGTGGTTCCGGCGAAGTCGATCCGCTCGCGCAGTCCGAGCTCGCGGGCGAGGCGGCGCAGACGCGAGAAGTCCTCGCCCTCCCCCACCACCACGACCTCGACGTCGTGTCCCTCGCGCAGCAGCTCCGCGACCGCCTGGAAGGCGTAGCGGTGGCCCTTCTTCTCGATCAGCCTCCCCACCATCAGGGCGCGCAGGGGCTCTTGCGCGGGCCGCTCGGAGCGATCGACGAACGCGAAGCGCCTCAGGCTGGTGCCGCGGCGGATCACCATGACGCGCTCGGGGTCGGCACCCAGCTCGAGCGCCGCGTCGCGCAGGTCGGCCGACACGCAGATCAGACGCTCGGTGGCGTCGAAGAGCACCTCGTAGAGGCGATCGAAGTGCGGCATGGCCGCCTGCACGCCCAGGTCGCGACCGCCGAAGGTGACGATCATCGGCACGCGCAGGTACTGCTTCATCAGCAGCATGCGCAGGCCGGACCACCCGAAGTGGGCGTGGATGAGATCGGGGTGGAAGGAGCGCTGGAGGTGTGCGGCCGCGAGGAGCGCCAGGCGGGGCTCGGTCGTGTAACGCACGGGGAAGCGGACCACCCGTTCCACGGCGAAGCGGTCCAGGTTCTCGGTGCGATTGCAGACCACCACGTTGTCCACGTGGCGCCCCACCTCGCTCACGAGCTGGTGGATGAACGGCTGGCTCCAGGAGAGCCAGGCCGAGAACTTGCACTGCAGCGCGACGAGACGCGCTCCCTCCGACCCCATGGGAGAATGAACCTACCCCAGGGCCTCCGCGCCGCCAGCCACCACCTCGAGGAGCTCGTCGATGCGCGCCTCCCAGTCGTGGGCGCGCGCCCGTTCGAGACGACGGCCGCGCGCCGACGCGGGCTCCGCGAGCGCCGCCTCCACCGCGCTGGCGAACCCTTCGGAGCCCTGCGCCACGCGCAGCGTTCCGTCCTCGGCGAGCGCGCGGAACTGGGGCAGGTCGCTGGCCACCACGGGAAGCCCGGCGGCAGCGTACTCCCAGAGCTTCAGCGGAAGCGAGCCACGGGTGTGATCGTTGTCCAGGAAGGGGATCAGCGCGACGTCGGCGAAGGCCAGCCAGGCGGGCAGCTCGGCCTGCGCAACCGGGCCGAAGGCGTGCACGTTGGGACGCGCCACGAGTCGGGAGAGCGCGGCAGGCGGTCCACCCGGCTCGCCCAGGCCGGCGGCCCCCACCAGCACCAGATGCTGTCGCGGCCGGGCGTCGGCGAGCCGCTCCAGGAGCTCGAGATCGACCCGGTAGGCGGCGAGGTTCCCGGTGTAGACGAGACGCGGGCGGGGAATCCCAGCCAGCGGCGCGGGCTCGTGCAGCGAGCCCTCGACGGCGGTCGAGAAGAGCGCGACGTCCGCCACGTTGGGGACACAGACCACGTCGGACCGCACGCGGCCCAGGTGCTCCGCCAGGGCGGGACTCGACGCGAGCACATGGTCGGCGGCGCCCAGCATCGCCCGCTCGGCCGCCTCCACCTGATCCGCATCGACCCCGGGATTGGCCGCGTAGCGATCGACGCAGTGATAGACGATGCGGCGCGCACCGATCGCCCGGGCGGTCGCGAGCCCCGTCGGGAGGAAGCACCAGGCCAGGGGCGCGGCCATCTCGAGACGCTCCAGAGCGCGGCGTACCGTGGCCGCCACCCAGGCGTCCGACGCGGCGCGCAGCACGCCCGACCAGCCCGCTGGCAGGGTCAGGGGCGCCACCACGTGAAGGCCTTCCGACACGGCAACGGGTCCACGCAAGGCCCCGCGCAGTCGCTCCAGCACCCGCGAGCGGTCGTGACCGGAGCGCAGCGACGGGGTGCGCAGACCGGTCGACTCGACGAAGAGCACCCGGTAGCCGCGCCGGGCGAGGCGCTTCGCGATCTGGTGGGCGTTGACCGGGGCAGGCGTCTTCCAGGGAGCGCTCGCCAGGATCGCGATGGGCACCGAGGGTGAGAGCACCCCGCGCCTCACGCGGGATCGGGCTCCATCGGCCCCTCGGGCTGGCCCATCGCTTCGTCGTACTCGTCGAGGACCTCCGCGGCCTTGCCGAAACGCACCACCCTCCCCTTCTCCAGCCAGAGGGCATGGCTGCAGAGCGTGCGCAGAAACTCGCTCGAATGGGAGACGATCGCGATCAGCTTGCAGCGCGCCATCATCTCGTCGATTCGCGCGCGGCTCTTGGCCCGGAAGCGGGCGTCACCCACGCTGAAGACCTCGTCCAGGATGAGGATCTCCGGCTCCAGCGTCGTGGCCACCGAGAAGCCGAGTCGCGCGCGCATCCCGCTCGAGTAGTGGCGCATCGGCTCGTCGATGAACTCCCCGAGCTCCGAGAACTCGATGATCTCGTCGATCTTCGAGTCGATCACCGCCCGCGGGATGCCCAGGTAGGCTGCCAGGAGGCGCACGTTGGCGCGGCCCGAGAGGTCCGAGTTCAGACCGGTCGAGAGGCTCACGAGCTGGGAGACCTTTCCCCGGATCTGCACCTCGCCTTCGTCGGGCTGGAGGATCTGGGAGAGCACCAGACACAGCGTGCTCTTCCCCGCGCCGTTGTGCCCGACGATCCCGACCACGTCGCCCTCGAAGAGCTCCAGGGTGATGTGGCGCAGCGCCCACAGCAGCTCGGGCCGCGCTCCCCACTGCCGGCGCAGGATCGCCTGGCGGAGGTTGATCTTCTGGCGTCTGTGGAGGTGGAAGTAGACCCCCAGGTTCTTGAGCCGGACGATCGCCTCGCCGTCGTCGCTCACAGGAACTTGATCACGCGGCGATCGAAGTGCTGGAACACCCGATAGCCCGCCAGGAAGATCACCACCGACACCACGCTGAGGGTCACCCAGTACTCGGTCTGGAGGAAGCGGCCGTAGAAGATCGCGTCACGGTAGCCCGTGAAGAGGATGGCGAGGGGGTTCAGCATGTAGAGCTGCACCAGGAGCTCGCCCGAGACCACGCCCTCCAGGCGCGCGAAGCGCTCCGCCACCATGTCGACGCCGTAGAGAGTCGGACACATGTAGAAGAAGATCCGGTTGACGTGGCTCATGAAGCCCGAGAGATCGCGGATGAGGGCGCCGATCGCCGCGATCCCCAGCGCAATCCCCCCGAACAACACCAGCTGCAGGGCGAAGAGCGCGGGAAGCTGGACCAGCGCCTCGCTGAAGGGCTTGCCGAACGCGACCGCCGCGACGAGGAGGGTCACCATTCCGAAGAGGAAGAACCCGAAGCCGGAGAAGACCACCGACAGGGGCAGCACCATCGTCGGGAAAGGCACCGACTTGATCAGCACGTCGCGGCTGCGCAGGAGCTTGCAGCACGAATTCAGCGAGCTGCTGAAGTGCTTGAAGGGGAGGATCGCGCACAGGATGAAGATGGGATACGGATCGTACTGCTCCCCGCGTCCGAAGATCCCGACCACCACCGCCCAGTAGATGAGCATGGTCAGCAGGGGATCGACCAGCCACCAGAGCCACCCCAGCCGGGTCTCGTTGGCCGAGCTGCGCAGCTCCGACAGCGTCAGCTCGACGAGGAGATCGCGGCGCGCCACCAGGTTGGAGAAGCTCGAAGTCACGGGCCGATTCTCCAATCCGGCCCGGAGGCTGTCAATCGGCGCAGCGCCCCGCGCCGCTCTCCCTTATGCTGCGGCCGATGCGCGTGGCGCTGGTCCACGACTGGCTGACGGGCCGCCGCGGGGGTGAGCGCGTCCTCGAGCAGCTGGCACTCCTCTTTCCGGACGCCGACTGCTACACGCTCGTCCATGTCCCCGGGTCCACCTTCGAGGCCATCGAGCGGCTGCGCATCCACACCAGTCCGCTCTCGGACCTGCCCGGGGCGCGCGACCACTACCGGAAGCTCCTCCCCGCCATGCCGTGGGCGATCGAGCGCTTCGCGCCGCTCGACGCCGACCTGGTGGTCTCGACGAGTCACGCGGTCGCCAAGGGGATCCGCACCACGCCCGACACCCCGCACGTCTGCTACTGCTTCACGCCCATGCGCTACGTGTGGGACCAGGCCGAGGCCTACCTGGGGCGCGGCGTCCGACGGGCGCTGGCTGCGCCCCTGGCCGCGTGGCTGCGGCGCTGGGACGCCCGCACCAGCACACCCGATCGTGTCACACGGTTCGTCGCCATCTCGCGGTGCGTGGCCGACCGCATCGGGCGTCACTACGACCGTGAGGCGGACGTGCTCTACCCCGGCGTCGACACCGAGCGCATCCGCCCCTCGGGCGCCCCGCCCGGCGACTTCCACCTGCTGGTCGGCGGCTTCGTCCCCTACAAGCGCGAGGATGTGGCGATCGAGGCGTTCGCGCGCATGGGTCGCCCCCTCGTGGTGGTGGGCGACGGGCCCACCCGCGCCCGCCTGGAGGCCGGCGCGCCGGACCACGTGCGCTTCACCGGCCGCGTGAGCGACGCGGAGCTCGCGGATCTCTACGCCCGCTGCCGCGCCCTCGTGTACCCCCAGGACGAGGACTTCGGGATCATCGCCGTCGAGGCCCAGGCCGCCGGCCGCCCCGTGGTCGCCTTCGCCCGGGGTGGGGCGACCGAGACCGTGGTGCCGCTCGACGATGCGCGCGGCCGGGCGCCCACCGGCGTCTGGTTCGAGGAGCAGACCCCGCAGGCGCTCGCGGCGGCGGTCGAGCTCCTCGAGGCGCGACCCTTGGCCTTCGACCCCGACGCGATCCGCACCCACGCGGAGACCTTCTCGAACGAGCGCTTCCGCCGGGAGATGGGCGCGCTGCTGCGAGAGGTCGCGCGCCGCCCCGTCGACGGGGAGCACTAGCGGAGCGCGCCCCGGCGCACGGCGGCCGCCACCCGATCCAGCTCGTCCTCGCCGAGGCGCGGGTGGATCGGGAGACAGACCACCTCGTCGCAGGCGCGCTCGGCCTCGGGACAGGCACCGGGCGGCAGCCGATCCACCCCCAGCGCTTCCTGGCGGTAGGCCGGGTAGGGATAGAAGTGGCGCCATTCGGCGCCCTCCTCGTCGAGTGCCTTGCAGACCGCCGAGCGCAGCGCTCCGGGCGCACAGCGCAGCGCGTACTGGTGCCACACATGCACCTCGTCGGGCCCGTGGCTCGGCAGGCGGATTCCCTCCAGCCCCGCGAGCCGCTCGGCGTAGCCGGCCGCGGCGCGACGCCGCGCTTCGGCCCACGCCTCCAGATGGCCCAGCTTCACGCGCAGCAGAGCCGCCTGCAGGGCATCGAGCCGGGAGGTGGTTCCGATCATCAGGTGCCGATCGCGCTCGCGGCTGCCGTGGTTGGTGAGGAGCCGGACCCTCTCCGCCACCTCCGGATCGCTGCAGGTCACCGCACCCCCGTCGCCTGCCGCGGACAGGTTCTTGGACGGGTAGAAGCTGAAGGCGGCGACGGTGCCCATCGACCCGGCGGCGGCGCCCCCCCGCGTCGCCCCGATCGCCTGGGCCGCGTCCTCGATCACGGGCAGCGCGCCCACCGCCGAGCGCAGCGACGCCACGTCGGCGCAGCGGCCGTAGAGGTGGACCGGCATCACCGCGGCGGTGCGCGGCGTCAGCGCCTGCGCGGCCTTCTCGGGATCGAGATTGAAGCCGCCCGACTCCACGTCGGCGAAGACCGGCCGCGCACCCACCAGCAGGATCGCCTCGACGGTGGCGAAGAAGGTGAACGGGGACGTCACCACCTCGCTGCCCGGCCCCACACCGGCGGCCCTCAGGGCGAGCACGAGGGCGTCGGTTCCGGACGCGGCACCCACCGCGAAGCGGGCGCCCACGTGCGCGGCCAGCTCCGCCTCGAAGGCCTCGCACTCCGGCCCCAGCACGTAGCGCCCGGAGCGGAGCACGCGGATGGCCGCCTCCTCCAGCTCGGCCCCGATCTCGCGATACTCGCCCGCCAGGTCCACGCACGCGATGCGAGCGCCCATCAGTACGCGTTCCTGAAGCCGCGCCACAGGGTCATCAGGCAGATGCGCACGTCGAGCCCCGGGGACCAGTTCTGGATGTAGTAGATGTCGTGCTCGATCCGCTCGTGGAGCGACGTGTCGCCGCGCCAGCCGTGGACCTGGGCCCATCCGGTGAGCCCCGCCTTGACCTTGTGGCGCAGCATGTATCCGGGGATCTCGCGGCGGAAGCGCTCGATGAAGACGGGCCGCTCGGGACGCGGGCCGACCAGGCTCATGTCGCCCGTCACCACGTTCCAGATCTGCGGCAGCTCGTCGATGTTGGTGGCCCGCAGCAGACGCCCGAGGCGCGTCCGACGCGGATCGTCCTCGGCCGTCCAGACCGGACCGGTTTCCGCCTCCGCGTTCCGCTTCATGGTGCGGAACTTGATCACGTCGAAGACGTGGCCGTCGAGTCCCATGCGCTGCTGGCGATAGAAGATGGGCGCCCCCGACGTCACCAGGATCGCCAGGGACACCACGAGCAGCAGCGGCGACAGGGCGACCAGGACGGGGACGGTCACCGCCAGGTCCATGGCGCGCTTCTGGACCCCGGCCCAGCCGACCAGCGGCGTGTCTCGCAGGTTGATGGTGGGGAGGCCGTCCAGATCCTCGACCGAGCTGCGCAGGGTCATCACATGCAGGAGATCCGGCACCATGCGTACCGTCACGAACTCGTCGTCGAGCTCGCCCAGGACCTTCTCCAGGTGGTGCTGCTCCTCGCGCGGAAGGGCCAGCACCACCTGATCGATCTGCCTGCGTGCCAGGATCTCCTTGATGGCGCCGTACTCCCCGGCGATCGGCACCCCGGCGACGCGGCGGCCCGTCAGGGTCGTGTTGCCGGCCAGACAGCCCACCACCCGGAGGCCGGCCTCGGGGTGGGCGTGGACGCGGTCGATCACCTCCCGCGCGAGGTCACCGGCACCCACCACCAGCACGTAGCGCAGGTTGTAGCCGCGCCGGCGCAGGCTGCGCAGGGTGGCGCGCAGCCCCCAGCGGGTGAGGATCATGCCGCCCGCGGAGAGGACGGCGAACAGCCCGATCGCGAGACGCGAGTAGTAGTAGCCGCGCAGGAAGAAGCTGGCCGCGACCAGCACCACGATGCCCATGGCGGTGGCACCCAGCACGCCGCCGATCTCGCCCAGGGGCGAGCCCGTGCGCTGGGGCTCGTAGAGTCCGCGCGAGCGGAGCAGCGTCCACCACACCGGGACGATGAAGGGAAGGACCAGCGCATACTGGGTGAAGGGCGGAATGCCCCGCGGCGCCGGGATGTCGGTGTAGAAGCGGAGGTAGTACGCCGCCATCCAGGCGCCGGCCACCAGCGTCAGGTCCAGCACGATCAGGAACGTGCGGAAGACTTCACTGTAGCGGTGCAGCATCAGCCCCCCTCCAGGCTGCCCACTTCGAAGACCCAGGCGGATTCGTCGTTCACACGCGCGGTGTGCACGATCACCAGCCCCGAGCGCTCCGGCTCGGCCAGATCCCCGTATGCGGCCACGTCGTCCTCGTCCGCGACCACGTACCGGACGCCGGAGAGGCGCAGAGCCGTGGCCAATGGCGCCGAGGGAGGAAGCTTCCGCAGCGGAAACCAGGGCGCGCCGGAATAGTAGGCCACGCGGCGCTTTCCGGCGGCCACCGGTCCCCCGGGGTCACCCTGGGTCTCCACCCACTCCGCCACCACCCGCTCCACCAGGTTGTGGCTGCCGGGCGGTCGCAGGGCCTTGGCCAGCCCCCCCAGCATGAGCAGGAGGGACGCCAGGATCGCACCGGCACGCAGCGAGGGGGCCGCCGGCCGCCCGAAGACGCGCCGCAGGCCCTGCAGGAGGGCCCGCCCCACCACGGGTACGGCCAGCGAGGCGTAGCCCAGCAGGAGCAGGCCGGGAGCCAGGATGTGGCGCCGGCTCAGGTAGCCGTAGTTCACCACGAGTCCCCAGACGAGCACCCCGTAGATGAGGAGCACGGCGGCCAGATACTGCCCGCGCAGGCCCGGACGGCCGCGGGCCAAAGCGATCCCGAGCAGGGCGAAGACCACGACCTCGGGGCGCACCGCCGAGACCAGGGTGTCGAGGGCGTGCCAGATCGCCCCGAGCTGACGTGCCAGCGTCTCGCCCAGACCCTGCGGATCGCGAGCCGAGCGCCGCGAGCCGCGGGCCTGGGCATCGCGCGCCTCGCGGGCCTTCCGCTCCAGGCGCGCCTTGCGGTGGGCGATCCGCTCCTCGCGGGTGCGCGGGCGACGCACCTCGGGCTGCGGCTCCTGGCCCGGGTAGATCCCGAAGCGCATGGCGTTGACCTCGGGAGTCAGCGGCACCTCCGCACCCGGTGCGAGTCCCAACGCGGGGCGCGCGTGCTCGTCCCGCACGACACCCGCGAGCGCCGCCACACTCTTCTTCTGCGAGAGGCTCCAGCCGCCCTGCTCGACCCGCAGCCATACCAGGTAGGGGGCCATGATGGCCAAGAGCCCGACCACGAGCGCGAGCGTCCAGGCGAGCATGCGGTCGAAGCGCCAGACGCCGCGCAGCCAGCAGAGCGCGGCGACCAGGCCGGCGGCCAGCGCCACGCCGACACCCTCCGGCCGGATCAGGTAGGCCAGACCGGCAGTGAATCCGGTCCAGCCGGCCAGGGCCGGGCCGGCGTTCTTGAGCGCAGACCACCCGAAGGCGACCGCCACCAGGAAGCCCAGCTGGAAGATGCCCTCGCTCTGGACATCCGACGAGAACTCGATCGCGTAGGGGTTGCAGGCGAGCAGGGCCGCCCCGATCCACGCGGCCGGCAGACCGAAGGCGCTCTTCGCGAAGACGTAGAAGACCGCGACCGCACCCGCGCCGCCCGCGATCGAGACCATCAGCGCGGCCTGCTCCCACTCCTCGCGCCCCGCCCCCTCGAGGCCCAGGACCAGGCGCACCGCCGCCGTCGCGAGGGCGTAGAGAGGGTGGTAGGGATCGGCCAGGGCCTGCTCCCAGCGCCCGGCCGCGAAGAGCTGCGCCTGGACCAGAAAGCGCGGCCCGTCGTTGAAGATCAGCTCCGTCTGCTGCCAGTTGATCCAGCGCAGCAGGGCCGCCAGGAGAGCCAGCCCGCTGGCGATCGCGACGTCCGAGCCCCGGAACGGGGTGCGCTCGACCGGCGCGCCGTTCGGCGCTGCCTGGGGTCCGGCCACCGATTCCGCCGGGTCAGCGCCCGAGGGCGCGATCGACCGCGGCCGCTTCCTCCAGCACGCGATCGAGGGTCTCGAAGTCGATCTGGCTCGGACCGTCGCAGGGAGCGTTCTCGGGATCCGGGTGTGCTTCGAGGAAGAGCCCGTCCAACCCGACGGCCACGCCCGCGCGCGCCAGCGGCGCCACGAAGCGGCGGTCCCCACCCGAGGCCAGGCCGGCCCCGCCCGGGTGCTGCACGGCGTGCGTCGCATCGAAGCAGATCGGCGCCGCCGCACGCATCTGCACCAGCCCGCGCATGTCCACCACGAGCTGGTTGTAGCCGAACGTCGTGCCGCGCTCGGTCACGAACACGCCCCCGCTCCCGAAGCGACGCACCTTGTCCACCACCAGCGCCACGTCGCTCGGGGCCATGAACTGGCCCTTCTTGACGTTGACGGGCAGGCCCGTCTGGGCGCACGCGGCGACCAGGTCCGTCTGACGCGAGAGAAAGGCGGGGATCTGCAGGGCGTCGGCCACGTCGGCCACCATCTTGGCCTGGCCGGGCTCGTGGACGTCGGTCAGTACGGGAAGCGCCAGCTCGCGCCTCACGCGCTCGAGGATGCGCAGCCCCTCGTCGATCCCGGGCCCGCGAAAGGACTCGATGCTCGAGCGGTTGGCCTTGTCGAACGAGGCCTTGAACACGAGGGGCAGGCCGTTCCGCTCGGCCGACGCCCGGAAGCGCGCGGCGGCATCCAGGGTGGCCTTCTCGGACTCGATCACGTTGAGTCCGCCGATGAGGACGAGGGGCGCACCCCCGCCCAGCGGAATCCCGCCGATTCTCATGCAGTCCCCCCCGGTTGGCCGGAGTAGTAGCCGATGCGGCCGGGCCCCTACACCCCTTCCGCCTGATCCGAGTCCACCGCGCCGGCCAGCGCCTCCAGGAACTCGGGCCGGGCGGAGGACACCCGGCTCCAGTTGGGAATGGGGGGCGCTCCCATGGGGTCGCGCACGAAGCCCAGTCCGGCCGCGCGCAGGGCCCGTGAGAAGGTCTCCACGGCGACCTCCTCCTCGTGGCGGTCGAAGTGCAGGGCGTTCAGGGCCGCATCGTCGCTGTATCGGGCGATGGCGTCCTGGGCCGTCCGCAGGTACGCGGCGATCAGGGTGTTGAGGAACCCCGATTCGAACTCCACGCCGTAGCTGGCGAGGTTGCGGATCAGGGAGGACGCGATGTCGACCACCATGCGGTGGAGTCCGCGGCTCGGATCGTCGGCGGAGAGCTCGCGGTGCTTGTGGTCGTAGTTGTCCGCCAGCTCCACCTGGGCCACCCGCTTGAGGGAGGTGTTGCGGAAGACCTCGGCCAGAACCCCCACCTCGAGGCCCCAGTCGCTGGGCACCCGGTTGATGCGCGCCAGGTCCGTGTCCATCGAGCACTCGCCGGCGAGCGGGTACCGGAAGGAGTCCAGGTACTCGAGGAGCGGGACCGGTCCGAGCACCGACTTCATGGCGCGCAGCAGAGGGGTCATGAAGAGGCGCGTGACGCGGCCGTGGAGGCGGTCGGTGACCCGTCCGTAGTAGCCCTTGGCGAACTCGTAGCCGAGGTTGGGGTTCGCGGTCGGGTAGCAGAGACGCGCCAGGAACTCGCGGCGGTAGTCCAGGATGTCGCAGTCGTGCAGCGCGATCACCCGCGAGACGTCGGTCGCCAGGACGTAGCCGTAGGCGATCCACGCGCTGCGGCCCTTGCCGTCCTCGCCGGGATCGAGGCCCTCGCCGCGCAGATTCTCGTAGAGCTCGCGGAGCCGCGGCCCGTTCGTCCAGATGAGCGTCGCGGGCTCGTCGTGCAGGGTGCGCACGCCGTCGAAGATCCCGCGCATGCGGTCGTAGTCCTCGCGGCGGGTCGTCCCGGAGACCGCCACCACCACCTGCCGCAGGTAGTGGACGCCCTTCAGCTGATCCACGATCCCCTTCAGGGCCGGGCCGTCGGCCTCGGAGGCCAGGCACGGCAGCACCAGGGCGATGGGCCGCTGGGAGGCGAACGAGCGCAGCTCGTCCTCCAGCCGCGACAGGTCCGGGCGGCCAAGCCGATGGAGGGTGGCGATGGCGCCCGTCTGGTGGAAGTCCGCCATGGGCCCGGAAGCTCGCACCGGGGCGCGCCCGGTGTCAAGCGTGCCCCCCGGGGCGCCTCAGGGCGCGGGATGGCGCCGGATGCAGCCGGGCGATGCGGCGAAGGAAGCGTTCCGTGCCGCCCAGCCGCCCTCAGGCGACCTCGACGAGGGTCTCCTCCTCGAGCATGCGCTGGGCCAGGGGATCGATCTCGATGAACTCGAGCCCGACGTCGGTGGTGATCGGGTCCACCTCGGTCGCCCAGGCGACCCGGCCCACCGCCACCACGGTGTGATGACCGACGTTGAAGGTCACCCGGATCACGGTCTCGGGATCGAGCTCGCAGCCCACCACCTCGAAGCGGATCCCCCCCTTCGAGAGGTTCTTGCTCACGGCGAGGCGATCGCGGCGATCCAGAGGCGCGACCGAGATCACGTGGCCCGTCTCGATGCGGGTGTACTTGCGTCGTTCGGACTCGGTCATCCGAGCTCTCCCCGGGGCCTTGGAGGGCCTCTCCCTCCCTTCGGCCTCGGGGCCCCCGTGCTTGAGGCCCGGGGGCGGATTCCGCCTAGTCGCCGGGCGGAAAGAGCTCCAGCTGCCGGTCGTCGCGCTCGGCCACCACCAGGTCGGCCAGGGCGAGGCCCACCAGGCGCACGGGCCGACTCCCCGCCTGGGTGTTGCGCAGCAGGCCCACGGCCGCGCGGTGGATCTCGCCCGCCTCTCCCACCGGGCTGGCCAAGGTGGTGCGTCGGGAGATCGGGCGGGCATCGTCGACGAAGCGCAGCTTGACCACGACCCGCCGCGCGACCAGACCCTCCAGGCCGAGCCGCTCCTCGAGCCCCTCGGCCAGCTCCTGCAGGCGCTCGGCCAGGAAGCCCAGGTCCACCTCCTCGAGGGCCAGGGTGGTCTCCTGGGAGAGGCTCTTCGAGTGCCGCGTGCCGCGCACGGGGGCGGGGTCGCGGCCCTCCGCCAGGGCGAGGAGCTCGAGCCCGCGGTTGCCCAGGATCTCCTCCAGGCGCGCGCGGCCGAGCGCAGCCAGCTCGCCCACCGTGTGGACGTCTACCTTGGCCAGGGCGGCCTCCGTGTTGGCCCCCACGCCTGCCAGCCGGGCGACCGGAAGCGGGTGTAGAAACGACTCCAGCTCTGCAGGCAGAACCCGGCGGATCTCCTCGTAAGCTGACTCCTGCGCGGCCAGCCGGGCGACGAACTTGACGGGAGCGATGCCGACCCTCAGCGGCAGGTCGAGCTCGCTCCCCACCCGGTCGAGCCAGTCGTGGCCCACCTCCTCGGGATCGCAGCCCTCGGGCGCCTCGGCATAGGCGGCCCCGAGCCCCGCCTCCTCGATCCGTTCGCACACGCGGCGCAGGCAGGCGCGGAAGCGGACGCCGGCTTCGCGGTAGCGCCGCATGTCGGTGACCAGCGCGCGGGCCCCCGGGCAGCGCTCGAGGGCCTCGAGCACGGTCATGCCGGGCCGCACCCCCTCGGCGCGCGCGTCGGGTCCGACCGACTGTACGAGCCCGCCCTTGCGCGCGTCCCCGCCCACGATGATGGGGCGACCGGCCAGGTCGGGCCGCAGCGCCCGCTCCACCTCGGCGTAGAACCCGGGCACCTCCGCGTAGACGATGCTGCGGCTCACGGGGCGGGCTCCAGCGTCAGCGTCGCGACCGACCCCTCCTCGACCAGGACGGGGCTGCTCACCAGCAGGCTGGCGCGTCCGGCCAGCCAGCGCTCGAGCCCCGAGACGCGGTCCGGATGGCCGGGGTGCTCGGAGGGACCGGGCGCCAGCGCGGAGAGCGCGTGCCCGGGCTCGGCGAGGTCGACCGCGAAGCGGTGGGTCGACGCCACGCGCACGTCGAAGGGATGGGCCGGATCGTAGGCCGCGCTGGCGATCGAGCGCCCGTCCCCAGCGGCCTCGAAGGGCCCCTCGCCGGGATCGATTCCCCGGGACACCGGCAGCAGCGGGCGGAAGCGGAGCAGGTGCAGCCGTCCCCAGGTCCACTTGTCGCGATTGGGTCCCGCGCGCACCGACAGCTCGAGCCAGGCCGCACGCAGGCTGGCGCGGACCGCCTCGCCGAGGCGTGCGGGATCGTCCCAGCCGGCGGGATCGCGCCCGCCCCCGGACGCCGCAGAGCGGAGCAGGCGCGCCACCAGCTCGCCGGCGTCGACGTGCGGGAGCGAACGCCAGCGCGCCAGCCTCTCGGGGCCGAGCCGCTCCTGGAAGACGGCCTCGACCAGCTCGTGGACGAAGACGTGATAGAGGGCGGCGCCGACACTCGAGGCGCCGGCATCGCCCTCCCACTCGCGCAACAGCGAGGCCACCTCGGCGGCCTCCCCCGCGAGCGGACCGCCCCGCTCGGCCAGCGCGAGGGCGTCGCGCAGGAAGCGCCGCGCCCCGGCCGAGTGCACGTCCGCCTGCAGCGCGGCCATGCCCCCGGCGTCGAGGGGCCCGCGAGCGGACGCCTCGCGCAGCAGGGCTTCGACGTGCGCAGCGCGCACCCCGGGGCGCCAGAGCCACTCGACGGCACCCGCGCTGTCTCCGCCCAGGGCGTTGTCCGCCGCCACCGCCCAGCGCCGACCCCGGCTCAGACGCACGTGGGGAAGGGCCTCGGGCGGGACCGGGCCTTCCCAGGCGTGCACGGCGCTGCGCCCGGGAACCGGGACCAGGCCGGCGGGATAGCGCCGCCTCGGCACCCAGCCCGCCACCTGGACGCCCCCGGCCCCCTCGACGTCGGCGTAGGCCACCGCGACCACCGGCTCGCGGTGCCGACGCAGCGCCCGCCGCAGCTCCTCCGCGTCCCGCGCCCGCGCGACCCCGAGCAGACCCGCGAGGCCTGGATCGGTGCGTGCTCCGGTCCAGGCCAGGGAGAGCGGCTCGTCGCCTTCGGCGAGCAGGCCGTCGAGCAGGGGACCGTGCCGGCTGGAGCGCACCCGCAGGAGCTCGCCCTCGCCTCCCCGCACCTCGATGCGCTCTTCGCGCACCTCCAGAGGCCGCATGCGACGTCCGTCGTGGTGGCGATCCGTGCCCCCCGGCTCGACGCTCTCGGCGAAGAGATCCGCGACGACGGCGCGCGCGTGAACGGCCGCCCAAGCCACCCTCGGGTTCCGTCCGGTCCAGAACACCGGCACTCCCGGCAGGGTGGCGCCGGCGACGTCGAGGTCTCCGCCGCGCACGTGGACCTCGTACAGGAGCGCCGGGAGGGTCGGCTCGAGATGGAGGTCCCCTGCCAGCAGCGGCCTTCCCCCGGCGGCGAGAGACCCGGCCACCACCCACGCAGTGCTCCCCACACCGGGGCCGGCGAGCCCGGCGGCGCGGCGCAGGGGATCCGGAGCGGCGCCGGGCGCCGGACGCGCCTCGGTCCCGATCGGCACTGCGCCGATTCCGGCACCGGCCGGAAAGAAGGGCCGTGCCCCGATGGCCCCGAGATGCCGGATCAGGTCCAGCAGTACGAGGCTCGTCGCGAGGGAGTCGGAGAGCGACCAGGCGTGGAGCTTGACCAGCGCGAGGGTGTCCGCCGCCGTCCAGTCCTCGAGCTCGACGCCGAGGGCCTGCAGCGCTCGTGGCGCTGCCGCCTCCCCGGCGCGGATGCGCGCGATGCGCGCGTTCACGCCGGCCGCGTAGGCGTCGAGGACGCGTGCGGTGCCGCGCTCCAGCTCGCCGGCCTGCTCGCCCGCGTGGTGCGCGATCCCCAGGAGCCGTGCGCGGCGATCCGCGGGGACGAAGTCGGACCCGCCCAGCTCGGCGGCGCGGCCCTGCGCCACGCGCGAGAGCCAGACCATCTGGGCCAGGCGGTCCTGTGCGTGTACGAAGCCCAGCGCACGCCAGGCATCGATCTCGCTCGTCGCCTCGAGGTGGGCGACACCGCGCCCATCCCGGCTCACCCGCACCGGCGCCGAGAGCCCGGACACGACGAGCGATCCCTGCACACGAGGCCAGGCGTCCCGGATGGAGCGCTCCTCCCGTGAGCGCCCCAGGGCCAGCCAGACGCCCGCCAGCCCCACCAGGAACACCACCAGCAGGACGGCGGGCCGACCGGCGACGGGACGCGACGTGCCCGCCGTCATCCGGCCGACTCGAGCAGCACCACGGCGAGGGCGTGGCGGCGAGCGCAGGTGAAGGCCAGGTGCGTCACGGGATCGCCACGCTCCCCGGCGGCCCGGGCGGCGGCGCCGCGCAGCACGAGCCCCGGGGGCCCCTCGCCCTGGACCACCTCCACGTCGAGGAAGCGGACGCCCCGACCCCAGCCGGTGCCCAGGGCCTTCAGCGCCGCCTCCTTCGCCGCGAAGCGCACGGCCAGCGCACGCCCCGGCCGGGCGCCCCTGCGGGCGTCTTCGCGTTCCGTTTCGGTGAAGACGCGCACCTCGAAGGCCTCCCCGCGGCGCGCCAGCAGCGCCTCGAAGCGCTCGAGGTCGACCACGTCCACCCCGCTTCCGACGATCAAGATCCCCCCCGGCGGCAGTGGCGCGTCGGCTACACGACACCACCCCCCATCGGCCGCTTCGCCTTCCGAACCGATAGCTTAGTGTGTCCGCGACGACCGCCGCCGCCCCGCGGGCGCGTTGGCGGCTACGGCCACCGACCGGTACATTCCGCGCGCGCTGCCACCGGGCTCTCGCCCGGTGTTCCGCGGATCTCGGTTGCTCATCCCTGCCGGTCGCTGCTCGCACCGGCCCCAGGAGGTCTCTGCACATGTCGGTACGCGTCGGAATCAACGGCTTCGGTCGCATCGGACGGCTCGTCTTCCGGGCCGCTCGCGGCAAGGACATCGAGGTGGTCGGCATCAACGACCTGACCGATGCCAAGACGCTCGCGCACCTGCTCAAGTACGACTCCGTCCACGGCCTGTACCCGGGCGAGGTCGAGGCCGACGGAGATTCCATCGTGGTCGACGGCAAGCGCATTCCCGTCACCGCGGAGCGCGACCCCGCCAGCCTCCCCTGGAAGGAGCGCGAGGCGGCCATCGTGATCGAGTCCACCGGGCTGTTCACCAGCGGCGAGAAGGCCGGCGCGCACCTGAAGGCCGGCGCCGAGCGGGTGATCATCTCGGCCCCCGCCAGCGACCCCGACACGACGATCGTACTCGGCGTGAACACCGACGACTACGATCCGGGCCAGCACAAGGTCGTCTCCAACGCCTCGTGCACGACCAACTGCCTCGCGCCCCCCGCCAAGGTGCTTCACGACAACTGGGGGATCGAGGCCGGCTGGATGACCACCACCCACGCCTACACCAGCGACCAGGTCATCCACGACGGGCCTCACAAGGACCTGCGCCGCGCCCGCGCCGCCGCCCTGTCGATCGTGCCGACGAGCACGGGCGCCGCGCGCGCCATCGGCCTGGTGATGCCCGACCTCAAGGGCAAGCTCGACGGCTTCGCCATGCGCGTGCCGACGGCCGACGTCTCGGTCGTGGACCTCTCGGTGAAGCTCGCGCGCGACACGACCCCCGAGGAGATCAACGCCGCGATGACCGAGGCCGCAGCCGGTCCCATGCGCGGGATCCTCGAGGTCTGCACCCTGCCCCTGGTCTCGATCGACTTCCAGGGAAATCCCCACTCGTCGATCCTCGACGCCGACTACACCAAGGTGATGGACGGCAACTTCGCCAAGATCCTCACCTGGTACGACAACGAGTGGGGCTACTCGAACCGCGTGGTCGACCTGACCCTGCTGATGGGTCGCTAGAGCGGCCGTGGCCGTCGCGAGCCTGGACGACCTCCTCTCGGGAGCGGGGGTCCGCGGCCGGCGCGTCTTCGTGAGGGCGGACCTGAACGTCCCCCTGCGGGACGGTGCGGTCGCCGACGACACCCGCATCCGCGCCTCCCTGCCCACCCTGCGCCGGCTGCTCGACGCCGGCGCACGGGTGGTCGTGGCGTCGCACCTCGGCCGCCCCAAGGGCCAGCGCAAGCCGGAGCTCTCGCTGCGACCGGTCGCCGTGGTGCTGGGCGATCAGCTGGGCCGGGCGGTCGCGTTCGCAGAGGACTGCGTCGGCGACCAGGCCCGGGCGGTGGTGGAAGGACTCGGCGAGGGCGAGCTGGCGCTCCTCGAGAACCTCCGCTTCCACGCGGGCGAGACGGACAACGACCCGGAGTTCGCCCGGCAGCTGGCCGCCCTCGCCGACGACTACGTGAACGACGCCTTCGGCACCGCCCACCGCGCCCACGCCTCCACGGCGGGCATGGTGAGCGGAGTCGAGCGCGCCGCGGCGGGCGACCTGCTGGCATCGGAGCTGCAGCACCTGAAGGTGGTGCTCGAGCCCCGCCGCCCGCTGCTCTGCTTCCTCGGTGGCGCCAAGGTATCGGACAAGCTGGGCGTGCTCGAGGCCCTGGCGCCCCATGCCGACGTCCTCGCCGTGGGCGGAGCCATGGCCTACACGTTCCTGCGCGCGCAGGACCTGCCCACCGGCGACTCCCTCGTCGAGGACGGCCAGGTGGCCGAGGCCCGACGCATCCTCGAGGCGGCGCGGACCGCGGGACGCCGGATCCTGCTGCCGGACGACCACGTCGTCGCCCGCAAGCTCGAGGCGGGCGCCGAGCAACGCACGGTCGAGGAGATCCCCGACGGCTGGATGGGTGTGGACATCGGTCCGCAGTCGGCCGAGGCCTACGCCGCGGAGGCCGGCCGCGCCGGCACCATCTTCTGGAACGGTCCCATGGGCGTGTTCGAGATCGACGCCTTCGCCGCGGGGACCCGCCGGGTCGCTCAGGCGGTGGCCGATTCGTCCGCCACCTCCGTGGTGGGAGGCGGCGACTCCCTGGCAGCCATCAACCAGCTCGGGCTGGGAGACCGCATCGATCACCTTTCGACGGGCGGAGGGGCTTCCCTCGAGTACGTGCAGGGACTGACCCTGCCCGGCGTCGCCGCCCTGGAGCAATGAGCATGCGCACGCCGATCCTCGCCGCCAACTGGAAGATGCACAAGACCGTCGGCGAAGCCGTCGCCTTCGCGGAGGACTTCCTCCCGCGGGTCGCGGACGTCGAGGGCGTGGACGTGGTGCTGGCCCCCCCGGCCCAGTCCCTCGACCGCCTCAGCCGGGCCCTGGCGGGCTCGCAGGTGAAGCTCGCCGCCCAGAACGTCCACCCGGAGGAGAAGGGTGCCTTCACGGGCGAGATCGCGCCGGGCATGCTCGCCGACCTCGGCTGCGCCTACACCATCGTGGGGCATAGCGAGCGGCGCCACATCTTCGGCGAGGACGACGCCTTCGTGGCGCGCAAGGCGGCGGCCCTGCTCGCGCACGAGATCCGCCCCATCGTGTGCGTGGGCGAGCAGCTCGAGGAGCGCGAGGCCGATCGCACCTTCGAGGTGGTCGAGAGCCAGCTCCGGGGAAGCCTCGCGGAGATCCCGGCCGGTCGCGCGGCCGAGGTCGTGGTGGCCTACGAGCCCGTCTGGGCGATCGGAACCGGCAAGACGGCCACCCCGGAGATCGCCCAGGAGGTGCACGGGTTCATCCGCGAGCAGCTGGGCAAGCAGTTCGGCGACGCCGCCTCGGGGATGCGCATCCAGTACGGCGGCTCGGTCAAGCCCGACAACGTGTACGATCTCATGGCGCAGCCCGACGTGGACGGTGCGCTGGTGGGCGGCGCCAGCCTCGAGCCCGAGAGCTTCGAGCAGATCATCCGCTTCGACCGGGGAAACGCCGAGTGAGCCTCTTCGTCACCGTCCTGCACGTCCTGACGTGCTTGCTCCTGATCGTCGTGGTGCTCCTCCAGCACGGCAAGGGGGCGGACATCGGCGCCGTCTTCGGTGGCGGCGCCAGCAGCACCGTCTTCGGAAGCAGGGGGGCGGGCAACTTCTTCACCCGTCTCACGACGGGCGCGGCGGTCGTGTTCATGCTGACCAGCCTCACCCTCTCCTACATGGCCACGATGGACGCCGCCGACACCCTCTTCCCCGAAGGCGAGCCGCTCGCGGAAGAGAGCGCCCCCGGCGGCGCCGGTACGCCGGCCGACTCCCCCTTCGTCGAGATCCCGGCAGCCGAGCCCCTGGCGAGCGAAGCCCCGGCAGCCGAAGCACCCGCCCCCGCAGCCGAGCCCCAGGCAGCCGAAACACCGGTCCCCGCGAGCGAAGCCCCGGCGGCCGAAGCACCCGACCCGGCGGCCGAAGCACCCGCGCCCGCGACCGAAGCTCCGGCAGCCGAAGCGCCCGCCTCCGAGCAAGCCCCCACGCCCTAGCGTGACACAAGGGCTTCGGTACGATTCGTCGGCTCGCGCCCGAGCGGCAGTGGCGGAATTGGTAGACGCGCCAGCTTGAGGGGCTGGTGGGGGCAACCCCGTGGAAGTTCGAATCTTCTCTGCCGCACCAGCGCGACCCTACCTCATACGATCGTCCAGCCACCGTCGACCGCAACGACCTGGCCGGTGACGTAGCTCGAGGCGTCGGAGGCGAGGAAGAGGAGCGGACCCGCGAGCTCTTCGACCTGGCCGGGGCGGCCCATCGGATCGCGGCTGCGGATCCAGCGTTGCGAGCGCTCGTCCTGGAACATGTCTGCGGTCATCTCGGTCTCGAACCAGCCCGGCGCGAGGGCGTTGACCCGAACGCCGCGGCGCGCCCACTGCCCTGCCAGCTCGCGGGTCAGGCCGACCAGTCCCGACTTGGAGGCCACGTAGGACGCCTGCTTGATCTGGGCCGACGCCACGACACCGAGCACCGAGGCCACGTTGACGATCGACCCCGAGCCGCTCGCCAGCATCTCGCGGCCCACGCGGCGGGCGCACAGGAAGGCGCCCGTGAGGTTCACGTCCAACACCCGGCGCCAGGTCTCCTCCGACTCCTCCTCCGCCGGGACCACCTCGTTGATGCCGGCGTTGTTCACCAGCACGTCGATGCGACCGAAGCGCTCCAGGGTCGCCGCGACCAGCGCCTCCAGGTCGGCATCCCGGGCCACATCGCAGGAGACGGCCAGGGCGCGAGCGCCCTCTCCTGCGAGACGCCCGGCCAGGGTCTCCAGCGCCTCTCGGCGCCGGGCGGCCAGCACCACGTCGGCGCCCGCCCGGGCGAGGGTCTCCGCCAACGCCACGCCGATGCCCGAGGACGCCCCGGTCACGATCGCCGTGCGACCGTCGAGCCGGAAGCTCCGGGTCGGATCAGCCAATGCGCCCATCGAGCGCTCTCTGCGTCCAGCGGCGCAGGATCTCCAGCGGCTGGGCCCCGACGATGACCACGTCGTTGCCCTCCAGCCGCATGGAGGGCACGCCGGTGACCCCCGCCTCGAGGGCGGCGTCGTGCTCGCCGAGCACCTGCGACAGCACCGCGTCGTCCCAGGCCTGCTCGAAGGCCTCGTCGGGGAGACCGGCCTCGCGCCACACCTCGAGCAGCACCGCCTCGTCCGACACGTCCCGATTCTCCGCGAAGTACGCGCGCAGCAGGCGCGGGTGCAGCGCGTCGAAGCCCCCCACCGCCGCGGCGGCCTTCGCCACCCGGTGGGGCGGCACGCTGTGGCTGGGCGGCGGCGCCGAGCCCTGCCAGACCCGGAACGTGCCCGCATCCGGCTCGGCCGCAGGCCGCAGCCAGCTCTGCGTGTAGGCGCGGAACCGCTCCGGGTCGCGGCGCCCCCGGTCGGCGGGCCGCAGCAGGAACGCACGCCACTCGAGCTCCACGCGTCCGGCGAACTCCTCGCGCAGCTTCTCGAGGCGGACGGCCCCGTTGTAGCACCACGGACACAGGTAGTCGGACCAGACCGTGAAGCGGACCGTGTCCACGCCAGGCCTTCTAGCGGGCGGCCAGTGCGCCGTAGGCCCCGCCGTGGTAGAGGAGCGGCTCACCGGCATCCACCCGGGCCGCCTCCACCGAGCCCACGTAGATCACGTGGTCCCCGGCGTCGTGAGCGGCGACCACC
>JANQFA010000041.1 GCA_028278065.1 Myxococcota bacterium
CGAAGCCCGTCGCTTCCACGGAGCGCACGGCGTCGTCGTAGCGCACCTCCAGGAAGCGGGTCATCGGCTGCACGAAGGGATCGACGTAGGCTCCACGGGCGAAGCCCCGCTCGAGCCCCGAGACGAAGGCGAGCGAGCACAGGTGCTTCGCCGCCAGCCCCGCTCCCGCCGGCCCGGCCTTCGAAGCAAACCACACCCCCGCAGCGAGGAGCAGCAGGACGACGGCCAGCCCGACCGCGAGTACGCGCTTCGCGGTCATGCGGTCCTGGAATCCGCCTGCACCGGCACGCCGCTCAGCTCCGGCTCCGGGGCAGGCCCAGCGAGAGCTCGGCGAGGATGCTCTTCAGGATCTCGCTGGTGCCGCCGTAGATGCTGGTCGCGGTGGACAGCCGGTAGGCGAACTCGACCGCCATCGCGCCCTTCGCGGCGCCGCCCTCACGTCCGCGCAGCAGCGAGTCCGGCGCGCAGAGGTCCATGAGGTCGGTGGCCGACTCGATGAAGCGATCCGAGGAGAAGAGCTTGCTCATGGGACCGATGGCGGGATCGTCCAGACCCTCCGCGCCCACATGAAGGGCCCGCTTCCAGATGGCATCGGCCACCTCGGTGTGCAGCGCCGCGCGCGCCAGGCGCCGGCGCACGTCCCGGCGCTCGATGTGTGCACCGTCGGCCCGCGGCGCACGCGCCCACTCGAGCGCGCCCGCGAGCATGCGCCGCATGTGCAGCACGAACTGGGTGCCTCCGTGCTCGAGCTCCAACCCGTGGGACGCGACCGCCCAGCCGCCGTCCACCTCGCCGACCCGGTAGCGGTCGGGAACGCGCACGCCGGAGTAGTACGTGACGTTGGTGCGCTCGTCCGAGAGCGTCTCGACCGGCTGGATCTCGATCCCGGGCGTGTCGAGGGGCACCAGGAACATGGTGAGCCCCTTGTGCTTCGGCACGTCGGGGTCGGTGCGCGTCAGGAGGAAGACGTACTGGGCCAGGTCGGCGCCGCTGGTGAACATCTTCTGGCCGTCGATCACCCACTCGTCGCCGTCGCGCACGGCGCGCGTCTGGATCGACGCCACGTCCGAGCCGAAGCCCGGCTCGGTGTAGCCCAGGCTGCAGATCGCGTCGCCCGTGACGATGCGTGTGATCGCCTCCTGCCGCAGCTCCTCGCTCCCGAATGCCAGCACGGTGCGAGCCGCCATCTCGGTGGTGGTGATGGCCATGCGCCCCCAGTCGAATTCGTCGAAGACCTCGGCGAGGGCCGCCATGTCGTAGGGGCCGCGCTCCTGTCCGCCGTACTCGCGGGGCCACGCCGGGAAGAGGAGGCCCGCCTCCGCGAGCTTCTTCTGGAAGCCCGGGTGGTGGCCCTCCCAGGCGAAGTGGGCGTGCTCGCGCAGCTCGTCGTCGAGGTTCTCCCGGAAGAAGCGGCGCGCGGTCTCCGCGAAGGCCTCGGCCTCCGCGCCGTAGCCGAAGTCGAGCTGAACCGCGCCCGCGTCGGGGAGTGCCACCCGTTCGCCGGCGCCGCACCAGAGGCGGTCGGCGGCGGCCACCAGCTCCTCCTGGGGGTCTCCCAGCACCAGCGGCCAGGCCTTGGCGCGCCGCTGGTGGAGCTGCACGTCGTACTCGAGCGAGAGGCCGTAGCCGCCGTGGGTGTGGAGGGCGCGCGCCGCGGCCTGCGCCGCCACGTGCGCGGACCAGGCGAAGCTCATCGAGACCAGCGCGCCGGCCTCCGGACGCCGCGTCGCGATCGCCCAGATGGCCTTCCAGACCAGCAGGCGGGCACCCTCGGTATCGAGGGCCGAGTCCGCCAGGGGATGGGCGATCCCCTGGAAGGCGCCGATGGGACGGCCGAACTGGATGCGCTCGCTGGCGTAGCGCCCGCCGATCTCCAGGGCCTCGCGTGCCAGACCCGCCAGGGCGGCCGCCATCAGCAGCTTCCACTCCTCGACGGCGCTGCCGTGCAGGCGCCGAGCCGCGTCGCCCGTCGCCAGCACGATGCGCTCCGCACCCGCCTCGGGCAGCGCCGCGAGCGGACACGTTCCCAGGTTGGACGGCGACGCCGCGCGGTCGCCCTCGCCCGTCACCAGGAGGACGAGCTCCCCTCCGTCACTGCCGACGACCGCATCGGCCACCGCAGCACCGGGCACGAGCTGCTCCGGATGCGAGGCGAGATCGCGAAGTGCCAGGGTGACCACGCAGGATCCGTCGACGAGACGCCGCGTCCAGCCCGCGGCCCCCTCGTCCCCGCACGCAGCGAGCAGCCGCGCGGCGACCATCGCCTCGAGGACGGGGGCGGAGGCCAGGCGTCGCCCCGCCTCGGCCGCCACCAGGCAGGCGTCGAGAAGACCGGCCTCGCCACCGCCGAGCGATGCGGGCACACGCATCCCCAGCACCCCGGTCTCCGCCAGCTTCTTCCAGAGGGCGGGATCGAAGCCGAGCGGCTCGGCCGCGCGCACCCGGTCCGCGCTCGACTCCGCGGCGAAGAACTGGGCGAAGGTGTCGCGCAGGAGCTCCTGCTCTTCGGTCAGCCGGACGAACATCGCCCCCGCATCATAGGCGGAAGTTGCCGATCCCCGCTGCCACGGGCCTCTCCGGGTCGTCCTGCCAGGCGACCACGCGCACGTTCGCGATGCGCCGTCCCAGCTTGACGATCTCGGCGCGACCCCGTGTCTCGGCCGCGCCGGCGCTCCTCAGGTAGTCGATGCTGAAGTTGATGGGCTTGGGGACCCGGCCCCCCTCGTCCTCGTCCATCAGCCCGAGGAAGGCCGTCATCTCGAGAAAGGCGCCGATCACCCCGCCGTGCACCGCCGGGAGACGGGCGTTCCCGACGATCTCGTCCCGGAAGGGCAGTCGACAGAGCAGCCCCTCCTGGTCGCGGTCCACCTCCATCCCGATGAACTTCGCGTAGGGGATGCGGTCGACCAGGCTCACGACGTCTGCTCCTGGACGACCTGCTTGAGGGGGTGCTCCAGGGCACTCGAGCCCAGCATGAAGGTGGCGGTGAGGTGCGCGAAGGGATCGTCCGGATCCCGGTCCCAGGCCTTTCCCCGCACGAACGCGACGCTGTGCGTGCGCTTGTACACCTCGGCCATGCCGTAGAGATCGCAGCCCGGCTCCGCGGCGCGCAGGTAGTCGACCCGCAGGTCCAGGGTGGCGATGGTGACCAGCTCGGGCAGGCTGCAGAGCGTGGCCGCGCCCCCGGCCTGGTCGAGGAGGGTGGTGATGACTCCGCCGAAGACGACGCCACGAGCGCGGTCGCCCAGGAGATCGTCGCGGTAGGGGATCATCATGGTGGCCGTGCCGGGACCCACGCTCACGTTGCGCATCCCCAGCTCCAGGCAGTGGGGGACGTTCTCCACGAACTCGCGCCGGTCCTCCCCGAAGATCGCCTCGACGGCGTAGGTCTCGCTCATGGCCGGAGGATTGCAGAAGGTTCGCCGGCGGTCGAAGGGCTGTGCCATGCTCCGCCACCCGCACGGGAGGATCCATGGACTTCGACATCCCGGCCGAGCTGGCCGCCTATCTCGACGAGCTGGACGACTTCATCGAGCGCGAGATCGTCCCCCTGGAGCGTCAGGACGACAACGCCCGCTTCTTCGACCACCGCCGCGAGGACGCGCGCACCGACTGGGACCGGGGCGGCCTGCCCAACGAGGAGTGGGAGGCGCTGCTGGCCGAGGCGCGCCGGCGGGCCGACGCCGCCGGCCACTACCGCTACCCCTTCCCGAAGGAGTACGGCGGACGCGACGGCACCAACCTGGGCATGGCGGTGATCCGCGAGCACCTGGCGCGGCGCGGTCTGGGGCTGCACAACGATCTCCAGAACGAGCATTCGATCGTCGGGAACAACGTGGGCCTCCTGCTCATGCTCGAGTACGGAACCGAGGCGCAGAAAGCCGAGTGGGTCGATCGCCTGGCCGAGGGCCGGGGCGGCTTCGCCTTCGGGATCACCGAGCCGGAGCACGGCTCCGACGCGACCTGGATGGAGACCCGGGGAGTCCGCGACGGCGACGGGTGGGTCATCAACGGCGAGAAGACCTGGAACACCGGGATCCACAAGGCGCCCTACGACATGGTGATGGCCCGCACCAGCGGCGAGCCCGGGGACGCCCGCGGGATCACCGCCTTCCTGGTGCCGATGGACGCGCCCGGCGTGAAGGTCGAGGAGATGCTCTGGACCTTCAACATGCCCACCGATCACGGCCGCGTCTCGTTCAGCGACGTGCGCGTCGGAGACGACGCCATCTTCGGCGGCGAGGGCCGCGGCCTCGCCGTGGTGCAGCACTTCTTCAACGAGAACCGCATCCGTCAGGCGGCCTCGAGCCTGGGCGCCGCGCAATACTGCATCGACGAGTCGGTCGAGTACGCCAAGGTGCGCAAGCCCTTCGGGAAGGCCCTGTCCACGAATCAGGGCATCCAGTTTCCGCTGGTCGAGCTGCAGACCCAGTGTGAGATGCTCCGTGCCCTCATCCACAAGACCGCCTGGATGATGGACCGCCATGGGGCCTTCTCGGTGTCCGACAAGGTGTCGATGTGCAACTACTGGTCGAACCGGCTCTGCTGCGAGGCGGCCGACCGCGCCATGCAGGTGCACGGCGGCCTGGGCTACTCGCGCCACAAGCCCTTCGAGCACATCTACCGCCACCACCGCCGCTACCGGATCACCGAGGGCGCGGAGGAGATCCAGATGCGCCGCGTCGCCGGCTACCTGTTCGGCTTCATGAAGCAGCGCGCACCCAAGGGTGTCGACGCCTGACCGGTCCTAGGCAGCGACCAGGGACGCCAGCACGCAGCGGGTCCCCTCGAAGGAACGGCGGCCGTGCATCACGGCGAAGTTGTCCACGAGGGCCACGTCGCCCTGCTCCCAGACCAGGTCGATCGCCAGTCCCGCCGCCAGGCGCTCCACGTCCGCCCACGCCGCGGGATCGAGCGGACGCCCGTCACCCAGGGTCACCGCCGTGGCGGGCGTGTTGCGCGCGTCCTTCCAGCGCCGCGCCGCGATGAGCTGGTTGAAGAGGCTCTTGCGCCCGGAGGCGAGCACCCGCACGGCCGGCAGCACCGGCGTCGTGGCCCGCAGGCAGTCCCCGTCGAGCCACTCCCACGTGTAGTCGAGTCTGCGCATGCGCTCCTCGGCCCCACTGCGCTCCGCCACGCTGAAGGTGCTGCGCCAGCTGCGCCCCACGCCCGACGTGGGGTCGTCCTCGGGCGGCATGACCAGGCTGTAGAGGAGGCCGTGCTTCTCGCAGTCCGCGACGAAGTCCGGATGGCGCTCCGCGAGCGCCTCGTACAGCGCGTCCGAGCGGCACAGGAAGGTGGCGCCGCCCGCATCCGCCGGCTTCTCGCAGTAGAAGAAGAGCCGGCTGGGATGGACCGGCGTCTGTGCCATCTCGTGGTGTAGCCCGATCTCGGCGGAGGAGGGCGCCTCGTTGGCGGTGAAGACGAGCTCGGTGCGGTTGCTGCGCACGGCGTTCGACAGGGACTCGGCGTAGGAGAAGCCCGGATACCGGAAGGCCCGGATGAAGGCATCGAAGTCTTCGTCGCATGCCACCGGAAAGCCGCGGAAGAGGATGGCCCCGTGCTGGCGCAGGCGCGCGTCGAGATCGTCGCGCCGCTCCGCGGCCCACGCGACCGCGTCCCCGCTGGCGGCCATTCCGTGTGGTGCCGTGAAGACGAGGGGGAAGGCCTCCGACGCGGTCTGCGCTTCCGGTCCACGGGTCATCGAGGAGAAGAGGGTATCATCCCCTGCGTGCCGGTCCCCGAGTCCTGGAGTGCCGAGGCCTACAACCAGGTTCCGC
The DNA here is from genome assembly GCA_028278065.1 of Myxococcota bacterium. Classification (GTDB taxonomy): domain Bacteria; phylum Myxococcota_A; class UBA9160; order UBA9160; family JAFDET01; genus JAFDET01. The sequence continues at coordinate 5,781 of JANQFA010000041.1, forward strand.
AGTCCGAGAACCGCATCCACTCGGACGAGGTCGCCCGCGCCTACGGCTTCCGGGGCGCGCTGGTCCCCGGCGTGACCGTCTCCGCCTATCTCCTCCATCCGGCGGCGCTGACCTGGGGACGCGACTGGGCCGAGCGCGGACGCGCGCACGCAGTGGTGCGCTCACCCGTCTACGACGGCGAGCCCTTCCGCATCGACGTGGCGGACGCTCGCTCGGACGGGTACGAGGCGAAGCTCTTCGGGCCCCAGGGCGTGCACTGTGCCAGCGCGCGGGCCAGCCTTCCGCGCGACGCGGCCGAGCCGCCCTCGCGGCGCGGCGACCCGCTCCTCTCGCGCGAGGCCGGGCGGCCGGTCGCCTCCCGCGCCGTCATGGAGGAGCTCCGCGAGACCGGCCTGGGTGCCCTGCCCGCGCGCTGGGACGAGGCGGCCGAGCTCACGACCTACCTGCGCAACCCGGACCGGATGGCGCCCGTCTACCGCGACGAGAAGCTGGCCCATCCGGGCTTCGTGCTCGGACTCACCAACTGGGTGCTGGGCCGGAACGTCCGCATGAGCCCGTGGCTCCACCTCGAGACCTGGTCCCAGCACCACCGAGCGATTCCGTGGGGCGCGGAGCTGGTGGTCGAAGCCGCGATCGCAGACCTCTTCGAGAAGAAGGGCCACGAGTTCGTCGACCTGGACGTGGGCGTGTTCGGCAGGAACGACGACGACGCCTACGCGAGCGTCCGCCTGCGCGCGATCTACCGGATGCGCCGGCCCTAGGGCGTCTCCGCCGAGAGTGCCAGCAGGCTGGCGATACCGATGCGCGCGACCATGATGTCCGAGCGGCGGAACATCCCCAGGATCCAGGGATAGTCCCGCTGCACCGGGCTCGTGTACCAGTCCACGTAGAGATCGTCGCCGCGGCGCACGACGCCCGCATAGGAGGTGTCGCCGGCGCTCGGCAGGTCCGACAGCCAGACCAGCCGCTCCGGCTCCACGCGGTAGAGGGCGGTGCGCTTGCGCGCGAGGGTGCTCGCCATGCGCGTGAAGGGACCGTAGGGAGGAGGCTGCCAGCGCGCGACCGCGAAGACGCCACCGTCCAGGGAGAAGAGACACGGGCCGTCGAGACGGGTGTTCGAGACACGGCGCTGGCTCCAGGAACGATAGGGAGGCGCGGCCACCGCGATCGCCGTGCCGGCCTCGGCGTTGCCGAGGATCGCATCGGGGGTCACCTCGAGCCGCGCCGTGGCGAGCAGGCGCCCGTCGGGAAGGAACTCGATGGCCGTCTCGTCGTTTCCGTCCCCCTCGTGGATCACCGAGATCTCCTCCCAGCGGCGGCCATCGCTCGAGCGCAGCAGGATCGACTTGCCGTGGTCGTACCAGTACGCGGGCACGTACCAGGTGCGGCCGCCGTCCGGGCTCTTCGGGCGCCAGAAGAGCCACCCCTCGGGCCCGACCGGCTCGAAGGGAGACCAGCCCACGGCGTCCTCGCTCGTGGCCAGCACGGTGCCTTCGGGCGTGGCCCAGGTCCCCGAGTTGGGCAGCGCGTACAGGAACAGGCGCCCCCCGATCACCGCGAGCTTGGGATCGCGGATGTCCTTGCCCTCGAGTCGCAGGGTGGCCAGGGTCTCCCACTCGCGGCCATCGACGCTGCTGCGCACCACGAGTCGCGAGTCGGGCGTCCCCAGATGATAGGGGCGCGCATCGTGGACCAGGAGCAGGCGTCCGCGCCACTCGATCATGTCGGTGTTGGAGTTGTGGACGCCGTCGGCGACCGCGGGCCAGGCCTCGAGATCGAGCCGCCCTTCTACCCGGGCGCGGTTCGGGCGCAGGCTCCAGTAGGCCAGCAGGAGAAGCAGGCACACCGCCACGCATCCGATGATGAGCAGGACGTTCCGCACCCAGAGCCCTCCCGGGCCCCCGCGCAGGATGTCACCCGGCGACGCACCCGATCCGAGTAGAATAGGATCCGCCCCGATGATCTGCCCGGACTGCCGCCACGAGAGCGACCCGGACGCGCGCTTCTGCGCGCGCTGCGGCACCGTACTCGGCGGGCGCTGCGGGGGATGCGGGGAGGCGCTGGCGCCCTCGGCGAACTTCTGTCCCCAGTGTGGAATGCGCGCGCGGCCGGCCCCGGGCACCTTGTCTCCCGCCGAGCCCGTGGCCCGCAGCCCGTGGCCGGCCCCTGGCGAGCGCCGCCAGCTCACCGCCTTGTTCTGCGATCTGGTGGGATACACCGACCTGGCGGAGCGCTTCGATCCGGAGGAGATCCGGGAGGTGCTGGTCCCCTACCAGGAGGCCTGCACCCGCGCGATCTCGCGCTTCGACGGCCATGTCGCCCAGTACCTGGGCGATGGGGTGCTGGCCTACTTCGGCTTCCCGCGCGCCCACGAGGACGATCCGGAGCGCGCCGTGCGTGCGGCACTCGCCCTGCAGACGGCGCTCGCGGAGCTGAACGAGCGCTTCCTCGCCGAGGGCGCACCCGGGATCGAAGGGCGCATCGGGATCCATACCGGGCTGGTGGTGGTCTCGTCCGTCGGAGACCGCCACAAGCCGGAGACCCTGGCGATCGGCGACGCCATCAACACCGCGGCCCGGCTGCAGGCGATCGCCGAGCCGGGCGGAGTGCTGATCTCGGACGCCACCTGGAAGCTGGTGACCGGTCTCTTCGTCACCCGCGATCTCGGCCACCAGTCACTGAAGGGGATCTCCGACCCCGTGCCCGTGCACGAGGTGCTGGGCACGGCTCGGCTCGGACGTCGCTCCGCGGTCAGCCGGGACCCGATGCCGCTGGTCGGGCGCGAAGACGCGCTCCGCGAGCTCGAGGAGCACTGGAAGCGCGCGGGGTCGGGCGACGGCCACGCGCTCCTC
>JANQFA010000057.1 GCA_028278065.1 Myxococcota bacterium
ACCGGGAGAACTTCCGCAACGCCATCTACTTCCACCTGGGCGGCCTCGATCTCTACCCGGAGACCCTCAAATCAGCCCACACGAAAGCCTGAAGCGGCAGAAGGGAATCTGGGCCTACTCCACGCCGTCGAGAAGTTCGACCCTCGGCGCGGCTTAAAGTTCTCCACCTACGGATCCTGGTGGATCCGACAGGCGTGCATTCGCGGGATCCAGAACCACGCCCGTACCGTGCGCGTCCCGTCCCACATGGAAGAGCGCCTTCGTCGAATGGACCGGGCGCACGGCGCGCTTTGGGGGCGGCTGGGGCGCGCACCTGAGGCGTGCGAGCTCGGCCATGAGCTGAATCTCGGCGAGCAGGATGTCGAGGAGCTCGCGACGATCGGGAGGACACCCGTGTCGCTCGACGCGCCCCTCTCGCGCGAGCACGACCGAACGCTGGGAGAGACCCTCGCCATCCCCGACCCTCCCGATCCGCTCGAGGCGATCGATCGGGAGCGAGCCTGGGAGGCATCGCGCCGTCGCCTTTCTCGCTTACCCGCAAGAGAACGCCAGGTGCTGCGCTGGCGGTTTGGACTCGGCGGTGAAGAGGACCGCACGCTCGCAGAGATTGGCCGCCAGCTCGAGCTCTCTCGGGAGCGCGTTCGCCAGATCGCGGCGGAAGCATTGGCGAAACTCGGTGAGCCGGAAGGGAGGTTCGCGGACGCGCTTCAAGAGGAGGGAAGCTCTTGGCGTGGGTGATCACCCGTCTGTGCCGGGACTGCGTGGACCAGAGTTGCGTCGAGGTCTGCCCGGTGGACTGCATCTACGAGTACACAGGGTCGGACCACGAGGCCTTTCCGAAGCAGCTCTACATCGATCCCGAGGAGTGCATCGACTGCGGAGTCTGTGAGCCGGAGTGCCCGTGGGAGGCGATCTTCGAGGACGGACAGGTTCCCGAAGTCTTCCAGGAGGACATCGAGCTCAACGCCAGGATCATGGACACGCCCGACGAGCGGTCCGTGCCGGAGGTGGAGGAGAAACCAACCCCGGACCCCGCCGCGGTTGAGGAGAACAAGAAGAAGTGGGGCTACGCCGCGTAGCTCGGCTTCCGAGGGAGGGAGACGAGATGGGGAGACTCATCAAGGTCGGAGAGGCCAAGGACATCCCGCAGGGAGCAGGTCTGGCCGTCTACTTGGAAGGGCGGTCGGTCGCGCTGTTCAATGTGGGAGGCACGTTCTACGCGATCGACGACACCTGCACGCACGCGGGCGGCTCCCTCTCGGAGGGAGAGCTGGACGGCACGGTCGTAACCTGTCCGTTGCACGGTGCGCGCTTCGACGTTACGAGCGGCGAGGTCCTGAGGCCGCCCGCAGCGGAGGACGTCTCCCGCTACGACGTCCGAGTCGAAGGTGGGAAGGTGAAGATCGAGATCGCATAGGAACGGCGGAATCCAGCGAACGGCGCTGGAGATGTTCCAAGGAGGCGAGGAGATGGCGGATCTGACCATGACGATTGACGGTCTTGCCGTCTGCGGGAAGGCGAGTCTGGGTGTGACGAACCCCGCGACGGGAAAGATCTTTGCGCACGTTCCGGAGTGCAGTCGGGACCAGCTCGACACCGCGATGCACGCAGCAGCCCGGGCGTTCCCCGCGTGGCGGACCGACGAGGGAACGCGACGCGAGGCCCTTGGGGCCTGCGCCGAGGTTCTCAAGTCGTGCGCTGCGGAGCTCGCCGAAACGCTCACGCGCGAGCAGGGCAAGCCCCAGGCTCGCGCGACCGAGGAGATCATGGGCGCCGCGGTCTGGTTCGCTCATACGGCGTCGCTCGAATTCCCGGCAGAGGTCCTGCAGGATACGCCGGAAGGGCGGATCGAGGTGCGGCGCCGGCCGCTCGGCGTCGTCGCAGCCATCACTCCTTGGAACTACCCGGTGCTCCTCGCCGTGTGGAAGATCGCGCCGGCGCTCCTCGCCGGCAACACGGTAGTGGTGAAGCCATCGCCGTTCACCCCGCTCGCGACGCTCAAGCTGGGCGAGCTGCTGCGGGATGTTCTTCCGCCCGGCGTGCTCAATGTCGTCTCGGGCGGGGACGAGCTGGGAGCCTGGATGACGAGCCACCCGGTTCCGCGCAAGATCTCCTTCACTGGGTCCGTGGAGACGGGAAAGAAGGTCGCATGGTCCGCGGCACCGGACCTGAAGCGGGTCACGCTCGAGCTCGGGGGGAACGATCCCGCGATCGTCCTCCCGGACGTGGACCCGGCTGCGGTCGCGAAGGATCTCTTCTGGGGCGCCTTCACCAACAGCGGCCAGGTGTGCAGCGCCATCAAGCGCCTCTACGTCCACGAGAGCCAGTACACGCCGCTGCTCGAGGAGCTCGCCATCCTCGCCGAGGCGGCGAGGATGGGCGACGGATTCGAGCCGGACGTCGAGCTCGGTCCCCTCAACAACCGCCCGCAGTTCGAGCGCGTGATCGAGCTCGTGGACGATGCCAGGCAGGGCGGTGCGCAGATCGCTGCGGGGGGCAAGCCGCGAGCAGGCGAGGGCTACTTCTACGAACCGACGGTCGTGGGCGAGATCGCCGAGGGAACGCGGCTGGTCGACGAGGAGCAGTTCGGACCCGCCCTCCCGGTGCTCCGCTACCGCGACGTGGACGAGGCCCTCGAGCGCGCCAATGCCACGCACTTTGGTCTCTCCGGCTCCGTGTGGTCCGGCGACGTCGATCGAGCCACCGAGGTCGCCTCACGGCTGGAGTGCGGCACGGCCTGGGTGAACCAGCACCTGGCGATCGTGCCCTTCGCCCCCTTCGGGGGCGCCAAATGGTCGGGGATAGGCGTCGAGAACGGCCCGTGGGGACTCCTGGGGTTCACGGAGATCCAGACGGTGAACGTCAGACGGAGATTCGATGGCTGAGATGCTCGGCACGAATTGCAGGGGAGTGTGGTAGTCCACCAAGTCGTCAGTAGGCCGCAGAGCAGACTCGAATGAACGCTCGTGAGATCTCGATCGCCTTCGCAGAGGCATTCTGCGCGTCCGATCTGCCGCGCCTGCGGACACTCCTTGCTCCACGACTTCGACTACAGGGGCCATTGTTCTCGTTCGAATCTCGAGACGACTACCTGCGTAGTCTTCACGAAGAGCCGCCGGAACCCGGTCCTTGCGAGATCCTCCAGGTCCACGGTGCCGACGATGCGGCGTCCATCCTCTACCAGTACCGAAAGCCTGGCGCCCCAGTGCTGGTCGCGCAGTTCAACCGATTGAGCGGCCATCTCCTATCTGAGGTGCAGCTCATTTTCGACACAGCCCAGGTTCGGCGATCTTCATGAGGCACGAACCAGCCGCCTACGTGGCTGGAGGACCGGACGCTCGCGGCGGAACTCAAAGCGGTACGCCGCGTACGCCAGGCGTGTGCGGTTTCGCCTCATCCCCGGCGTCTGGTAGCGCCTAGCCGACGTCGCCGCGGGTCAGCGCGTGTCGGACGGCACCAGCTCAGGCGCGGCGCGTCGCTCGGCAGCGGCCTCGGCGAGTAGCGCTTCGATCTCTCGCCCGCATTCGCCTTCGCAACACGCCTCGAACAGGCCGCACCGCTGGCACACCGCTTTGCCGCGGAAGTCGAACAATCTCGCGCCGCAGTTTGCGCAGACCACGGGAGTACCTTGCGGGAGCGACTCTAGAGGCCACCTTGGTCGCTCTGAAGTTCACGATTCGATCAGATTCTAGGCCGCGACGAGGGCATCGGCCACTCCGTTGCCGTAGCCCGCACCCCTCTACGCGTGCTTGCCAAGAGCGCAGGGTGAAAGCCGGTTCTACGGCCTCGGCAGTCCGTTCCACGTCAGCCACGGCGTCGCCGACCCAATGATCTGGTCCTTCTCGACCACTCCGAAGTAGCGGCTGTCCCAGCTCACCTGTCTGCGCATCCCTAGCAACCAATACTCGCCGTCCTGTAGGACGCGGGACCCGATCTGGCGTCGCGAGAGGGGCCGTCCCCGGAGATCGGCACTCACCCACGCGGTGCCGCCGTACTCGGCACACACGCGGGTTCCGTCCTCCCGGACGACCACGACGTCTCCCGGGAGCGCCACGATCTCCTTCACGATGGGCGCGAGGCCGCTCGCGCAGTCGCCTCGCGGGACGTACCCGCGCGCTCGCGCCCGGTGGGCGGCATCGCCCTCCAGGCACACGATCGCGAGCGCGCCCCGCTCGAATCGGGGCGGACCCGTGTCATAGAGCCCCCAGGGCATCGAGCTCGTCCAGTTGATGCGGAGCCCCAGGGCTACGGCCAGAGCACCCAGGGCCGCGCCTCCGGCGAGCGCGCCCGCCGCCCATACACGCCCCGACCTCCTCCAGGGTCCACAAGGCGGTCTCGAAGCCGACCTCATGGGACTTCGGGACTGCCGGCTCGCGCGGGTCCCGGCTCGCGCTCGTCGGCGTTCTCTCTGCGCCCGTGCCGCCGTCGTCGGCGCAGCGTCGGATCCCGCTCGAGGAACTGGCGGACGATCTCGACGACCAGCGCGTCGAGCCGAATCTCCTCCCCGTACGCCTCGCGATACAGCTCCCGGTAGAGCTCCAGATCCGCCGCGACGGGTCCCGGGAGCCTCGCCTTGACCAGCACAGACGGCGGCTCCCGAGGCGGCGGCTTGAGGTGAATCGTCACGTCCTACGTTCTCCTCGCTCAAGAGGCCGCGTACGGCCGGTCCAGCACCAGGTCCCGCTGCACGAAGACGTTGAAGCGGTACCCGGGACGGATCTCGATGCGCGGCTGCACGTTCTGGTGACGGCGGAGGGTGCGCGTGGCCAACTCCCCGATGTTCTGGCCGAGCGACGCCGAGAGAGTGCTGCGGATGTCCTCACGGCGGCTTGTGTCCTCTCCCGACTCGCGGTCCTGGCTGAGCTGGAGCCCGCCGCTCAAGACGCTCATCAGCAGGGCGCTGCCGAAGGTCCGCCAGAAGTGGCGGTCGACCCGGTCGCGGAGCCCGGCTGCGCCCGCCAGGTCGACGCCCGGCATGGAGCCCAGGTTGAGCTTGCTTCCGTCTGGGAAGACCAGGCGCTGCCACGCCACCAGGAGCCGCTCCTGGCCAAAGGTCACGGTGCTGTCGTACACGCCGACGACGAGGGTTCCTTGCGGGATCAGGAGGTGGTGGCCCGTCTTCGTGTCGTAGACGTTCTCGCGCACCCGCGCCGTCATCAGGCCCGGGAGATCCGAGTTGGCCTGGGTCACGAGGACCGCCGGGATGATCGAGCCGGCCACCACCTCGTAGTCGGAGGCCGGCTGCCGCACGCGATGCGGGTTCTCGAACTCCGCTTCGGTGCGCCCCGCGTCTCGCAGGAACGCGCGCTTCCCTTCCTGGTTGTTCTGCGCCACGAGCTCGTCGGGCGCCTCGGATCCCTCGCCCAAGGCGCCCAGCAGCTCGCGCTCGAAACTCGGGATCTCCGTCCGGGACGACGGCGCGGAGCCGCCCGGCAGTCGGGCGCCGGTCCGCGCCCCCGCACTGCGCCGGAATCCGGGCACGCGGGGCCGCGCGTCCCGGGCGCGGCGCAAGCGGGCCTTGCGCTCGCGCTCTTCGGGATCCTCCTGCGCGAGCTGGGCTGGCACGAGCGACGGGCCGCCCGGCGGCTGGGCCGGCACCTCGGGCGGCGCCTCCAGCGCTTCGGGCTCCCGGGGCGGCTGCGCCACGCCGTCGGGCTCCGACTCCCAGAAGGGATCCGCCGCCGCCTCGGGCGGGGGCGTCTCGTCGGCCCGCTGCTGCTGCCGCCGGCTCACCTCCGCGAGCGAGAGAATTGCGGCGATGACCACCAGGCACAGGAGCCCGATCCCCACGCCGAGCGCGCGCTTGTTGAGCCGCGTCACCCGCGGACGCGGCTCCAGCTCGAGGCCCTGCGGAGCTCCTTGCGGCGCTCCCGGGTTCGGTTCTTCGGATGCCACGGTGTCCCCCCTCGCGGCTGCCTTCCGCTATCGCCGCGCCGTCTTCCCGCGCCGCGGCTTCACGGTCTTCGTCTCCCCTGACCGCGGCAGCCGGACGATCTCCACCCGCTGCTGCTCGCCGCCCACGCCCAGCACCAACACGGCCCGCTCGAAGAGGCGGTCGACGACGTACGTGTGGCCGCGGACCCGGTAGTTCACGAGCGCCTTCTCCTTGCCCGACGTCAGGACGAAGAGCGCCGGGGCCTCGGTGACGCGCATGGCCGCGGGCATGCGCAGGTAGACGCGCGTCCCGTCATCGAACACCTGGGTGGGACGCCAGGTTGTGCGGTCGCCCTTCACCTCGTACCTGAAGTTCAGATCCTCGGGGCGGACGGGCAGATCCGTCGCGACGACCTCCCGGTCGTCCGCCGCGCGCTCGGCGCGGGCCCGCGCCCGCGCCGACTTCCACCGCGCCACCATCTCGTGCGGGTAGTAGAAGCGGGCTCTGCGCGCGGTGGCCGGCCCGGCGTTCTCCTTCGAGAGCAGCGCCAAGTGGTACACGCGCCGCGTGGTCGAGATCACGAGGTTGGTCGCGAGCCCGCCGTCGGTGGGCTTGACGACAACGTGCGGAATCCGCGCCTGCTCGGGGCCACTCTCCATCTTCTCCGCGTGCCACCGGATCGCGTCCCCGAGGGCCACGTCGAGGATCTCCTCGCCCGCCTGGAGCTCGATCTCGCAGACGCGGAGCGGCGCGCAGGTCAGCACCGGCTGCGACTCGCCATAGGGGTAGGTCACGAAGCCGGCCCGCGGGTGGCGCACCACCGGCGGCTTGCCCGTCGACCGGAACTCCGCCACCGCCGCCTGGAGCGCCGGATCGTCGAGCCCCACGAGCTCGAAGCCTCCGGCGATCTCCGGAACGTCCGCGTCCACGGTCCTCTCCACCACCCGCTGCGCGGGCTCGAAGTCCTCGGGGCCGAGCACCGTCTGTGACGGACACCCGAGGAGCAGTCCCACGCCCAGGGCCGCGCCCACCGGGCCTGCGATCCGTGTCGCTCGTCGTCTCATGTTCTCACCCCTCCCATCCTTTACTAGAGCTGCCGCGCCCAGGAGATGTGCGTCACGCGGAAACCCAGGGGATTGCGCGCCAGGCCCTCCGGCGTCATCGGGGGCTCGACCCGCACCGTGAACTGTCCCGTCCAGTCCTCGTCGCGGATGTGCCGCCCGTCGAGCCCCCGGTGCGTCTCCCGCCACTCGAGCTTCCACGACGCGTCGCCCACACGCAGGACGCTGCGGATCTCGATCGAGACGGTGCCCTTCGTCATCCCTTCGAAGGGGTTCTGCGCACGGAAGTGCTCATTGAGAAACTGCGTCGCGGAGCCGGCGGTGCGCTCGTAAGCCGCTTCGAGGACGCGCTTCTGCGCCGAGCGGTCGGCCGTGACCGAGCGCACGTCGCGCACGTAGTGCTGGAGCTGCCAGGCGATGACCTGCGGGTCCGCGACGTTGGAGGCGGTGGCCGGCCCAAGCACGAGCGTCTGTCCCACCTCGTCGACCCGCACGACGTAGGGCACGACCCGGCTCTGGGAAGCCTGCCACAGGAGGCCCCAGCCGAGGAGGGCATTCACGACCACGGCGACGACGGCCAGGATCTGCCAGTTGCGCTTGGCGGTGATGAAGCTCCGGTAGCGCTCGTTCCACTCGAAGCGCGCGGCCTCGTAGGGGTTCTCGGGGACGGTCTGGCTACGCACGGCGTCGCTCCTCCGGCCGGTGGTCCTCGGCCGACGCTCGATTCGTCTCGACGCCCGCCGCCTCGGGGCGCGGCGCCTCGGCCTCCGGCCGTCGGCGCGGGGGCGTCGCCGCACCGAAGCGCGCGAAGCGGCGCTCCTGGATCACCTCGGCCGTCGTCTGCCAGCGCGGTCGCACCGCCCGGCGGGTGAGGCCGCGCGCGAAGCCGCCGCCGAGCTCGACCACCCCGACCGCCGTCGCTCCGGCCCACGAGCTTCCCGCGCGGTGATGCGCGGCCGCGAAGCGCGCCGTCTCCTTCAGCGCGGCCGTCCCGCGGAAGAGCCGCGCCGCGCCGGCCGCCGCCAGTGCGCCCGCGGAGCCGACGGTGGCCGCCGCCGCCGCGCTCGCCTGCATCGTGCCGCCGAGCGAGAGGGCCAGGCCGCCGCCGATCAGCGAGCCCGCCAGCGCGGGCACCTGCCAGGCCAGGAGCATGTAGATCACCGACGCCCCGACCACGGCCAGCAGCGCGTCGACACTCGCGTTCGTCTGCGCGAGTGTCCCCTGCCAGCCCGCGACGATGGCGCTCCCGAGGCCCAGGATGAGGTAGAGGACGAAGAGCTTGATCCCCACCGAGACGGCGTAGGAGAAGTACCGCTCGGCGAAGGACATCGTCCACGGCGTGGCCGCGAAGGCCAGCAGCAGGACGCCCGCGCCGATCACGATGTACATCTCGACGAGGGTGATGACGAGCTGGGCGGCAATCGCGACGAAGGCGAGGAGCGTCAGGACGGCGGCGATCCCCGTGACGAACACCGTGCCGAGGTTCGCGAGCAGTCCCGTCACGTTCGCGCCTTCGAGGAGCTGGCTCGCGATGGCGATCCCCTGATCGACGACGAAGCCGGGGTTGAGGCGCGGGATCCCACCCCCCGCGGCGCCGGCCGCGCGCTGCCCCGCCACCGAGAAGCCGTCGATCACGGCCGGGATCCACGTGTCGGCGTTCAGCAGCACGGCCCAGAAGAAGCCCAGCGCCAGGAACCGCCGCAGGAAGGCCGCCAGCAGGTGGCTCGGGTCGTCGCGCTCGAGCAGCCACCAGATCGCCGACCAGATGAGCGTGATCGTCGCGAGCAACACGAAGAGGTTCTGTGCGATCGGCACGAGCTCGGCGTACCAGCTTCCCGTGGCCTGCCGGAAGAGATCGACGAGCTGGTTGACCATGGTGCAGCGCTCCTTGTCTCCGCCCCCGAACGCTCCCTACGGCCGCGGCACCGTGTCGAAGCCGGCGTCGGGCACCGCGGTCGGCACGGCGTGGACGCCCCGCGAGATCCAGTCGCGCGCGGCGGCCTCGCCCGCCGCCCGCTTCTCCTCCTGAGCTGCGAAGTACGCGTTCTGCGCGCTGATCTGCGTGGCCACGAGCTGGCGGAGCTTCGTCATCTCCTCGATCTGGAGGCTCGCGAGCTGGTTGCCGACCTGGAGGGCCTCCATCCGGCCCTCGGCCGTACGGTTCTCGACGCGCAGCATATCGAGGGCCGCATCGACGCTCGGCGCATCGGCCACGTTGAGACCCGCGGCCGTCATCGTGGCGAGCAGCGAATCGAGCGCCGTCTGGCTCCAGTCGCGGTAGGCGACCGTCCAGTCCGTCGGCGCCACGTAGCCCGGGAACCGATCGGGGAACGCGGTCGCCAGGTCTCCCATGGCGTAGGAGATCGACATCCCGAGGTCCAGCGCGTTCGCGAGCGATGCCATCACCTGGTCCACCTCGCCCCAGGTGAGATCCTGCGCGTGTCTCGAGTTCGCGAGCATGTCCTCGAGCATCTGGAGCTGTCGCGCCAGGTGCTCGACCTGGTTCGCGATCATTGTCCCTTCGTTCGCCAGCTGGGACGCCTGTTGGGCCACGGCAATCGTTTGCCGGATCGCGGTGATGATGTTCTGGGCCAGGTTGCTGACGTCGATCACCGGCAGGCCCGCTCCCGCCGGGCCGCCCGTTCCGACGGCGAGCGCCAGGGCGAGCGCGACCCCGAGCCCCGCCCCGCGCCGCATCCTTCGGCCGTTACGCGTTCGTTCTCTCATCGTTCCCTCCTGCCATCTCGAGCCAGCGGTCAGCCCAGGGGCCGAGACCGCGCTCCCGCAGCCACGAGGCGGGCCACTCCGCGCCGTCGCTCTCCGCGAGCGCCCGTGCCCGCGCGACGTCCTCGCTGCCCGACGCGCCGACGAAGGCCAGCGCGCAGGGCCCCAGCGCCAAGTCCACGAGCCGTCGTCCCAGCGGCGACACCACGTAGTAGTGACGCTTGGGCATCGCGGTCGCGAGGATCTCGATCTGTCGCTCGTTGAGCCCGATCTTTCGGTAGAGCGCCGCGCTCTGCTCGGTGCGCGCTTCCGGGTTCGGGAGGAAGAGCTTCGTCGGGCACGACTCGATCAGGAGATCCCGGCACGGCGACGCCTCCACCTCCGAGAGGTTCTGGCTCACGAAGACGACGGCGCAGTTGCGCTTGCGCAGCACCCGCAGCCACTCCTCGATCTTCGTGGCGAAGACCGGATGGCCGAGCAGGAGCCAGGCTTCTTCGAGAATCAGCAGGCTCGGCGCCCCGGTGAGCCGTCCCTCCAGGCGATGGAAGAGGTAGAGGAGGACCGGAATCACGTTCTTGGGGCCCAGATTCAGCAGGTGCTCCATCTCGAAGATCTGGAAGCGCCCCTCCGAGAGCCCGTCCCGGTCGGCGTCGAGGAGACTCCCCATGGCGCCCTCGAGCGTGTAGTGGCGCAGCCCGTCGCGGATCGCCTGCTCCTGCACCGTGTTGGCGAAGTCGGTCAGCGTCCGGCTCTCGCTGTGGGCCAGCCGTTCCAGGGCCGTGTGGAGGGCCTTCTGGTGGCGCGGCGTCACGGACACGCCCTGAAGCGTGAGCAGCGCCTCCAGCCACTCGGCCGCCCAGCGCCGCTCGGCGACGTCCGCCACCCGGGCCAGGGGGCAGAAGGCGAGCTCGCCGCGCTCCCCGGCGATGTCGTAGTGGTCGCCCGCCGCCGCGCGGCAGAGGACGAGCGACGAGAGGCCCTTGTCGAAGGCAAAGACCTGCGCGCCCGGGAACCGGAAGAACTGCGCCATGAGCAGTCCCACGAGCGTCGACTTCCCCGAGCCGGTGGGACCGATCACCATCGTATGGCCCACGTCCGAGACGTGGAGGTGGAACCGGAAGGGCGTCGAGCCGGACGTCTCCGCCAGGAAGATCGCGGGCGAGTCCGGCGGGTAGAAGCTGCACGGGTTCGTCTCGAGCCCCGGGAAGACGCTCGTGGTCGGCAGGAGGTCGGCGAGGTTCAGCGTGTGCAGGAGCGGACGCCGGACGTTGCGGTAGCCGTGTCCGGGGATCGATCCCAGGTACGCCTCGCCCGCGTTGATCGTCTCCACCCGGGAGGCGAAGCCGTGGTGCTGGAGCTCGCGCATCACCTGCCGCGCTGTCGTGTCGACGGCTTCGGCGTCTTCGCTCCAGAGCAGCAGGACACTCGTGTAGTAGCCGAACCGCACGGTGCCGGAGGACGCCTCCGTGACCGCATCGTCCGCGTCCTCGGCCATGCGCACGGCGTCCCGATCGCCAAAGGTGGCGCCGCCCTGGTTCATCGCTTCCTTGATGAGGCCCACGACCCCCTGCCGCTTCTGCCACCAGTTGCGCCGGATCCGCTGAAGCCGCACGCGCGCCGTTGCCGGATCGAGCGGGATGAAGCGGCTCGACCAGCGATAGTCGAGCGGCAGGCGGTTCAGGAAGTCGAGGATTCCCGGGAAGGTCTCGACCGGGAGGCCGGTGAGCGCAATGGGCCGCACCTGGAGACGCCCGACGCGGGGCTCGAAGCCCAGCACCACGTCCTGGCTCCCCACCAGAAAGTCGAGGTCCACGGGGACGGGCGGCACCCGCATCGGGTGGGCGAGCCCCGTGACGCAGAACGCCAGGTACGAAAGGAGCTCCGCCGAGTCCATCCGCGCAAGCGCCAGCCGATCCGAGAGGGCGTCCTCGACCTGATCCCGACTGCGCTGGAAGCTCCGCAGCACGAGCTCCCATCCACTGCGCGTCTCCCGCTCGCCCTCCACGAAGAAGTCGCCCACCTTCGCCTGCACGTCCGGGGGCGGGAGGTACGTCACGGTGAGTGCATAGCGGCTCTCGAACGTGGCCTCGCCACTCGCGTAGTGCGCGCGGCGCTCCGCATCGAGAAGCCGCGTCGTCGGATCCGGGAAGTGCCCCTCCGGCGGGTAGCCGACCGCGGGCCGCCGGATCGCGTCGGCCTGGATCATCCATCCGTTGCCGAGCCCCACGAGGGCCGCATTGATCTGACCCGAGAGGACCGCGAGCTCGTTCTCGGTCGCGGACTCCATGTCCGGCCCGGCGTACCACCAGCCGCACAGGAGCGAGCCGTCCTTGCCGAGGATCACGCCGTCGGCGACGAGCGCGTAGAAGTTCAGGAGATCGGGCAGTCCCTGCGGCGTCCTGCGGTACTCGGCCAGCACGGCCTCGCCTCCTAGCCCGACACCGGCACCGCGGCGTGCACCACGGGCCTGCGCGCGCGAGGGGAGGGAGCCGCGACGTAGTAGTCGCGCAACTGGACGTGGCGGACGTACACGTGCCGGAAGAAGGGGTCGTAACGGCAGACGCGGACAAGTCCCCAGTGCCCGACGGTCAGTAGGAGGGCCACGACGCCGAGCGTGTACTTCGAGATCCCGATACCGAAGATGAGTGCCACGCAGATTACGCCATTCGAGAGCGCCAGCTCGCGATCGGCGCCGCCGAAGAGGATCGGACGCAGGAGCGACGTGTGGATCGGGAGCGTCCGCGCCGTCGTCTCCGAACGGGCGACCTCGTTCCGCGTCTCCTCCGCCATGTCGCCCCCTTTCAGACGAGGAACGTCGCGCCGACGAAGCCCAGCGCGGCCATGAAGGTGAGCGCCCCCAAGGCGAGCGCGCCGCCGAAGGCGATGCCGAAGATCCGCCGGAACGCGCCGCCGGCCTCTCCGAACGCGAAGAGCAGTCCCGTGAGGACGACGGCCACGGTCACCAGCACGCGGGCCACCGTCCCCTGGAGGTTGTCGAGAATGTTCGTGAGTGGGGCGTCCCACGGCATCGACGCGCCCGAAGGCGCCGCCGTGGCCACCTCGGCGAAGCCGAGGCCCAGCAGCAGGGCCACGCCCATGGCCCCCATGCCCCGAAAGACCCGGCGGGCCCGGTGGCCCCCGGCTCCATGGCTCGCTCGCTCGTTTCGCATGACCGTGTCCCTCCCCCTCACGCTTCGATGGCGTGCAACCGGAAGCTCCCGTCGCGCTCGACGCCTTCGACCCGAACGACTTCCGTGACCCTCCGCCCGCCGTCGACGCGCGACATCGCGACGATCCAGTCGACGGCCTCGGCCAGGAGGGCGGGCTGTGAGGGCACGCCCGCCTCCTGGACGAGCTGATCGAGACGGGAGAGGGCGGCTCGAGCGTGATTGGCATGCACGGTGCTGAGCCCCCCGCTGTGCCCCGTGTTCCACGCCTTCAACAGCTCGAGCGCCTCCCTCCCCCGAACCTCTCCGATGACGATCGTGTCGGGCCGCAGCCGCATCGTGGCGCGCACGAGCCGCAGGAGATCCGCCTCCGGGCTCGTGCGCAGCTGCACGGTGTTAGCGGCGCTGCACTGAAGCTCGACCGTGTCCTCCAGGATCACGATGCGCTGGTTCGGATCGCCGCACCGGACCTTCTCTTCGAGCACGGCGTTGGCGAGTGTCGTCTTGCCGGAGCCCGTGCCTCCGCACAGGATCAGGTTCTCCTGCGCCGCGATGGCCCCCGAGATCGCCTTGCGGTGGCGAGGCGAGAGCTGACCCCGCTCGACGTACTGGTCGAGCGTGTAGACGAACGCCGCGCGCTGGCGAATCGCGAACAGCGGCCGGCGCGCCACCGGCGGCACGACGCCTTCGAACCGCGCGCCGTAGAACGCAAGCTCCCCTTCCAGAATCGGGTGCTCCTCGTTCACCACGGTGTCGAGCAGCGCCGCGACCGTGCCGAGGAGATTCTCGGCGCGTTCGCGGGCGATCTCGAAGCCCGCCGGCGCGAGGCCCTCGCCCAAGCGATCGACCCAGACGCAGCCGTCTTCGTTGAGCATCACCTCCACGACGGTCGGATCCTCCAGGAGGTTCAAGACCTCGGCTCCCAGCTCGCGCCGGAGCTTGCCTTCGAGGCGCCGGCTGCGTTCCTCCTGCAGCCCGACCACGGCCCCTGCGGCGGCGCTCATCGCACGCGCTCCCGCACCGAATTCCCTCTCCCGCAGGCACGCGGTACGGCCGGCCGGGAGCCACCCCCCATCGACTCCCGACCGGCCGATTCCGCGATCTCCAGCAGGTCGAGAAGCTCGACGTGGACCTCCAGACGGAGGGCCGGCGCTGCGTGGATGTGGACGTTTCGCTCACTCCCCACGGCTCCGCTCGACGCCTCTCTCCCTTGCATCGCGACCCTCCGCCTGGTGGTGCTCGAGTTGTCGTTCACACCCGAGGCTAGGCATCGCGCCGCGACGGCCGCGACGTCGGAAACGGTCGGAAGCGGTCGAAAGGGGTCGGAGCCCGTCAGAACCGTCAGCGGCGGAGGGGTGAAACGCGCCGCATTCGCTACCGCCCCGGGGGCGAGGTCTCGCCGGGGCGGTGGGGCAGGACGATCTCCGCCACGGTGCCCTCGCCGGGATGCGACTGGAGTTCCAGCCGCCCGCCGAGGTCTTCGACGATCTCCCGACAGATCGCGAGACCGACGCCGTGCCCCTCGCCGCCCGGCCGTTCGCTGAAGTCCGGGTCGAAAACCCGGGTCAACGCCTCGGGCGTCATCCCCGCACCGGTGTCCCGCACCCGTAGGTGCAGCCCATCCGGCCGGCGACGGGCGGAGAGCTCCACGTACCCTTCGCGCCCGCAGGCGGCGAGGGCATTGTCGAGCAGATTCGCCACGGCCCGCACCAGTCGCTGCCCCATTGGAATCCGCGGCAAGTCCGGCTCCACCCGGATGCAGACCTGGTCCTGCTGCTCGGCCGGCACCACCTCCGCCCGCGCCTCCGCGAAGAGCGCATCGACTCGCATCCGATGATCCGTGAAGAGCCCGGCATCGCGGGCCTGGCGCAGGGCGTGGCGGCAGCTTTCGATCAGGGAACCCGCGATGGTCTCGACCTCCGCCACGAGCTCCTGCACCGTGTCCTTGTCATCCCCGTGTTGCCGTGCCCGCTGTGCGCTGCGTTCAATGGTTCGGAGCGGTCGCACCGATTCGTGCAGCATGTCCGCGGCCAGCCGTGCGGCTTCCACCCGGCGGGTCGATGCCCGCTCCTGCTCCAACCGACGCGCGTTGGAGAACGCCACGCCGGCGTGCTCCGCCACCGTCTCCACGAACGTCGTCTCCTCGCTGCTGAAGGCTCGGTCGCCCGGCGGGCGTCCCACCAGGACCAGCCCCAACGCCTCGTCCTCCTTCGTGATGGGAACGACCAGCTGGACGCCCACCGCGGCCAGGGCCTCCACGTCCGGGGTCGGCGGCACGTCGCCGCGTGCCAGATGGAGCCGCGGTGCGCTTCCCAGCGCGCGCTCCGCGGCCTTCGCGTTCACGATGCGGAACGCGGCGTTGGCAGGCTCGGCGTAGCTCGGACGCCAGTTCCCATCGTCGCGCAGGAAGATCGCAATCGGAACCGGCCCCAGGCCGGAGACGAGCGATTCCGCGAGTAATCGCGCGTTGGCGTCCTCCGGCGCGAGCTCGACGGCGCGCCGCCAGTTGTGCGCCACGATCGCGCGCCTGCGCGCCGCACCGCGTGACATCCACAGGCCGAACTGTCCCCCCAGGCGCTTGTGAAGCAGCTCCGTGACGGCGCACCCGACCACGCCCGCCGCAAACCACAGCGCGGGCCCGTCGGTGGCGAGCAGACGATGCAGCGCAAGACCCCCCACCGTCGTGAGAGCCCCGACCGTCGCGAGGCGGAGCGCCGTGTCGAGCCCACGCCGCGCGCTCACGCCCAGGTCGAAGAGGTCATAACGGGTGATGGCGAAGCCGATCGGCAGCGTCACCACCAAGATCCCTGCGATCACCGCCGTGAGAGTCGCGCCCGGGCCGCTCGCCCCCCATCCGAAATGCACGGCTCCGATCGTGAGCGGGAGTCCGGAGGCACCGACCAGGAGAAGTCGCGCCCGAATCCGTTCCAGCGGCGAGTACGGTCTCCAGGCCCGGCGCGCTGCGTCGCCGCAGAGCACCGCGACGACCACCCAGGTGACGAGAAGCGCCACCAGCGTCATCCGGCCCCGGCCGCCCGGGTCGTGGATCACCCCGGCCGCCCACGCCACCCCGTCCGCGCCTGCGGCGAGTGCGTAGGGCAGGGCGGCCAGCCACGGCCAGCGCCCGACCCAGCGGCCCTCTTGGGGGAACGTGAGCGCCAGGTGCGCCAGCGTCGCGGGGATGAAGAACCACAGGAGCCCGGCGAACGCGGTCAAGCGGGGCCCGGGCAGGTCGGCGAACTGCGAGAGGATGAGGGAGACCAGGACCGCGTAGAGACCCAGGAGCGCGGCGGCCGCTCGCGCGCGCGACAACCAGAAGACCCGCACCGCGAAACCCATCGTTCCCGCGACGACCGCCAAGACCATCGCCGCGAGACCGACGCGGTCGGCCCGCGTCTCGAGGCTCCGCAGGACCTCCACGGCCACCCGCTCCGCGCCCCGCACGACCCAGAGCCGCGCGGGTCCCGGGCGCTCCTGCACCGCCCGAGTGAACGCCGCGTGGTGCCCGAGTAGCGGCGTCTCCTGCCCGTCGATTTCGATTCCCACCACGCGGTCGAAGCGTTCGAGGGGACAGCGACGGTCCCGACTCACCACCACCGGCACGAGGCCATCGGCCATCACCGTGCAGGGCAGCACGTAGCGCGGGCCCCCTGTGAGAAGGTTCGTCCCGACGAGACTGCCGCTCACAAGGACTGGCGCGAGCGCCAGGGCGGTGAGCGCCGCCCGGAAGGCACGAGGCCGGGCCGCTTCGTGTGTGAGCGGCCTCACGCCTTCTCCTCGTCGCGGCGGACGCGACCCCCTGAGCGGTACAGGCCGAACTTCTCCAGCCGGTAGCGCGCCCCGTTGCGCGACGTGCCCAGCCGCTCCGCGAGCGCCGTCAACGACCCCGCTTCGCGGAACTGCTCTTCCAGCCACGCCCGCTCGGCCCGGAACTGCGCCGCCGCCCGCGCCTCCTCCTGGGCCTTCAGGATCTCCTCCACGTGCGAAGCCCCCAGCGACCCGCCCGGATGGAAGGCCACGAGTCGCCGGACGACGTCCTCCAGGTCCGGAATGCCCTCGCTCCAGCGCTCTCGACGCAGACGCGCCACGGCCCTCGTCCCGAGCCGCACGTCATGGCGCTGCACCACGTCCTGGGCCCGCCGAACGAGGGCCTCGCACAGCTCGGCGAAGTCCGCGTGCCGCTCCGACAGCGACGGCAGGCGCACGGTGAAACGGCCGAGCCGTCGCCACAGCTCCGCATCGAATTTCCCGTCCGACGCGAGCTGGAGCAGATCCGCCGCCGTCGACGCGATGACGCGCGCCACGGCCGGCTTCCCTGCGTCCTGGGCCCGCAGCTCCTCACGCCACCGCTCCTGCGCGGACGGGGCGAGCTGTTCGACGTTCGCGAGATAGACCCAGCGGTCGCGGGGCACCCCCTCCCGCTCGTCCTCTCCGCAGCGAACCGTCACCAACGGGCCCGCGGCGTCCGGCCCGAGTCGGTGGAGGTATCGAGCCGCGGCGCTGCGACCACTGCCCGGCGCTCCTTCCAACAGGATGGGCACCTCGAGCGAGGCCGCCGCCGAGAGCTGCGCGCGGACCCGACGGATGCCGGCGCTCTCCCCGACGAGCTCCGCGGGCAACGCGACGCGGCCTTCGGCCAGGAGCACGCGGGCCCGTCGAACGACCTCGGCGATCCCCGCTTCGTCGAGGGTCAGGAATTCCCGAGCGCCCAGGTGTCCCGCGCGAAGGATGCGCTCGTTGGTGCCGTAGGCCGACACCAGAAACACCGGAACATCCGGATGCGGCGATCGACTGCCATGGATCCGTCGCAGGAGCGAGAAGCCGTCGCCGTCCGGCATGCGGACGTCCGATACGACCAGGTCGAAGCGTCGGCGCCGGAAGAGTTCCCACGCCTCCGCGCCCCCGCCCGCGCTCAAGACCTCGAAGCCGGCCTCTCGGAGCTCGGAGGCCAGGGCCTCGCGGGTTGAGGCTTGGTCGTCGACCACGAGTATCAGGCCCGCTGCACGCACCGCGGCTCACCTGGAGCTCAGCGTCGGAGCTCAGCGTTCTGGCACCCCTGCCTCCCTGTCAGTGTGGGGTTGTTTCCCCGCGGCCGCAACCTGATGAGGGGATCTAACTACGCCGTGATGCGCTCCGCGAATCTGACGGTCCCTCAGCGATCGCCGCCGCGCAATCCGCCCGCAGGGTGGCCGCGGTCGCCGTTCGACGGTGGGGTGTCCTCCCCTCACGCCGCTCTCGCGCTATCCTTCAGATTCGCCCCACAGCTTCGCCCGCGGCCTCGTCACCGAGGCGAATGCGGACTCGAACTGGGCGCCTCGCTGCACTCCGCGCGGGCTGCGCACCGTGCCTGTCGGGCGCCGGCACGTCCGGTCGGGTGTCTTCTCCCGTCCCGGGCGCGGCGGTCCTCGCCGGCTTCCGAGGATTTCTCCCCCCTCGCAATTCGCGCCCCCAATCGCCCGGGCCCTTGCCCGGCCTGCGCCGGTTCCTTCCGTTCGCTTTCGCCGTCGGCCGGGACTCGGTCGGGCCCTTCGGACACACGGGCGCGCCCTCGCTCCGCCAAGCCTCCGCTCGTTCACGTCCGTTGCCTCGACCTTCCGCGCGACGCGGCGCCGAACGGCACCGACGTCCCCGCGCCTTCCTCCGTCTCCGGCCTCTCTGCTGTCCGCCCCGTCCGGCCAGGTCTCCGGGGAGGGTGAGAGACCTGGCCCGGAGGGGCCTCAACCGAACGAAAGGAGAAACGACATGGCCGACAAGAAGAAGACGCAGGCGATCTACGGAGTCGTGAAGCGCGAGGGGATGGACAAGGGTTTCTGGACCCGCATCGGAACCGCCTTCGCGAACCGGGACGGGAGCTGGAACCTCCGGTTCGACTACCTCCCGACCGATCCGGGCGCCACGGTGCAGATGCGCCCGCCGCGCGCGGAGGAGTCCGGCGAGTAGCGCGCGGTCCGAACGCGCCCCACGCCCCGGGGTGGCGCCGCCGCCCCGGGGCACTCGCGTGCTCCACTCGGAAGCCCGCTCGCGCGGGACCCGCGAACGCCCGTCACGGGGCGCCAACGCCCGGTTCCGTCTGTTCGGTTCCGGCCAACAAGCTCGCCACAAACGAGACGAAGACGACCGTCGTCCCGAGGATGAAGAGCGCCTCGGGCCTCGAGAACGTGATCCCGCGCGCGCTCGCGTGGCCGCCTTTCGCTGTGATCTGCTTCAGCCGCGAGAGAATCCCCGTGTAGTGCTCGGCGTGCCGCTCGGGGGTTCGCTCCTCGAGAAACGCGGCCAGGGGGTCGCCCTCGTCCACCTTCGGGACGAGGAGACGTACCGCCTCGATGGCCTTTCGGCAGGTCACGACCGACGACTCGTAGTCGCCCGCGTCGAGACGCCGGCGCGCCGTCTCCAGGTAGCGCGTCGCGCCCTCGAGTTGGGGTTCCAGGAGCTGCGGCAGAGCCAGCTCGAAGACCTCGTACGAGACGCCGCGCGCCCCCTCGAGAAACGCGAGCCACACGTCCCTCGGCACGTCGACGGAGATCGGGCGCACGTCCGCATCCAGGAATGCTCCGTTCGCGACGAGCGTCGGCCAGAGCGCCAGCCAGAGCCGCAGGGGCGCGCCGGCACGGCGCTGCTCGATCCGCTCGATGCGGACAGCATCCAGGTCGCAGGTGAGCGTCAGCTGCGTGTCCCCGCCGTAGTCGTTGGAACGAACATGCCGGCGTTGTCCCTGCCACACCACGTTCCCGACCGCGTCGGCGTCCTGTGACAGCCGGAGCTCCCCCGCGAGGTCACGCAGCTCGAAGGCCGTCGCCGTCGGTGCCCCAGGCATTCCCTCCTTGACCTCGTGGAGCGCGACGCGGAGGGCGATCCGGAGCCGCGGGAAGACGGCGGGGTCCTGGCCGAGCGAGGCGACACCCATCCGACCACAGATGCGCGACTGGATGATGACTTCCGACTCGCCGAGACTCGCCATGGTTCAACCCTCGATTGCAACGGTCGCCGTGGATGGTAGGAGGTCGCTCGCGTGAGACGACCCCCCTCCATTCTGTGATCGACCCGAGTCCCTCCGTGTCTTGACGTCCGGCGGGCGGGCTCCGCCACGGGACTTCGGACACAGCCGCGCGCCCTCCGCTGCGCTGCGGTCACGGGCCTTGCCTCGTCCACTCGCTCCGTTCCCGCCCTTCGGACGGGCCCGCTGCGGCCGGCTCTCCAGCGGTCGGTGAGAGAGCCGGCACACCGCGGGCTCTCACCACACGGAGGGTCTCATGGCTTCGATCGAACGAGACGGGCTTCACCTCATCCGCGAGGTCGCGGTTCGCTACATCGGGCGCGAGCGACGCGCACCGGCCGCGATTCGAGAGCCGCGAGCCGTCGTCGAGTACCTGCGTCGCACGGTTCGCGACGATGCGCGCGAGCACTTCGTGGCGCTCTACCTGGACGGCCGCCACCGCCCCGTGGCCCATCAGGTCGTGTCCGTCGGCACGGCCACGGCCTCACTAGTCCACCCCCGCGAGGTCTTTCAGCCGGCAATTCTCGTTGGAGCCTGTGCCCTCATCGTCGGCCACAACCATCCCTCCGGCGATTGCCGCCCCAGCCAGGAAGATCGCGACGTCACCCGCCGGCTGCGCGACGCGGGGAAGCTACTCGGTATCCCGCTTCTCGACAGCGTCGTCTGGACCCGCCGCGGCGGCTTCTGGTCCGCCCGCGAACTCGATCCGGAAACTCTCGACTAGCGGCGTCGGCACACGATCGCCGCGCGAACCCGAAACACATCTAAGCTGGCTTTTCCCATTCGACCACAACGAAACTGGTCAGGCCAAACTCGCCCGCTCTCTTAGAGATGCTTGCGCCTGGGAAGACGCGAGAACACTGCGCCCGGAAGTCCCTCTCATCGAGAAAACACTCTCCTCGCTGGTGCGCAAGCCATTCAGAGCTCGTCGCCGCGTGCCACGTCGAGCGCGCCGACTCAAATCCCTCTGTGAATAGCGTCTTTCCCGCGCCCAATGCCCCCGCTAGGTAAGCCGCAACAATGGGCGCGTGACCAGTTACCTTCTCCGCCAGAATGTCCACGATCAGCAGCCGTCCACCGCGTCTAATGACACGACGGACTTCCACAAGTGCGAGATCGGCCGCCTCAAGGTGATGAAGCACGGTATGCAGGAGGACGAAGTCGAACGTCTCGTCGCCAAATCCCAGAGCGCAGGTATCCATTCGAGCCAGGCGGACGGGCACCCTACGCCGGAGGCAACGCTTCTTCGCGACAGCCAGCATCTTGGCAGCGACATCAACTCCAAAGAGGTGCTTGAACTCGCCTTTCAACGAGCACACAGTACGGCCGGTGCCACACCCGACGTCAAGCGCCGACCAACGACGGTTCGACAGGCGGTAACGAACAAATCGTGTTGAACTGTTGGCGGCAAGCGGAAGTCGGTCGTATATCGGCGCTACAAGATCAAACTCGTGCGCGATCTGCTCAATTGGGGGCCGAGCTCTCCTGGGTTCAACGTCCTTCATATGTCAGTGTACTGCGGCTCCGAATCTATCCTCCCACCGAATCAATGCGCGTTCTAGGAGAACCAAGAAGAGCTGCCCGATCAATGCAGAACAGAGTACTGCGGCAATTAGGATATCGCCCTTCGACCCGTAGATCGCCTTCATGATCAGGAACCCGAGGCCCGTGTTTCCACCCATGAACTCGGAAACGATGCTTCCGATCACCGCGAAAACCACGGCAACCTTCAGGGACGCGAGGACAGATGTCCAGGCGCTTCGCACTCGTACCTGCCAGAATATCGTTCCTCTGCTTGCATTTGCGAGTTCAAAGGTATGGATATGCGTCGGTTTCGCGTCACCCAGCCCTGCGTGCATCGCCAGGACGACAGGCAACATCGAAACAACAGCGGCCACCGCGACCTTGGCCCACCATCCGTACCCGAGCCAGAATGAAATCAAAGGAGCGAGCGCGATAATGGGCGTCGTCTGCAGCGCAAGAAGGGGAGGGAGCACCAACCGCCGGCCCAATGGGAAGTAGTAGGCCATCGCTCCGATGGCACCCCCGGTTACTACACCGAAGATCCAACCCGCCAGTGCCTGGCTAGCGGTAAAGCCTGCCATCATCGACACTCGGCCAGCGTTCTCGTAGAGATAGACTCCAACGCGGCCGGGCGAAGCAACCACATACTCCGGAACACCAAATCCGTATGTCCACGCTCCCCAGACACCGAACAAGACGCTCCATCCAAGCAACAAGCTCCTAAGATCTAAGGTCATTCTGGACATCACGCAGCCTCTCCAGTGCGTCGCGAAACTCCGGAGTGAAGCGAACAGATACATCTCGGTCTCTAGGCAAGGGATTCTCGAACCTGCTCTCAAGACTCAGCGGCCGGCCCGTCCCCAGGATGATCTTGTCAGCCATATGGAGAGCGTCCGTCGGATTGTGGGTAACGACTAGCAACGTACCACCGCTGCCCAACGCCGATTCCCTTACGAGATCGCACACGAGAAAGCGAGTCCAATCGTCCATATTCGCAAGCCCCTCATCGATTACATGCAAGGTCGGCGCATACGAGAGCAGCCGGCACACCGCGACTTTCTGCTTCATTCCCGTAGACAGCGCCCGAGGCAGGTGCGCCCGGAACTCCACCAGATCCAACTGCTCCATGCAGCGCTCCAGTCGTTCGCGGTCAATAGGCTTCCCAGTCAAGTCGTTGAGGAGGCGCGCGTTCTCAGTGACGTTCAGCCAGGGAAGCAGGTTGTCCTCCTGAAAAACCGCGCCAACCTCAGTGCGGGGAACACGACACGCAGCGTGTCCTCGACACGGCGGCTCAAGCCCGAGAAGGACTCGAAGCAACGTAGACTTACCGGCTCCCGAAGGCGCCATCACACAGACCGCCTCTCCCTTGCCGACCATCAAGTCTATGGAGCCCAGCACCTTCACATCCTCATACGAGTGCTCCACCGCCCTAGCTTCCAGCACCACGCGACTCGCGCCCGCATCCTCCTCACTCCGAGTCGCCATGCTAGATTAGGCTGCTCAACCGCCCGAGAACCCCAAGCTCCTGAAGGAGCGAGGTCACGGATTGCACTACCTCATCAACAGACCCACCTTCTCTCGCGATCCCAGCTATGTCTGATGCGCGCCACTCGTGCTGGTTTCGTGTTCCGCCGTTCAAAGCGAGTGACAACGTGCCTTCGTATTCATCCTTCCCCCGAATCAACTCCAAGTCGATCCCGAGCACTGCTCCGCCCGGAACCTCTATCCCTTCCGAAAGCGGAAAGACACATCGCGGCCAATCTGTCGAGATCCGATTGGAGACCATTGATTCCTCGCCTAGCTGCGACTCGCACACAATTGCAACGGCATCAACGCGCTGGGCGACCTCCACGGAGTACTCCCATCTCAGGTTGTGACGTACGAAGTCCGTCTCTCCGAGGACGTATGGCATGGTGGCTACCGTTGGCCGCGCATAAAGCGGACGCAATGGCTCGAGAGAGAGCCTCGGGGTAGTAGCGACCAAGTCGCCAGCGAACGCTATTGGAATCAAGCTGAGCCGTATTGAGCGCGGTACGAGTACGAGGCGCGCGGCCATCGCGATTCGCCGTGCCTGGGCCATGACCATCGCGATATCTTCCTCAAAACCCATGTATCCTATCAGCTCACTGACGACCATCTGGGCATTGGCCCCGCTCTTCCCGACGGAAAAGAAGTCGCCTTCTATGACAGTGATTCTCTTCTCCGCCGCCGGCATCCTCGCGAGGACCGCCCTTGTGAAGTGCACGACTTCCTCTCGCTCTATCGCGATCACATGCTTCGCCCCGACGGCTAGGGCCAACAATGATAGAATTCCAGAGCCTGCGCCCACATCCATGACGACCTGATTCGGCGCCACAAGCGCAAGTGCTCTCAGGAAACTCCTGTACTTCGCGGTATTCGCCAGCATTGCCAGTTGTGTGCTCGCACGTGAGAAATCCACGGGGTACTTGGTCACAGCAGTCGGCACAACTACTCGCGCTCTCAACGTATGAATGCGTTGGTGAAAACGAGAGCTCTTTGTGGCAGATCTTTGGGCAGCGGCTCACCCCTCCGGTGCTGGACGATTTCTACCCTGTTCTTCAGAACTGAGGAGTCGAGCAGAACCGTCTGCGTGTCGTCCCATCCGGCTAGCGTCATTTCGCCGATGTTGTGGGTGGTCGGGAGCTTGACTAGTTGGTTGGTCTCAACGACGGATGCTTCAATGACCTCAAGGGAGTTTTCGTCGTCAAACGTCTTGATGATCTTCGCCGCCTCTGCGGGGTTTAGTTGTGCGAAACGCCACGCCGAAAGAACGCCCTTGACGAACTCAGCAACGACCCCGGGATGCCGGTCCATGTACTGACGCGTAGTGAAGTAAAGATTCGAGTACGAGATCACCCCAACGTCAGCAGGACTAACAAAGCGCGTTCCTACTCCAGACTTCTCCAGCTCTTTCGCGATCTCGACACCCTGCGTGTTGCGAAAAACCGGATACGCGTCGACGTCGCCTCGAATGAACGGCGATGTGTCGAACTTGACGGGAACTATCGTAATGTCGTCCTGGGTCAAGCCGGCGCGCCGAAGCATGCTCCGAAAAAGCGCTTCGTCGTCGATGAAGGTCACACCTACGTTGCGGTTGCGTAAGTCGGCTGGCTGGTCAATACCAGAGTCGGCCTTAACGATCCAGGAGAGGGGGTTTTCCTGATAGACCAGTGCTAGGGCGACCAGCGGTGTACTCTGTTCCGCTGCAAGCAACAGCTGATCCCCAGTTGCGACGCCAAACTGCGCTACACCGGTCGTGACCGCCTTGATGGGGTCTACACCGATGCCGCCAGGCAACACCTCGACATGGAGGCCATCCCAGATGTCTTCTTGATTCTTCGCGACTAGGTCACCGGCGAAGCCCGCATTGTAAACCCACTTCAACTGAAGCGTGACCTTGGGCTCAGCGACGGGAGACGTACCCGTGCGTATAGCCAGCCAGGCTATCCCAACTACGAGCACAGACATCGTCACGATGACGATCGTCCGAGACGGATTGCTCATGTCTCCCTCCTCGCCTTCTTCGCGGGTCTTGTCGAGCCGGTATCGACGAAAGTAGAAGCGTGAATTGCACACATAGTCCGTAATCGAGTAGCCGAAGGTCAGCAGCGTCAGTACGAACATGGGG
Source organism: Myxococcota bacterium (assembly GCA_028278065.1). Classification (GTDB taxonomy): domain Bacteria; phylum Myxococcota_A; class UBA9160; order UBA9160; family JAFDET01; genus JAFDET01. The sequence goes on from JANQFA010000057.1 coordinate 24,995, forward strand.
ATTAAGGACACGCTACGCGGTGAGAACCACTGGCTTGCGAAGAAGACGAACACGACTACCAGGATGGCAACTAGCGAAGAAACCATCGCGAGTCGTTTCCAGTTCGCAATGAAATCTGCGTAGCTCGCCGCTTTCCACCTGAGCCCGAAGCGGTCTGCGGGTGACGTCGGCACCACCGATGCCGAGGTCCTCGTACCGGCTACATAATCCCACAGCCAGTAAGACAGCACCGTAAGGAGATGGAACACGAGTATCCACATGGCGGGCGCAAAGCCACGATCGGCCGGGAGGGCGAGCAGGGCCTGCAGCGGGTCTTCCGGACTCGATCGCACGACCCCTAGGAGGAGACCTGCAAACGTCATCACGAGGACTGCGCTCAGGAAAGCGAGGAATCGACCGCGTCTCGAGAGGTGTTGGCCCACTTCAAGCTGATAGTCCTTGTCCTCGAAGACGATGCCGAGTCCGTGAATCTGACGAAACACATTGAGGAGAAATCCCGAATAGACCGCGACGGCGAAGAGGATCGCTTCGGTCGGCGGCTGGACGGGCTGATTGACGGAATCGAGGCTGAATGGGCCAAGTATGAACTTGACGAATGGAGATACTGAAGCAACGACCATTCCAACTATCAATCCGCCAAGGATGTTCAGGAGAAGACCGGCGCCGTTGAGGCTGTGAATCGGCTTTGCTTCTGCCGGACCCTCGTCCCTCGCGTTCAACTCATCGGTCATGCTAGTCGCTTCCACTAACAGGGATCGACGAACCGCTCATCCCCGCTTGCATCGTATACCGGCTCGAAGTGGGTCAATGCCATCCCATCGTTGCGCTGTCGTTCGGGAGTTCGGAACGGCGATGGAAGTCCAGCGGTCTTTGGCTGGAGAAGCCGACCTCGGAGGCCGATGGCGCTGTCGTGCCGACAAGAAAAGCTCCGAATCGAAGCAACTCCCGCGGTGTTGCCCAGAGGGAGGAAATGACCAGCGCGCAGACCGGTGTCGCCTCGCAGCGCCAGTGAAAGGCGGCGCAGACCAAACGGTTTCGCGACGGGAGCTCCGACATGTCCGCCAGTCTGCACAATTCGCCCCGCGCTCGGAACCGATGTGGCTTGTCGACTCTAAGCTACTAGACTAGCCCGTCGGGAGTCCCCCCGGCTCTGCCGGGGAGGCAGTCAGAGTTTGACAGTTCCGGGATGAGAAACTCCCCCTCGTGAGCCGCTCAAAGCATC